>NZ_WBKR01000090.1 GCF_008868155.1 Micromonospora sp. ALFpr18c
CGATCCCCCCGCGTACGCCGACGACCTCGTTGATCAAGAGGTTCGCGTCACCGTCACCGGTGTGCCCGGACGCGTTCCCCTTGATCAACGAGGTCATGTCGGTCGTGGCCGGATCAGAGAGCGTCGAGGCCGCGCTCGCCGGTACGCACCCGGACGACCTCCTCGACACCGGTGACCCAGACCTTGCCGTCGCCGATCTTGCCCGTACGGGCGGCGCCGACGATGGCGTCCACCACCTTGTCCACGTCGATCTCGTCGGTGAGCACCTCGACCCGGATCTTGGGCAGGAACTCGACCGTGTACTCGGCACCCCGGTAGACCTCGGTGTGCCCCTTCTGCCGCCCGTACCCCTGCACCTCGCTGACGGTCAGCCCGGCCACCCCGAGGGCGTGCAGGGCCTCCTTCACCGCGTCCAGTTGGTACGGCTTGATGACCGCGGTCACCAGCTTCATGTCCAACCCCTCCATCCCAGGAACGTTAACCGGCGACCTTTTCGCTGACCGGCTCGGCGGGCTCCGCCTCCGGCTTGGCGGCGCTCGTGGTGCCGCCACCGGGGGTGCCGATGCCGGCCATCGCGAACGCGCTGCCCGTGCCGCCGCCCGCCGGGGACAGGTCGTAGCTGCTCTCGGCGTGCTCGGCGATGTCGATGCCCTCGACCTCGGCCTCGCCCTTGACGCGGAAGCCGATGGTCTTCTCGATGACGAAGGCGAGCACCCAGGCGATGCCGAACGACCACGCGGTGACGATCAGGCCGGCGAGGGCCTGCCGCCCGAGCTGGGTCGCGCCGCCGCCGTAGAAGAGGCCGTCCGAGGCGCCCACCACGTCGGAGATCGCGGCGTTGACCGAGTTGGTGGCGAAGAGACCGAGCCAGAGCGACCCGATCCAGCCGCCGACGAAGTGCACGCCGACCACGTCGAGGGAGTCGTCGTAGCCGAGCCGGTACTTGAGGCTGACGGCGAGCGCGCAGACCGCACCGGCGATGATGCCGAGCAGGACGGACGCCCACGGGGCGATGAAGCCACAGGCCGGGGTGATGGCGACCAGGCCGGCGATGGCGCCGGACGAGGCACCGACCATCGTCGGCTTACGGTCCTTGATCCACTCGACCGCGATCCAGCCGAGCACCGCCGCCGCCGTGGCGAGCTGCGTGTTGATGAAGGCGAGACCGGCGACCGAGTCGACGGTCAGCTCCGAGCCGGCGTTGAACCCGAACCACCCGAACCACAGCAGACCGGCACCGAGCGCGACGAGCGGGATGTTGTGCGGCTTCATGCCCTCACGTGGCCAGCCGAGTCGCTTGCCGAGCACCAGAGCCACGGCCAGGGCCGCCGCACCGGCGTTGATGTGCACCGCGGTGCCACCGGCGAAGTCCAGTGCGTGGATGTCGGCGCCGATGATGCCGCCGCCCCACACCCAGTGCGCGACCGGGAAGTAGACCAGGGTGGCCCAGCCGAACGCGAAGAGCAGCCAACCGGCGAACTTGGCCCGGTCGGCGATGGCACCGCTGATCAGCGCGACGGTGATCACCGCGAAGACCATCTGGAAGGCCATGAACACGTAGAGCGGAATCCCGATGCCGCTGGGGTTCTCCGCCGTGGCACCCCACAGGTCGGTCTCGGCGAGGAAGGTCTTGGTGCCGAGGTATGCGCCCGGGTCGCCCCAGAAGCCGTTCACGTCGGTCCCGAAGGCGACGCTGAAGCCGTAGAACCACCACAGAATAGAGATGAGCCCGATGGCGGAGAAGCTCATCATCATCATGTTGAGTACGCCCTTGGCCCGGTTGAGGCCGCCGTAGAACAGCGCCAGTCCGGGGGTCATGAGCAGCACGAGCGCGGTCGAAACCAGCAGCCATGTGGTATTGGCGCCGTCGATCGTCGGTGCTTCAGGCACGCTGGCCTCCTAAAGGTGAAGTCCTCCTTCGCGGCTTTCCGGGGCAGCGTCGCCCGTAGGCCGGTTGCGCGGAAGCTTCGCGGCCGGCTGTTTCACCCAGGGTCCCGTGCTGGTTTCCGTTTGGTGACGGGTTGTTTCGTACGTGTCACGAAGTCCGCACAGTACGCGGCATGGACGGTGGTGGATCGCCCGGACGGCGGGCGTCGATGGCTGACCGGCCAGGCCCATCGGCCGGCCCGCTTGCCGGGACCGCCCGAGCATCGACCGGTCACCGCTCAGCGGAGGGCGTTCTCCAGGGCGTGCCGCTCGTAGTCGAGCAGCCGCAGGTCGCGCATCGGCCGGCGCAGGTGCCCCTTGTGCACGATCCGGACGAACGCCGGCTCACCGGCCGCGGCCATCCGGCGGATCCCCTCGACGTGGTCCACGATCCGCTTGCGGATGGTCCGGATCAGCCGGTGCCGGTCCCGAGGGATCAGCCCGTACGCGTCGGCGAAGAGGCGCAACCGGCGCGGCCGGTCCGGACGCTTCCAGCCCAGCGTGATCGAATCCCGGTCCGCGAAGATCGGCACCCACGTCCAGGCCGCGTACGCCACGTCGTAGATCCGGGCGCCGGGCGACGCGAGGTCGAAGTCGATCAGCCCCAGCGTGCCGTCCGGACGCCAGATCACGTTGTGCGGCGCGGCGTCGTGGTGGCAGATCACCTCGGTGTCCGGCGGCGGCGGCCCGAACGAGCGCCAGACCGCTCCCGGCGGCGGCGTGAAGCCGTACTGGGCGTCGTGGAACATCCGCAGCATGGTGGCGACGGTCACCAGCGCCTCGTCGGTCACCCAGTGCGGGGCGAGCGGGTACTCCCCGCACTCCCCCTCCAGGTACGACAGCACCTCGCGGTTGCGCTCGTCCATACCGAGCGCCCGGGGCGCCCCGGTGAACCCGACGTACTCCAGGTGACGCAGCAGGGCGTGCACGGACGGGGTCCACGGTCCGGCGTTGCGACGGACCGTGTCCCCCACGCGGACGACGGTGCTCACGTTGCCGCCGTGCAGCGGGATCTCCTGCGAAGTCACGTACGGTCTCCCGAGGCGCTGCGAGGGGTGGCCGGGGTCACGCCAGCCCGCGTACGCGCGATCGTCAGTGGTCACCCGAGACTACGCGTCCCGTCCGGTGGCCTCGGTCCCCAGCAACGCGTCAACGAACTGCGCGGGGTCGAACGGGGCCAGATCGTCCTTGCCTTCGCCGAGGCCGACGAGCTTCACCGGGATGCCGAGCTTGCGCTGCACGGCGATCACGATGCCGCCCTTGGCGGTGCCGTCGAGCTTGGTCAGCACCACGCCGGTCACGTTGACCACCTCGGTGAAGACCCGCGCCTGCTCCAGGCCGTTCTGCCCGGTGGTGGCGTCGAGGATGAGCAGTGTCTCGTCGATCGGACCCTGCTTCTCCACCACGCGCTTGACCTTGCCCAGCTCGTCCATCAGGCCGACCTTGTTCTGCAGGCGGCCGGCGGTGTCGATGAGCACGGTGTCCACGCCGGTGTCGATGCCGCGCTTGACCGCGTCGAACGCGACGCTGGCCGGGTCGGCGGCCTCCGGGCCACGGACGGTCTCCGCGCCGACGCGCGATCCCCAGGTCTCCAGCTGGTCGGCGGCGGCGGCCCGGAAGGTGTCGGCGGCGCCGAGCAGTACGGTGCGGCCGTCGGCCACCAGCACCCGGGCGATCTTGCCGCAGGTGGTGGTCTTGCCGGCACCGTTGACGCCGACGACCAGGACCACCGCGGGGACGCCGTCCTTCGGGGCGGTCCGCAGCGAGCGGTCCAGGGTCGGGTCGAGCGCGTTGACCAGCTCGGCGGCGAGCAGCGCGCGCAGCTCGGAGGCCGAGCGGGTGCCCAGCACCCGGGTCCGCTCGCGGAGCCGGTCGACGATGTCGCGGGTGGCGTCGACGCCGACGTCGGCGGTGATCAGGCTGTCCTCGATCTCCTCCCAGACGTCCTCGTCGAGGTGGTCGCGGGCGAGCAGGCCGAGCAGGCCCTTGCCGAAGACGTTCTGCGAGCGGGACAGCCGCGAGCGGAGCCGGACGAGCCGCCCGGCGGTCGGCTCGGGCACCTCCACGGTCGGCGCGGGCGCCTCGAGCACCGGCGGCGGTTCGACCAGGACACCGGTGGACAGATCGGACTCGGGTGCCTCGACCGGTGGGCCGGCGAGATCCTCTTCGGCCCGGGTGTCGACCTCGGTGCGTGGCAGCGGAGGCTCGGGCCGCCGCCGCAGACGCGGCACGACCAGCCCGACTGTGCCGGCGATCAGCACACCGAGCAGGACCAGAGCGAGGACGAGATATTCGGCCATGCCGGAATCCTGTCAGATGCCGGCGGCGGCGTCCCAGCCACCGCACCCCGAGCGATGCCCGGGATCGCAGCCGACCGCCGGCCGGGCGACGCCCGGGGTCTCAGCCAACCGCCGGCCGGGCGGCGCCCGGGGTCTCAGCCAACCGCCGGCCGGGCGGCGCCCGGGGTCTCAGCCACCGCACGCGGCCGGTGCGGGGAACCGGCGGTAGGCTCGGCCGCATGCCCGCCGCACACCTTCTCATCGGCCCACTCCTGCGGCGAGTGGTGGACACCCGGGCGACGATCTGGGTGGAGACGGCGGCGCCCGCCGTGGTCACCGTCCGCACCGCCGACGGGGCCACCGGCACCGCACCCACCTTCTCGGCGTACGACCACCACTACGCGTTGGTCGTGGTGGAGGGGCTCACCCCGGACAGCGCGACCACCTACGAGGTGCTGGTCGACGACGAGGTGGTCTGGCCGGTGCCGAGCAGCGGCTTCCCGCCGAGCGTGATCCGCACCCGGGCCGCCGACGACCGGGACCAGCCGGTCAATCTGATCTTCGGCTCGTGCCGGGAGACCACCCAGCACGCCACCACCCGCAAGCTGCCGCCGGACGCGCTCGACGCGTACGCCCGGCGGTTGATGGCCGACCCGGAGTCCAACCCGCTGCCCGACCTGCTGGTGCTGCTCGGTGACCAGGTCTACGCCGACGTCACCTCGCCCACGGTGCGCCGGCTGCTGCGCCGGCGCCGGCGGCGGCCCAAGGGTGCCCCGGCCGACCAGGTGGTGAGCTTCGACGAGTACACCAAGCTCTACCTGGAGTCGTGGCGCGATCCGGAGATCCGCTGGCTGCTGTCCACCGTGCCGAGCGTGATGATCTTCGACGATCACGAGATCATCGACGACTGGAACACCTCGGCGGCGTGGCGTGCCGAGATGCGCGAGCAGCCGTGGTGGCCGGAGCGGATCGGCAGCGGGCTGGCCTCGTACTGGGTCTACCAGCATCTGGGCAACCTGTCCCCCGACGAGATCGCCGCCGACCCGGTCTTCGCGAAGGTCGCCGCCGCCGAGGACGCGACCGGCGTGCTGCGCGAGTTCGGGCACCGGGTGGATCAGGAGTCCGACCTGGCGCACGACACGGAGCGTTGGCGCGCCGTGCAGTACCAGTGGAGTTACGCACTGGACCTGGGACGCACCCGGCTGGTCATGCTGGACAACCGGTGCAGCCGGGTGCTCGACGCGGGCAGCCGGGCGATGCTGCCGCCGGGTGAGTGGTCCTGGTTCCTCGACCAGGCGCACGGGGTCTACGACCACCTGGTGGTCGGGGCTTCGCTGCCGTGGCTGCTGCCGCAGGGCATCCACCACATCGAGGCATGGAACGAGAAGTTGGCGGACTCGCGCCGGCCGTGGGTGGCGCGCGGGGCGGAGAAGCTGCGCCGCGCACTGGACCTGGAGCACTGGGCCGCGTTCCGGCGCTCCTTCGAGGCGATGGCGGAGACGTTCGCCCGGATCGGCACCGGCACCCCGAGGGAGTCCGGCGCACGGGTGGGCGCCGGTCCGGCGTACGCCCCGCCGGCGTCGATCAGCGTGCTCTCCGGGGACGTGCACCACTCGTACGTGGCGCGGGCCCGGTTCGCCGACCCGGCGGTGGTCACTCCCGTACACCAGCTCACCTGCTCGCCGATCCACAACCAGGTGCCGGCCGGCATCCGTCCGCTGATGCGGCTGGGCTGGTCGGCCGGGCCGGCCGGGGCGACCCGGGCGTTGGCCCGCTCGGCGGGTGTCCGCCGCCCGGGGGTGCGCTGGCGCAAGCTGGCCGGCCCCTACTTCGGCAACGCGGTCGCCACGCTGACCCATCAGGGGCGGGGTGCTGACGTGACCATCGAGGGCACCACGAAGGACGGTCTGCTACGCCCGGTGATGCGACGCCGACTCTCGGGCGGCGGCGGGTCGACCGCGCCGTAGTCTCTAGGCCGTGGATGAGCACCTGCCGGAGCCGATCCGGGCGGTCGAGCACGAGTTGACCGCTCTGCTGCGTCGTGGCCGGGCGGTCTCCTGGGAGATCGCCCGCGAGGTGCACCCGAACCTCGAACCGAACACCTACGGGCTGCTGCTCTGGTTGCGGCGTAGTGGGTCGATCCGGTTGACCGAGTTGGCGGCGCGGCTCGGCGTGGGCAAGGGCACGCTGAGCCGGCAGATCAACGCGCTGGAGGTGCTCGGGCTGGTCCACCGCGACCCCGACCCGAGCGACCGGCGGGCCGCGCAGATCAGTCTCACCGAGGAGGGGCAGCACCGGTTCGACGTGGCCCGCGCCGCGCGGCTGGGGGAGTTCCTGCGGGCCCTGGACGGCTGGCCGGAGCGGGATGTCGAGGAGTTCGCCCGGCTGTTGGGTCGGTTCAACGACTCCTGGCAGTAGCGCCGCGCGGCGGGGAATACGGCGCCGGTCCAACAAGTTGTTGCTTCAGGCAACCAAGGCATACGGTTGCTTCGGGCAACTCCCAGGCGGCCCACGCGTACCAGGTCAACCGCCGTTCCACCTCGACTCCGCTCGGAGGCAACAACGATGACCCAGGCGACAGCGCCCACCCAGGCGACCGCCGTCACCATGACCCACCGGCAGATCCTGGAGGCACTCTCCGGCCTGCTGCTGGGCCTGTTCGTCGCGATCCTCTCCTCCACGGTCATCTCGAACGCGCTGCCGCGGATCATCACCGAACTGCACGGCGGCCAGTCCGCGTACACCTGGGTGGTCACCTCGGCCCTGCTCGCGACCACCGCGACCACCCCCATCTGGGGCAAGCTCGCCGACCTGACCAGCAAGAAGACCCTGGTCCAGCTCGCCCTGGGGATCTATGTCCTGGGCTCGGTGCTGGCCGGCCTCGCGCAGGGCACCGGTGAGCTGATCGCCTGCCGGGTGGTCCAGGGCATCGGCGCGGGCGGCCTCACCGCACTGGCCCAGGTGATCATGGCCACGATGATCGCCCCGCGCGAGCGGGGTCGCTACAGCGGCTACCTCGGTGCCGTGATGGCCGTCGGCACCATCGGCGGCCCGCTGATCGGCGGCGTGATCGTGGACACCTCCTGGCTCGGCTGGCGCTGGTGCTTCTACGTCGGCGTGCCGTTCGCCATCGTCACGCTGATCGTGTTGCAGAAGACGCTGCACCTGCCCGTGATCAAGCGTAAGGCGGAGATCGACTGGTGGGGTGCCACCCTGATCACCGCGGCCGTCTCGGTGCTGCTGATCTGGGTCTCGCTCGCCGGCGACCAGTTCGCCTGGGCGTCCTGGCAGACCGCCGTCATGGTGCTCGGCGCGCTGGTCCTCGGCGCGCTGGCGATCCGGGTGGAGACCCGGGCCGCCGAGCCGATGATCCCACCGCGACTGTTCCGCAACCGCACCATCAGCCTCGCCGTCGTCGCCAGCATCGCGGTCGGTGTCGGCATGTTCGGCGCGTCGATCTTCCTCGGCCAGTACTTCCAGATCAGCCGCGGCCAGACCCCGACCATGTCCGGCCTCATGACCCTGCCGATGATCCTCGGCCTGCTCGTCGCCTCGACGGTGGGCGGACGGATCATCACCAGGACCGGCCGTTGGAAGCGGTTCCTCGTGGCCGGCTCGGTGCTGCTCACCATCGGCTTCGCCCTCATGGGCACGCTGCGCGCGGACACCAGCTTCACCCTGCTCAGCGTCTACATGGTGCTGATCGGCGTCGGCCTGGGCCTGACCATGCAGAACCTCGTCCTCGCCGTGCAGAACACCGTCGGCCCGCACGAGCTCGGCGCGGCCAGTTCGGTGGTGGCGTTCTTCCGCAGCCTGGGCGGCGCGATCGGCGTATCCGCCCTCGGCGCGGTGCTGGCCCACAAGGTCAAGGACTACACCGCCGACGGGCTGGCCCAGCTCGGCATCCCGGCGTCCAGCTCCGGCAGCGGCGGCACCCTGCCCGACGTGCACACCCTGCCCGGCCCGCTGCGGGTCGTGGTGGAGAGCGCGTACGGCCACGGCGCCGGTGACATCTTCCTGGCCGCCGCTCCCTTCGCGCTGCTCGCCCTGATCGCGGTGACCTTCATCAAGGAGGTGCCGCTGCGCCAGCACAACGGCAACCCGGTTTCCGACGAGGTCGAGCGGGAATCGACCCTCGCAGCCGGTGCCGGAGCAGCCGTCGTCCGTACCGGCGAGCAGAGGTGAGGTAGAGCGATGAGCGTGGGAGCACCGGACCGCGAGGAGTACGGCCCCCGGACCCGCCCGCTGCCCTTCGAACGCGGCACGGACGGCCCGCGGGTGATCATGGTGGGCGTGGACGGCACCCGTACCTCCGAGCGGGCCGGCTCCTACGCCGCCGGGATGGCTCGCCGGCAGGGAGCCGCCCTGGTGGTCGTCTTCGTCAGTTCGGCGAGCGGGCTCACCGCCCTGGTGCCCGGGATGGACGCCGGCGCGGTCCAGCGCACCCACGACGAGTTGGCCGACGAGCTGCGTCGGGAGTGCCGCCGTGGGGCCGAGCAGTGGGGCATTCCGGTGACCCTGCTGGTCCGGCGCGGCGACGCGTACGGCGAGTTGTGCGCGGCGGCCGACGAGTTCCAGGCCGACATGGTGGTGGTGGGCGCCTCCGAGCAGGCCGGTCACCGGCTGGTCGGCTCGGTGGCGACCCGCCTGGTCCGCACCGGCCGCTGGCCCGTCGTGGTGGTGCCCTGACAAGAATCTCGGTCGCGTTTGTCGTACCCGGGTCGCAGGATGGCCCGATGACGACGTGGAGAGCACCTGAGATCGACCGCAGAGACGAGCCCCTGGTCGCCGACGAGCGCGCGATGCTGGAGGGCTGGCTCGACTACCACCGCGACACCCTGCTGCACAAGTGCGCCGGCCTGACCGCCGAGCAACTGCGGACGGCGAGCGTCGAGCCGTCCGACCTGAGCCTTCTCGGGCTCGTCCTGCACATGACCGAGGTCGAGCGGTCCTGGTTCCGCCAGCGCTTCGCCGGCCAGGACCTGCCCGACCTCTTCGACTACGACACCGACAACGACGCCGAATTCCACGCCGCGGCCGAGGCGGACGCGGAGGCCGCCTTCGCCACCTTCCGGGCCGAGGTCGACGCGGCCCGCGCGGCGACCGAGGGGCGATCCCTGGACGAGACGTTCACGCTGACCCGCGGCGACGGCGCCGCCCGCACCTTCAGCCTGCGCTGGGTGTACGTGCACATGATCGAGGAGTACGCCCGACACAACGGCCACGCCGACCTGATCCGGGAACGCGTCGACGGCGTCACCGGCGACTGACCGGCGCTCAGTAGCTGAGGGCGGCCCGCAGGTAGCGCAGGTCGGCGTGGCCGCCCCAGCGGTGCGCCGACAGGCCTGCGGAGCGGGCGCCCCGCACGGCCCAGTCCTCGTCGTCGACGAAGAGCACCCGCGCCGGCGGGGTGGCCAGCGCCTGGCAGGCGGCCTGGAAGTACTCCGGGGCCGGCTTGTGCACCCCCAGCGTCGAGGAGTTGACCACCACGTCCACCTCGTCGGCGAGGCCGAGTGCGGCCAGGTCGGCGTCGAGCAGGTCGGTGGCGTTGGTGGCCAGGCCGACCCTGATCCCGGCGGCACGTACCTCCCGGACGAAGTCGAGCACCTCGGTGTCCACCTCGCCCCGGTAGCGCTGCCACTGCTCGACCGCCGCCCGGGCCCGGTCCGGGCCGCCCGCCGGCTCAGCGAGGGCGTCGGCCACGCTGCTCACCCAGTCGGCGTGGCTGACCTGGCCGGTGAGCACCGGCTGGAGCCGGCCCCACTGCATGGCGATCTCGGTGAGCACCCCGTCGGCGAGGCCGTACTCCCGCTCCACCCCGGCGGCGACTGCCGGGTCGAACCGGCGCAGGACGCCGTCCAGATCCAGCAGGAGCGCCGTCGCGCGTTCCCGAGCCATTACCCGTTCTCCTCGCCGCGGCCGCGCCGCTGGTCGTCCTCGTCGGCCCGGTTGAGCCGTTGGCTGATCACCTGGGTGACCCCGCTGCGCATGGTCACCCCGTAGAGCGCGTCAGCGATCTCCATCGTCCGCTTCTGGTGCGTGATGACGATCAGCTGACTCTTCTCCCGCAACTGTGCCAGCAACGTGATCAGCCGGCCCAGGTTCACGTCGTCCAGGGCCGCCTCCACCTCGTCCATGATGTAGAACGGGCTGGGTCGGGCGCGGAAGATCGCCACCAGCATGGCCACCGCGGTCAGCGACCGCTCGCCGCCGGAGAGCAGCGACAGCCGCTTGATCCTCTTGCCCGGCGGTCGGGCCTCCACCTCGACGCCGGTGGTGAGCAGGTCGTCGGGGTCGGTGAGGATCAGCCGGCCCTCGCCGCCGGGGAACAGCACGGTGAACACCTGCTCGAACTCCCGGGCGGTGTCGGCGAACGCGCTGGCGAACACCTCCAGGATCCGCTCGTCGACGTCCTTGACGACGGTGAGCAGGTCCCGCCGGGTGGCCTTCAGGTCTTCCAACTGCTCGGAGAGGAACTTGAAGCGCTCCTCCAGCGCGGCGAACTCCTCCAACGCGAGCGGGTTCACCTTGCCGAGCAGGGCCAGTTCACGTTCGGCCTTGGCGGCCCGCTTCTCCTGCACCGGCCGCTCGTAGCGGACCGGCTCGGGCACCGGCAGCCCGTCGCGTTCGGCCGCCGCGACGTCGACCTGGGTGGGCGGGACCAGCTGGTTGGGGCCGTACTCGGCGACCAGCGTCTCCACGTCCAGCCCGAAGTCCTCGGCGGCCTTCGCCTCCAGCTGCTCGATGCGCAGGCGCTGCTCGGCACGGGCCACCTCGTCGCGGTGTACCTGGCTGGTCAGCCGCTCCAGCTCCGCGCCGAGTCGCTTGGCTGCCCCGCGTACCTCCTGAAGCTCGGCCTCGCGGCCGGCGCGTTCCCGGGCGACCGCGTCGCGGTGCTCCTCGGCCGCCGCGATCGACGTGGTGAGCCGGGTGAGGGCCTCCCGGGCGCCGCCCGCGACGGCCCGGGCGATGCCCGCACCCCGGGTGCGCGCCGCCCGCCGGGCCGCGGCGCGCTCGCGCGCGGCCCGCTCGGCGGTGGCCTGCCGGGCCAGCGAGTCGGCCCGGCCGGCGATCGAGGAGACACGCTCCTCGGCGGTACGCACGGCGAGCCGGACCTCCATCTCGTTCTGCCGGGCCTGCGGCACCATGGCGGCGAGCTGGTCCCGTTCCTCGGTGGAGGGCTCGGCATCGACCGGGGTCTCCTCGGCCAGCCGCAGCCGCTCCTCCAGCTCGTCGAGCGTGCTGAGGTCCCGTTGCCGGGCCGCCTCGGCGCGGGAGCGGGACTCGCCGAGCCGGTCGGTCTCGGCCTTCGCCGATCGGGCCGCCGCGCCCAACTCGGCGAGCCGGCGGGCAGCGGCGTTGCGGTGGCTCTCGGCCTCGCGCGTCTCGGCGGCGGCGTGCTGCACGGTCTCCTTGGCGGCGGCCACCTCGGCGCGCGCCTCGACGAGCTGGTCGCGCAGGTCCGCGCCGGCCCGCTCGGCGGCCAGGCGGTTGGTGCGGGCCTCCTCGACGGCCGCCTGCACCTCGATGTAGCTGGGCGCCTTGGCCGACCCGCCGGCCGCCGCGTACGCCCCGACCACGTCACCGTCGGGGGTGACCGCGCGCAGCTCGGGGTTCCCGGCGACCAGCTCCGCCGCGGCGGCCAGATCGTCGACGAGTGCCACGTCGCGCAACGCCCGGTGCACGGCCGGACGCAACTCGGCCGAGCACTCCACGAGGTCGGGTGCCCAGCGGGCGCCGTCGGGCAGCTTCGGACGCAGCGCGTCGGCGGAGCCGGTCATGCCGGGCCCGGCCGGGCTGCCGACCAGCAGACCGGCCCGGCCGGCGTCGGAGATCTTCAGTAGCCGCATCGCCTCGACGGCCTCGTCCACCCCGCTGACGGCGACCGCGTCGGCGAGGCCGCCGAGCGCGGCGGCCAGCGCGGCCTCGT
Organism: Micromonospora sp. ALFpr18c; assembly: GCF_008868155.1. GTDB lineage: Bacteria > Actinomycetota > Actinomycetes > Mycobacteriales > Micromonosporaceae > Micromonospora. The sequence continues at coordinate 12,136 of NZ_WBKR01000090.1, forward strand.
TGCCCGGAGCGACGGTGAGCAGCCCGGCGAGGCTGCCGAGCAGGCCGGGTACGTCGCCGGCGCGGGCGAGCAGCGCGCCCGCCCCGTCCTTGCGGCGCAGGCCCAGGGCGAGTGCCTCCTCGCGGGCCTTCCAGGTGGCGGCGTCCTTCTCCGCCGCCCGCTCGGCGTCGGCCAGCGATCGGACGCCTGCCTGCGCCCGTTCCTGCTCGGCGACGGCCTCGGCGTGCCGCGCGTCCAGGTCGGCGTTGTCCCGGTCCGCCTCGGTGGACTGTGCGGCCACCGCGTCCAGGTCGGCCTGCGCCTGCTCGGCACGGGTCAACGCGTCGGCGTGCGCGACGGCGAGCCGTTCGATCTCCTCGCCGGCGCTGGTGGTCCGCGCCCGGGCCGAGTTGACCTGGCCGGTGAGCCGGGCCATCCCCTCGCGCCGGTCGGCGATGGCCTTGGCGGCGGCGACCAGTTCCCGTTCGGCGGCGGCGAGCTGCCGTTCCAGCTCCTGGCGGTGCTCCACCGCCTCGGCCAGCCGGATCTGGTCGTCGGTGAGCGCCGCGCGCAGGTCCTCCTCCTGCTCGCGGACCCGCTCCGCCTCGGCCTCCAGCTGCTCCGGGTCGCGGCCGGGCCGCTCGTCGTCGCCGCTGGCGCTGAGGTGCCGCAGCCGCTCCCGGGCCAACTGCTCGATGGAGCGGAAGCGTTCCTGCAGCGCGGACAGCTTGTACCAGGTGTCCTGGGCGGCGGCGAGCAGCGGGGCGTCCTCGGCGAGGGCCGCCTCCAGCTCACCGAGCCGGCCCTGCACCTCGACGTGTTCACCCTCGATCTGCTCGCGCCGCTCCCGCAGCGCGGTCTCGTCGGCGATCTCCCGGTCCAGGGTGGTCCGCAGGGTCGCCAGGTCGTCGGCGAGCAGTCGCAGGCGGGCGTCGCGCAGGTTCGCCTGGATGGCGGCCGCCCGGCGGGCCACCTCCGCCTGCCGGCCCAAGGGCTTGAGCTGGCGGCGCAGCTCCGCGGTGAGGTCGGTGAGCCGGTTGAGGTTGGTCTGCATCGCGTCGAGCTTGCGCAGCGCCTTTTCCTTGCGCTTGCGGTGCTTGAGGACGCCGGCCGCCTCCTCGATGAACGAGCGGCGGTCCTCCGGCTTGGCGTGCAGCATGCCGTCAAGGCGGCCCTGACCGACGATGATGTGCATCTCCCGGCCGATGCCGGAGTCGGACAGCAGCTCCTGGATGTCGAGCAGCCGGCACGAGTTTCCGTTGATCTCGTACTCGCTCTCGCCGGAGCGGAACATCCGGCGGGTGATGGAGACCTCGGTGTACTCGATGGGCAGCGCGCCGTCGGTGTTGTCGATGGTGAGGGTGACCTCGGCGCGGCCCAGCGGCGCGCGGCCGGCGGTGCCGGCGAAGATGACGTCCTCCATCTTGCCGCCGCGCAGCGCCTTGGCGCCCTGCTCGCCGAGCACCCAGGCGATGGCGTCGACGACGTTGGACTTGCCGGAGCCGTTCGGGCCCACCACGCAGGTGATCCCGGGCTCCAGCTTCAACGTCGTGGCGGAGGCGAAGGACTTGAAGCCCTTCACCGTCAGGCTCTTGAGATACACCTTCTCGATCCTCGTCCGGTGGCCGCCGTACCGTCGCCGGCTGCGCGGACCTGGGTGAACCCGCAGACTAACCCGGTGGCGCGAGTGGGCCGGCACGCGACCCGCCCCGGAGGGCGTCGGTCGAGGGCACGGGATGCGTTCCGACGGTCACGCGGAAAGGCAAGCCTCTTTCATGATCGGATTGTCGGTCGGCCCGTTTCTCGGAAAGTGCCGACGCGTTTCCGATGCGACCCAGTGCAAGATCAGAAATCGTCGGCCGCGAAACAGAGCCGGACAGCGTTGCGCGCCGGCACGTGACGTGTCGGCGCGCTTTTCTGCGATGGTGCGATTCAGTTTTCCGACCCGAAGATCAGGTCAACGCCGGTTCGGCCAGACGGAGCAGGTCGTCCGCCTCCGCCGCAGCCGCCGCGAGCCGATCATTGTCGGCACGCAGACGCGTGATCTCGAACTCCAGTGCCTGAACCCTGGCACGCAGTCGGGTGACCTCGTCGAGCAGACGCCGGTCGGGCGCTGCACCTACGTGGCCGTAGAGGGCCTTCGCCATGCTGACTCCTTGATATGCGCTGCCGGAAAGGCCGGCCAACGCGCGCCCATTTGTACGCGGCTGTCATTCCAGGCTGTATCTGGGCATGACCGGGCGCGACTGGCGACACCTATATATTGAGCCGCAAACCCCTCCTTCGTCAAGTTCTCGCAGGCCGTAGATCATCTCCACGTCGACCTGTCCACTTGTCGGGGGGCTGCCTTCTCGGCACGGACACTCTCTGTCCGGACGCCTTTACTGTACGCCCGGATCCGGGGAAGTCAGCACCTTGGCGTCCGACTTCCCCTTAACTCTTCCTTAGCCACGTTGCCGCAGGTCGCGGGCGAGTCGTAGCGTCACCCCGGCCAACAACCGACCCCGTGGAGGCAGAGGCGTGTACGGCTGGACCGACCCGATGGACCCGAACGGCGCACCCCGGCGCGCCGAGCGGCAGACAGACGAGCCGGACTGGCTGACCGACCGCCCGGAACCCCGCTCGGCGTACCTGTTCGGCGACGACCCGGACCGGCCCGGCGACGAGTGGCAGCGCGAGCAGCCCACCGCCCGCTGGAACCACGAACCGGACGTCCCCGCCGGGCCGCAGGACGCGCACACCCCCGCCTGGACGGCCCACCAACCGGCCGACGACCCGACCGCCGGCTGGCACGGCAGCGCCGACACCACCGGCGACTGGCGCGCCGACACGGGGACGACCGACGGCTGGCGCGCCGATGCCACCACCGAGCGGTCCGGCCAGGGCCGGCACCGTTCCCCGCGCAGCTGGCGTCGACCGCTGATGATCGGCGGTGCCGCCGCGGCGGCCACCCTCGTGGTGAGCTTCGGCGTCGGGGCGCTCGCGATGCCCGGTGACGACCCGGCCGGCGACCCGACGGCCGTCGACGACACGTACGCCGCGTCGGCGGCGCCGACCGACCAGCCGACCCTGGACACGCTCGCCGCGCCCTCCCCGAGCGGCACGCCCACGGCGGCCCAGCCGAGCCCGTCGCCCAGCAAGACCGTGCAGCCCACCCCGGCGTCGTCGCGGACCACCGCGGCGTCGCGGCGCAGCGCCCCGCGCAGCAGCGCGCCGAGCACCGCCAACGGCTCCGGCGGCTCCAGCGGCACCGTGAGCAGCCAGGCGCGCGAGGTGGTGGACCTGGTCAACGCCGAGCGGGCCAAGGCCGGCTGCAAGGCGCTGAGCATCGACGACAAGCTGATGACCGCCGCCCAGAAGCACAGCCAGGACCAGGCCGACCACCAGAACATGTCGCACACCGGCAGCGACGGCAGCAACGCCGGCGTCCGGCTGGACCGCGTCGGTTACGCGTGGCGCACCTACGGCGAGAACGTGGCCTGGAACCAGAAGACCCCGGCCGCCGTGATGGACGCCTGGATGAACAGCTCCGGTCACCGGGCGAACATCCTGAACTGCGCGTTCACCGAGATCGGCGTCGGCATCGCCAGCAGCAACGGCCCGTACTGGACGCAGGTCTTCGCGGCGCCGCGCTGACCGCGCGTCGTCCGCGCCCCCGCGCTCGTTTGACCCGGTGAGGTACGTCGGGCCGAGTGTGGGGCCGGCGTACCGGCCGAGGGCGGCGACGGGCCGCCCGCGACCCGGGAGCTGCCGATGCGGATCCGGCCGCGGCGTCGCGCCGCGACGCGCCCACTGCGCCGCGTCTTGGCCGCCGGCCTCGCGGCGGTCCTGGTGGTGCCGGCGTACGGCTGCCGCGCCGAGCTGACCCCGCCCGGCGCGCCCACCGCGTGGCCGTCCGACCAGTCCCGCCAGTGGCAGTGGCAGTGGCAGCTCAGTGGCCCCCTCGACCCGGCGGTGGACGCGGACGTCTTCCTGCTCGACCCGGTGGACACCACCGCCGCACAGACCGCCGAGCTGCGCTCCCGCAACCGCCGGCTCATCTGCCAGGTGTACGTCGGGTCGGCCCGCGCGACCGACCCGGACGCCAGCCGCCTCCCGGACGCCGTGCAGGGCTCGGCCGGGCGTCGGGCCGGCAGCCGGTGGTTGGACGTCCGGGCGTGGGACGCGCTGGAGCCGGTCCTGGCCGACCGGTTCCGGCTCTGCCGGGGCAAGGGCTTCGGCGCGGTGGCGTTCGCCGACGCCGACGGGTACGCGTCGCGCACCGGCTTTCCCCTCGACTTCGACGACCAGCTGCTGTTCAACCGCCGGCTGGCCGAGCTGGCCCGGAAACTGAGCCTCTCCCCCGGCCTGGTCAACGACGTGCCGCAGCTCGCCGCGCTCGCGCCCGACTTCGACTTCGCGGTCAACGAGGAGTGCGTCCGGCTGGCCCAGTGCGCCAAGCTGCTGCCGTTCGCCGACGCGGGCAAGCCCGTCTTCCACGTCGAGTACACCGGCTCGACCGACGACTTCTGCGTCACGACCATCGGCTACGGCTTCGCCTCGATCCGCAAGGAACGCACGCTGGACGCCTGGCGGGCGCCCTGCCCGCTGCCCTGAGAGGGCCGACCGGGCCGCGGTCGCGGCCCGGCCGTCAGCACCTCGTTCAGGGCACCGGCACCAACTCCGGGGCGGGGGCCGGCGGGTCGGCGGGGGCGGATGCCGGACGCTCGCGCAGGAAGCGTGGTGCCCACCAGTTGGCGTCGCCCAGCATGGTCATCAGCGCCGGCAGCACCACTCCCCGGATGATCGTGGCGTCCAGCAGGATGGCCGCCGCGAGGCCGATGCCGAGCTGCTTCATGTCGATCGTGCTCAACGTGGCGAAGATCGAGAACACGCCGACCATCACGATCGCCGCGCTGGTCACCACGCCGGCCGACGAGGTGATCCCGTACGAGATCGCGTCGCGGTTGGGCATGCCGGCCCGGACCCCCTCGCGGATCCGGCTGACCACGAACACGTGGTAGTCCATCGAGAGTCCGAAGAGCACCACGAAGAGGAACAGCGGCAGCCAGGACACGATGGCGCCCATCGAGGTGAAGCCGAGCAGCCCCTCGGCCCAGTCACCCTGGAAGACCAGCACCAGCAGCCCGTACGCGGCTCCGGCGGACAGCAGGTTCAGCACGATCGAGCTGGCCGCCACCACCACCGATCGGAAGGTGAGCACCATGACCAGGAAGGTGAGCACCAGCACGAAGCCCATCACCAGCGGCAACGTGCTCCGGACGTGCGCCGCGTAGTCCTCGCTGTCGGCCACGCTGCCGCCGACCGCGTACTCGATGCCGGGGATGCTGCGCAGTTCGGCCGGGACCAGGTCCGCGCGCAGCCTCTCCAGCGACCGCACCGACCGGTCGTCCCGACTGGAGTACGGGGTGGCGACGTCCAGCACCGACACCCGCCGGTCGGCCGACACCTGGATCTTCGGGCCGTCCGTCTCGGTCGGGGCGAACAGCGGGTCACCGGCGGCCCGGCCGGCCAGGTCGGTGAGCGCGGCGCGGACCCGGTCGGCCTGCTCGGCGGGCGCCCGGACGGCCACCACGTGGTCGGTGCCGGTGCTCGGGAAGGCGGCGGTGAGCCGGTCGTACGCCTGCATGGCCGGCGTGGTGCGCGGCAGGTCCTCCATGCCGGGGAACTTCAGCTTCATGCCGAGCGCCGGCGCGGCCAGCGCGAGCAGTAGCCCGACCGAGATCACCAGGGTCGCGACCGGCGCGCGTAGCGCGGGCCGGAGCACGGCGGGCCAGAGCCGGGGCGCGCGGGGCTGCCCGTGCCGGCCGGTACGCGGGGCGGTCAACCGCCAGAGCAGCGGCACCCGGGGCCGGTCGACCCAGCGGCCGAGCCTGGCCAGCAGGGCGGGCAGCACCGTCAGCGACCCGGTGACCGCGACGGCGACCACCAGGATCGAACCGACGGCGAGGGACGAGAAGACGACGTCGCCGGCGAGCAGCAGCCCGGCCATCGCGATGATCACGGCGAAGCCGGAGACCACGACGGCGTGCCCGGAGGTCTCCGCGGCGATCTCCACGGCGTCCAGGCCGGACCGGCCCTTGGCGCGTTCCTCACGCTCCCGACGGATGTAGAACAGCGAGTAGTCGACCCCGACCGCCATGCCGATCAGCAGGATCACCGGGGACGTGGTGTCGGTGGCCGGCACCAGGTGGGAGGCGAGGGTGGACAGACCCATCGCGGCGGCGACCGAGGAGAGCGCCAGCAGCACCGGCACGCTCGCCGCGATGAGCGCGCCGAACGCGATGATCAGGATGGCCAGGGTGACCGGCAGGCTGAGCAGCTCGGCACGTTTGAAGTCCTTGCCCAGGGTGTCGTCGAGGGCTTGGCCGATCGACGGCCCGCCGACCTGTTCGACGCGTACCTGCGGATGCGCGCCCTGCACGGCTGCGGTCGCGTCACGCAGCGGCTGCACCCGGTCCGACGCCGTCTCCGGGTCGCCGGACATGGTGATCGGCAGCAGCAGCGCCGAACCGTCCCGGGCGGAGACGGGCTGACCGACCTCGGCGACCCCGGTGACCGAGCGCAGCCGGGCCGTCGCGTCGTCGGCGGCGGCCTTCGCCGCCGCCTGGTCCAGCGCACCGCCCCGGGAGGTGATGAGGACGTTGTCCACGGCCGGGTCGGCGAAGGCGCCGGAGTCCACGATGAGGCCGGCCCGTCCCGCCTCGCCGATCGCCTGGTCGCCGCTGGTGGCCTCGTTGAGACCGGCGGCGTTGCCACCGACGAAGCACACCGCCACGAACACGACCCACAGTGCGATGGCCCGCCACGGGTGCTCGGCGCTCCACCGCGCCATCCGCACTGTCACCGGTCTGCTGCCCATCTCGCGTCCCCCTGTCCCGTCAACCCCCTGTCAACGGTGCTGACGTTAGGGACGTGACGAGGCGGTCACATCGGGGATCGGCCCTGGCCCGTCCCGGAACCGGTCCACCGTGCCGGCGGGTCGGTCGGCGGGCGTGGACCGGCGATTCGGGCGGGCTGGGGGGTGCACCCCGGAGCGTCCGGCCGCGACCCGCCGGTACCGACCCGGAGCCGGCTCCGGGTCAACCCCGAAGGGAACCCCGGGGCCGCGGCTGGCAGCGCGGGCAGCTGTACGAGGATCGGTTCATGAACGCCTCGCGGCGGATCGGTGTGCCACACCGCCGGCACGGCTCACCCTCGCGCCCGTAGACGTTCAGCTCCCGGTCGAAGTAGCCGCTCTCACCGTTGACGTTCACGTAGAGGGCGTCGAAGCTGGTGCCGCCCTCCTTGATCGCCTCGGCGAGCACGTCCCGGACATGACCGAGCAGGCGCTGCGCGGCCGGGCCGGTCAACGCGTCGGTGGGTCGGGCACCGTGCAGCCGGGCGCGCCAGAGCGCCTCGTCGGCGTAGATGTTGCCCACCCCGGAGATCAGGGTCTGGTCGAGCAGTGCCCGTTTCACCTCGGTGCGTCGCCGGCGCAGCGCGGCGACGAACGCCGCGTCGGAGAACTCCGGGTCCATCGGGTCGCGGGCGATGTGCGCGATCTCCGCGGGCAGCTCCGCGCCACCCTCGCTGACCGACAGCCCGCCGAACGTGCGCTGGTCGACGAAACGCAACTCCGGGCCGTCGTCGGCGAACCGGAACCGCACCCGCAGGTGCGTCTCGTCCGGGGTGCCGGGCGGCTGGAGCAGCAGCTGCCCGGACATGCCCAGGTGCCCGATGACCGCGTCGCCGCTGTCCAGGGGGAGCCACAGGTACTTGCCGCGCCGTCGGACGTCCAGCACCGTACGGCCGGCGAGCACGTCGGCGAAGTGGGCGCCACCGGGGACGTGCCGGCGGACCGCACGCGGGTGGCGCACCTCCACCGAGTCGATCCGGCGGCCGGTGACCCACTGGGCCAGCCCCAGCCGGACGGTCTCCACCTCGGGCAGCTCAGGCACGCCGTGATCCCGCCTCGTGGTCCTCGGTAGCACCGACCGAAGTCTGGGCCGCGCCGCTGGTCGACGGCTCCTGTGCCGCGACGTCGGCCGGCATCACCTGCGCCAGGTGGTCGGCCTGCTCGGTGCGGGCCGCCCGCTCCGCCCGCTCCAGCGGCCCCACCGACTCCCGATCGGCCGAGCCGTCCTGGTCGGCCCGACCGTCCTGGCCGTTCGAACCGTCCTGGTCGTTCTGGTCGGCGAGGGTCCGCCAGGCCGCCTCCGCGGCCCGCTGCTCGGCCTCCTTCTTGCTGCGCCCCTCGGCGCCGCCGTACCGGTTGCCGGCCACCACCACCCACGCGGTGAACGTCTTGAGGTGGTCCGGGCCGGTGCCCTCGATCCGGTACTCCGGCACCCCGAGCCCGAGCGCCGCCGTCAACTCCTGGAGGCTGGTCTTCCAGTCCAGCGCGGCGCCCCGCCCGGCCGACTCGGCCATCAGCGGGTCGAAGAGCCGGTGGATGACGATCCCCGCGGTGTCCAGCCCGTACTGCAGGTAGATCGCCCCGAGCAGGGCCTCCAGGGTGTCGGCGAGGATGCTCGCCTTGTCCCGGCCGCCGGTGGTCTCCTCGCCCTTGCCGAGCAGCAGGTACGCGCCGAGGCCGTCCGGGCCCAGTCCACGGGCCACGTCGGCGAGCGCCCGCATGTTGACCACGCTGGCGCGCAGCTTGGCGAGCTGCCCCTCGGGCAGGTCCGGGTGGTTGTGGAAGAGCGCCGTGGTGATCACCACGCCGAGCACCGAGTCGCCGAGGAACTCCAGCCGCTCGTTGGTGGGCAGACCGCCGTTCTCGTACGCGTACGAGCGGTGGGTCAGCGCGCGTTGCAGCAGCTCCGGTTCCAGACTCACGCCGAACGCGGCTTCCAGATGACCGACGGACGCCCGCCGCCGCTTGTCGTTGCTCATGTGCGTACCTCGGTGTCGGTGGAGCGGTCGGTGTTCTCCGTCGCGACGTCGCCGTCGAGCAGGGCGGAGACCAGGTCGGTGGCGCGCCGCCGCCACAGGTGGGCGGCGAGGGCGATGCCGGAGGCGACATCGTCGGCGCGAGCGGAACCGTGGCAGACGACCACCGTTCCCGCCACGCCCAGCAGTGCGGCGGCGCGGGGGGCGCCGCCCCCGACAGGTGGACCGCCGGCCATGGCGTACGCGCCCTCGATGGCCTTGAGCAGCACGTTACCGGTGAAGCCGTCGGTGACCACCACATCGGCGCGCGCGCCGAGCGCCACGTCGTACCCCTCGACGAGGCCGACGTAGCGCGCCCCACCGGGCAGCGGCTCGACGGCCAGCAGCGGGTCGGTGGCCCGGCGGACCCGGTCGCCCTTGCCGGCCTCGGTGCCGACCGAGAGCAGGCCGACCCGGGGCTCGGCGACCGAGTGGGCCACCGCGGCGTACGCGGCGCCCATCACGGCGTGTCGGGCGAGGGTGGCGGGGCGGGGCTCCAGCGAGCCGCCGACGTCGAGCAGGACGACCGGACCGGCGACCGCGGGCAGGGTGGCGACCAGGGCGGGCTGGCGGATCTCCGGCCAGCGGCCGAGGCCGAGGACGGCAGCGGTGACGGTGGCGCCGGTGGAGCCGGCCGAGACGAGGGCGTCGGCGGTCCCGTCGCGCACGGCGGTGACCGCGGCCCGCACGGTGCTCTCGGCGCGGGCGGCACTGGGATGGTCGGCCATGCCCACGACATCGCGGACCGGCCGGACCGTGATCCGGGCCCGTTGGGCGGGATCAAGGGCAGCGATCAGCTCGTCGGCGACCTCGGTCGGGCCGACGAGCAGCAGGTGCAGGTCCGGGTCGGCGCGCACAGCTCGCAGAGCGCCGTCAACCACGACGGCGGGAGCATCGTCCCCGCCGAGGAGGTCAACGGCGATCCGCGCGGTGCCCGGCTCCACTGGAACGCCGACCGGGTTGGGCCGGCGGGCGTCGGAGGGAGCCGGGGCACCGGGCGAATGCCAGGGTGCGCGCGCCGCCCGACCTGGGGTCGGGGGCGTCACTCGGCGTCCAGGTCAGACCTCGAGAACCTGGCGGCCGTTGTAGGTGCCGCAGACGGAGCAGGCGGCGTGCGGCAGCTTCGGGGACTTGCACTGCGGGCACGCGACGGTCGCGACCACGGTCGCCTTCCAGTTCGCCCGGCGGGACCGGGTGTTGCTGCGCGACATCTTGCGCTTCGGGACGGCCACGGTTCTTACTCCTCTGTACGGGTCAGTTGCGACAGGCCCGCCCAACGCGGGTCGATCTGCTGGTGACTGTGGTCGGCCGGCAGATCGTCCCAGTGCGCCCCGCATTCGGGGCACAGTCCTGGGCAGTCCTCCCGGCAGAGCGGGTTGGTCGGCAGCGTGAGCACCAACGCGTCCCGCAGCGCCGGCTCCAGGTCGATCAGATCGCCCTGCATCCGGCCCACCTCGTCCTCGTCGGTCGTGGCGTCCGTGGTGCTGTTCTCGTACGCGTACAGCTCCTGGATCGTCACGGCCATCGATTCGTTGATCTCGCGTAGGCAGCGCCCGCACTCGCCCCGGATAGGACCGGTGATGGTCCCGGAGACGAGCACACCCTCGGACACCGACTGCAACCTCAGATCGAGGTTGAGGTCCGCGCCCTCCGGCACGCCGATCAACTCCACACCGAGGTCCGCCGGTGCCGGCACGACCCGCTGGACCTCACGCAACGCACCAGGGCGGCGCGGCAGGTCCCTCGTGTCGAGGACCAGCGGCGACCTGGGGTCGAGTGTCGATGGCGAGTGCTTGGGCATAGTCAGACTCCGGCCGGTGAGAGGCCGACAAAAAAGGTTACCTGGGCGACCGCCGGACCGTCGAACCGGGGGCGACGCCCGCCCGAGAATGTCGGCTGGTGAGGTGCCGCTCAGAAGGGTAGCGGGCGTTCGGCCTCATCCCCACCGAAGGTGCCGATCTCCCGGAGCGCGTGCATCTTGTCGCGCCCACGCTCTATCGAGGCGAGGGCCCGGGTGAGGAACTGCTCGAAGTTGGCCAGCGCCGTGTCGACGTAGTCGTCGACCTCCTCACGCAGGCGCTGCGCCTCGGCGCGGGCCTCGGCGATGATCCGGGCGCCCTCGTGCTCGGCGGAGACGGTGATCTCGTTCACCGAGACGAGGCGGGCGTGTTCTGCCTCACCCTCGCTGATGATCCGGTCCGCCTCGCGCTTGCCGGCCTCCATGATCTTGTCCCGCTCGTCCAGGAGCGCGGCGGCCCGGCGCAGGTCGGCGGGGAGTTCCGCGCGCATCTCGTCCAGGGCGGCGATCATCTCGCCCCGGTCGACCATGCAGTTGTTCCGCGACATCGGGACGGAGCGGGCCTGCTCCACCAGGGCGATCAGTTCGTCGATGCGATCGAGCGGGTCCACCGGTACCTCACTCCTGTCGTTCGTCGGCCGACCTCCATGATGCGGGCTACGGCCGGTTCCCCGCTCTGTCAATCATGTCGTGCCCGCCCCACACGCTGTC
>NZ_WBKR01000091.1 GCF_008868155.1 Micromonospora sp. ALFpr18c
GAGCTGGGGGGTTGGGACGGGGCCGATGTACTCGTCGCGTTGCGCGCCCGTCGGGGTCCAGCCGCCGCGCTCGTAGAAGGCGCGGGCGTGGGCGTTGTCCCGCAGCACCCACAGCACCGCGCGGCACCAACCCTGGGCGCGCATCGCATCCAGGGCGTCCACCATCAGCGCGCGGCCGGTGCCCCGGCCCTGCTCGCGCGGGTCCAGGTGGAGCGCGTTGAGTAGCCCGGTCGCCGGGCCACCCTCGTCGTCCGGGCCCAGGTAGCTGAACCCGACCAGGGCCCCGGCGCGCTCCGCCACGGTCATCCGGTGGACGTCCCGTTCCCAGCGCCACCGCTCGGTCCAGAACCACCCCATCGCCTCTTCCGTCGGCTCGGCCAGCGCCTCGGGCGGCAGGAACGAGGAGTACGCGGCGACCCGGGAACGTTGGTGCAACGCACCCACCCCCATCAGGTCGTCACCGGTCGCGGGGCGGAGCGTGACGGTCACTCGGCCGAGGCTACCCGGCGGGGCGGAACCTGCACCGTGGTCAGATCCTCGGCGATGATCAGGTCACCGTCGAAGTGGGCGCGCGCCTCGTCGTGGAACCGGCGCGGGTCGGGGTACCGCTGGGAGAAATGGGTGAGCACCAGCCGTCGTACCCCGGACTCGGTCGCCACCCGGGCGGCCTGCGCCGCGGTCAGGTGGCCGACCTCGGCGGCCAACGCGGCCTCCGACTCCAGGAACGTCGACTCGATGACCAGCAGGTCGGCGTGCTCGGCGAGGGCGTACACCCCGTCGCAGAGGCCGGTGTCCATCACGAAGGCGAACCGCTGCCCCGGCCGGGGCACGCTCACCTCGGCCCGGGTGACCCGGCGTCCGTCGAGGTCGAGGTGCCCCACGCGGATCAGCTCGCCGACGGCCGGCCCGGCAATGCCGTACGCGGCCAGCCTCTCCGGCAGCATCCGGTGCCCGTCCGGCTCGACGAGCCGGTACCCGTACGTCTCGATGGGGTGCCGTAGCCGGCGTGCCTCCAGGAGGCCGCAGCCCAGCGCGATGCGCTGCCCGTCGGTCTCGATCGGGGTCACCGCCAGCTCGGCGGTCTCGTAGAACGAGGTGGCGTGCCGCAGCCGGGCGAAGTACTCGGCGCCACCGGCCGGGAAGTGCACGGCAACCGGATGCGCCACCCGGTCCAGGGAGAGTCGCTGGATGGTGCCGGGCAGGCCCAGGCAGTGGTCGCCGTGGAAGTGGGTGACGCAGATCCGGGTCAGGTCGGTGGCCGTGACCGTGGTGTGCAGGAACTGGCGCTGGGCGCCCTCACCCGGGTCGAAGAGGATCACCTCGTCGTCCCAGCGCAGCACGTACCCGTTGTGGTTGCGCTGCCGGGTCGGCGCCTGGCTGGCCGTCCCCAGCACCACCAGTTCGCGCATCGACATCGCCGGTCCTCCGGATATGAAGCGACCCCCGGGGCGCTCCGCGCTGTCGCGCGGGCCGGCTGGACTGGGCCGGCACCCCGGGGGTCGGGTGGCTGTCTGGAATTCGCCGCACCGCTGCCACACGGTCCCGACGATGGTGCTGGTGCCCGCCTGTCGGCGGACCGATCACTGTCGAGGACAGCGGCTAGCGGACAGCCACCTCACGAGTCCGATTGCTATACAAGTCTGGACCACCTCCTTTCGCGTGTACGGCCACGTTATCGAGTCCTCGCGGGGCTCGGCAACGGATTTCGATCACAGGGCCGAACGGGAATGCCCGGCCACCTGTCGGTGGCGGCCCTCGAGGTCGTGCGGCAGCCGGGCGTTGCGTCGCGCTGGAGGTCGGCTGTAGCGCCAGCTGCGACGATCACCCCGCCCATGCCAGCTCGTGGGTCGGCGCCGTGCTCCCGGCATCGAGGCATGGCGTCAGCGCGTGGGGAATTCCGCCAGCACTCATCCGGTGTCACCGTCGCGCGCGTCGCCCGATAGCGGGTACGGCGGTCGGCAGGAGTTCGACGCGAACATGTCGCGTCTGTCCAGCCCTGGGTTCCGGCAAACGCCGACACCCCCCGCCTCCGGGGACCAGTCATCGACACAGGCTCCCCGCGTGGGTGGAACCGACCCCGGTGCGGCCCCCAAGGCGGTAACCCGGAGGAGCGCCTGACCGGAAACGGTGGCGGGATGATTCTCGCCAGGATGGCACAACCGGAAAGCTGGCAGTCGAGCCTGCCGCAGGCTCCCGACGAGGTGTGAAGCGCGGGGGATCGTGGTTGGCGTCCCGGGGTCGGGCGTGTACGTCGCTGAGACGTAGCAGGCTCCGCCCCCCCGGCCCGCCGCCGGCTAGCCGCCGACGCGCGCCACGCCGACCGGGCAGCTCAGGCCGTTCGGACCGTGGTTGCAGTACCCGTTCGGGTTCTTCGTGGGTGCCAGGTACTGCTGGTGGTAGTCCTCGGCGAAGTAGTAGCTGCCGAGCGGGGCGATCTCGGTGGTGATCTCACCCTTGCCGGCCCGCGTCACGATCGGCTGGAACGCGTCCCGGGACGACTCCGCAATGGTCCGCTGCTCGTCGGTGGTCGTGTAGATCGCCGAGCGGTACTGGGTGCCCACGTCGTTGCCCTGGCGCATGCCCTGGGTGGGGTCGTGGTTCTCCCAGAAGACCTTCAGCAGGTCCTCATAGTTGATCTTGCTGGGGTCGTACACCACCTGGACGACCTCGGCGTGCCCGGTGCGGCCGGAACACGTCTCCTCGTACGTCGGGTTCTTGGTGATGCCACCGGCGTAGCCGGCGGAGGTGGTGTAGACGCCGGGCAGCGTCCAGAACAGCCGCTCGGCGCCCCAGAAACAGCCCATGCCGAAGACGGCGACCTGCAGGCCCTCCGGGAACGGGCCCTTGAGCGGGGTGCCCAGGACCTCGTGCCGGTCGGCGACCGGCATGGCGATCGGGCGGCCGGGCAGAGCCTGGTCGGGCGCGACCATCTCGGCGTTCATACGGCGCAGGAACACGGTGGGACTCCTCTCATACCTCTCCCAGCGTGTAACACCGGTGGGCCTTCCTTCCTTACCCGCGCCAGTGTGACTCAGGCCCCTGCCGGGAGGGCGGCGGCCACCCGGTCGGCGTGGGCGCGGGCCTCGGCGTCGTCGGCATAACGGGTACGCGGCCAGAAGAAGCCGCGCAGCCCGTCGCCCCTGGTCCGCGGTACCACGTGGGTGTGCAGGTGCGGCACCGATTGGGACACCGTGTTGTTCATCGCGACGAACGTCCCGCCGGCCCCCAGACCGGTCTGGACCGCCACGGCCATCCGCCGAACCAGCGCGAAGTAGCCCGGCAGCAGGTCGGCCGGCAGTTCGGCCAGGGTGACCAGGTGGACCCGGGGGACCACCAGCACGTGCCCCTTGAACACCGGCCGGGTGTCCAGGAAAGCCACCCCGTCCGGCTCGTCGGCGACCCGGAACGCCGGCACCGTACCCGCCACGATTTCGCAGAACACGCACCCGCTCATCGGTCCAGGCTATGCCGCCTGCCCGGCTCCGCCCCGGCCCGCCGAGCGGGGCACTAGCCTCACCAGAATGAGTCACGGCTTCGAGACGCTCGCTATCCACGCCGGTCAGGACCCTGAGGCCCGCACCGGCGCGGTGATTCCACCGATCTATCAGACCAGCACGTACGCCCAGGACGCCGTCGGCGCGCCCCGGCTCGGCTACGAGTACAGCCGCTCCGGCAACCCGACCCGCGACGCCCTGCAGGAGTGCCTGGCGGCGCTGGAGGGTGGCCCGGTCGGGCTCGCCTTCGCCAGCGGCCTGGCGGCCGAGGACGCCCTGCTGCGGGCCGTCTGCCAGCCGGGCGACCACGTGATCATCCCGGACGACGCGTACGGCGGCACCTACCGGCTCTTCGCCCGGGTCGCCCGGCGCTGGGGCCTGGAGTTCACCCCGGCCAAGGTCTCCGACCCGGCCGCGATCCGGGCCGCCGTGCAGCCCGGCCGTACGAAGATCGTCTGGGTGGAGACGCCGACCAACCCGTTGCTCGGCATCGCCGACATCGCCGCCCTGGCCGGTGTCGCGCACGACGCGGGCGCGCTGCTGGTGGTCGACAACACCTTCGCCTCGCCGTACCTCCAGCAGCCGATCGCGTACGGCGCGGACGTGGTCGTGCACTCCACCACCAAGTACATCGGCGGGCACTCCGACGTGGTCGGCGGCGCACTCGTCGTCGCCGACGCCGCGCTCGGCGAGGAGCTGCGCTACCACCAGAACGCGATGGGCGCGATCAACGGCCCGTTCGACGCCTGGCTCACCCTGCGCGGCATCAAGACCCTCGGGGTACGGATGGACCGGCACTGCGACAACGCCGAGCGGCTCGCCGGCTACCTCGACGGGCACGCCAAGGTGGCCGAGGTGATCTACCCGGGGCTGCCCTCGCACCCCGGTCACGAGGTGGCCGCCAAGCAGATGCGCCGCTTCGGCGGCATGATCTCGTTCCGGGCGTCCGGCGGCGAGGACCACGCCGTGGAGATCTGCAACCGCACGAAGCTCTTCGTGCTCGCCGAATCGCTCGGCGGAGTGGAATCCCTGATCGAGCACCCCGGCCGGATGACACACGCAAGTGCTGCCGGCTCGCCGCTTGAAGTTCCCGGCGATCTCGTGCGACTGTCTGTCGGCATCGAGACGGTCGACGACCTGCTCGCCGATCTGGAGCAGGCACTGGGCTGACCGCTGGGGAGGATGGCCGTGCAGGACATCATGGCGACCTGGGTCGGGGCGACCGCCAAGCAGATCGCCCGGGGGGTGCGCCGGGGCGACGTCTCGGCCACTCAGGTCGTCGCCGACCACCTCGAGTACATCGCTGCCGCCGACCGCGAACTGGCCGCGTTCCGCGCCGTTCGCGGCGGCGAGGCGATCACCGAGGCGGAGAAGGTCGACGAGCAGGAGGACCTGGCCAACCTGCCCCTCGCCGGGGTGCCGGTGGCGGTGAAGGAGAACACTCCGGTCGCCGGCCTGCCCACCTGGAACGGGTCGGCCGCAGTCCGTACCGACGTCGCGGAGGCCGACCACGAGGTGGTCCGCCGGCTACGCGGCGCCGGCGCGGTGATCCTGGGCGTGACCCGGATGCCCGAGCTGGGCCTGTGGGCACTCACCGACGACGACAGCGCGGTGACCCGCAATCCGTGGGACAGCTCGCGTACCCCTGGCGGTTCCTCCGGCGGCGCGGCCGCCGCGGTGGCCGCCGGGCTGGTGCCGATCGCGCACGGCAACGACGGTCTCGGTTCGATCCGGATCCCCGCCGCCTGCTGCGGGCTGGTCGGGCTGAAGCCGGGTCGGGGCGTGGTCCCCTGCCAGCTCGGCGCGGACGACTGGTTCGGTCTCACCGAGCACGGCATGCTGACCAGCACGGTCGCCGACGCCGCGGTCGGCTTCTCGGTGCTCGCCGGGCGGCGGCAGGAGAAGCTGGTCCCCCCGCAGCGACTGCGCGTGGGTGTCTCGCTGCGGTCGCCGGTGCGTGGCGTCGCACCGGACGGGCCCAACCGCGACGCGGTCGCCGCTGCCGGCCGGCTGCTCGCCGCCGCCGGGCACGACACCGTACCGGCCGATCCGGTCTACCCCACCGCGCTCGGCCTGCAGGGCATCGCCACCTGGTTCGCCGCCGCCGCTGCCGATGTGCGGGCCTCCGGTCTGGACCGGCGCGGCCTGCAACGGCGCAGCCGTCGACACGTCGCGTTGGGCGAGTGGGCGCAGCGTCGCGGGTACGTCCGGGAGGCCGACCGGGCCGCCTGGCGGCAGCGGTCCACCGACTTCTTCACCGACCACTCGGTCGACCTGCTGCTCACCCCGGCGCTGGCCACCGCTCCGCCGGAGGCCGCGCGGTGGTCAGACCGGCCGTGGCGGGCGAACATGACGGCCAGCATCCGCTACGCCCCGTACGCGGCGCCGTGGAACATCGCCGGCCTGCCGGCGATCGTCGTGCCGGTGGGTCGCCGCCCGGACGGCCTGCCGGTGGCCGTGCAGTTGGTCGGCCCGCCCGGCTCGGAGCTGCTGCTGCTCGGCGTGGCGGGTCAGTTCGAGATGGCCGCTCCGTGGGCGCGTCACGCCCCCGGCTATCCCCGGGTCGGAACGGGGTCGCCGGCCGCTGCATGATCGTCTACGGTGTGCGCGCATCGTCGCGCTGACCGGGGGACACCAATGCGCTGCCAGAGCTGCGGGGACGCCACGTCCCCCGAAAACAATGACTGCCCGCGCTGCCACACGCCGCTCGGCCAGCCCGCCGTCACTCCCGGCCTACCGACCTACCGGGTTCGCGGGATAGGGCTCGCGGCGTCCCTCGCGGTCGGCGTGACCGCCGTGTTCTACCTGGTGGTGGCGCTCTCGCCGCTGGTCGGGATGGTCCTGGCCCGGCAGGCCCGGGCCGACGACGACCGGGACCTGCTGCTCGGCGCGTTGATCGTCCAAGGGGTGCTCGCCATCCCGATGGCGGTGGCGTACGTCACGGCCGGCGTCCTGGTCATCATCTGGACCTGGCGGGCGCGCAAGAACACCGACGCGTTCCCGGGCGCGCTGCCGACGCTGGGGGCCGGCTGGGCGATCGCCGGCTGGCTGGTGCCGTTCGCGAACCTCGCGGTGCCGGCCCGGGTGGTGGCCAACGTGGCGCGGGACAGCCTGTGGCGGCGGTTCACCCCGGGCCCGGTGTCGCCGCCGGGGCCGCCGGAGGCGGGTGGCACGATCGGGGCATGACGGAACTGGTCGGCCTCGACGACGTGCGGGCTGCGCGGAAACTGCTCGACGGCGTCATCCGGACCACCCCGCTGGAGCCCTCCCGGCCGTTGAGCGCGGCGCTGGGCGGGCCGACCTGGCTCAAGTGCGAGAACGTCCAGCGCGCCGGCTCGTACAAGGTGCGCGGCGCGTACGTGCGGATCTCCCGGTTGTCGGCCCAGGAGCGGGAACGCGGCGTCGTCGCGGCGAGCGCCGGTAACCACGCCCAGGGCGTGGCTCTCGCGGCCGGCCTGGTCGGCACGCACGCGACGGTCTTCATGCCGGTCAACGCGCCGCTGCCGAAGGTCGCCGCCACCAAGAGGTACGGCGCGCAGGTCGAGTTGGCCGGCAACACCGTCGACGAGGCGCTGGTCGCCGCTCAGACGTACGCCGAGCGCACCGGAGCGGTGCTGATCCACCCGTTCGACCACCCGGACGTGATCGCCGGGCAGGGCACGGTGGCGCTGGAGATCCTCGAACAGTGCCCGGACGTGCGGACCATCATCACCGGGGTGGGTGGCGGCGGACTGATCTCAGGCATGGCGGTGGCGGCCAAGGCGCTGCGTCCGGACATCCGGATCATCGGGGTGCAGGCGGCCGGTGCGGCGGCCTTCCCGCCCTCCCTGGCGGCCGGGGAGCCGGTCCGGCTGCCCGCCTTCGCCACCATCGCGGACGGCATCGCGGTCGGCCGTCCCGGGGTGATCACCTTCAACCACGTCCGCAAGCTGGTCGACGAGGTCGTCACGGTCTCCGAGGAGGACATCTCCCGGGCGCTGCTGATGTTGTTGGAGCGGGGCAAGCAGGTGGTCGAGCCGGCCGGCGCGGTCGGCGTGGCCGCGCTGCTGGCCGGTGTGGTGCAGGTGGAGACACCGGTGGTCGCCGTGCTGTCCGGCGGCAACATCGACCCGCTGCTGATGATGCGTGTGATCGAGCACGGTCTGGCGGCGGCGGGACGCTACCTGCGGGTGACGGTGCGCTGCTCGGACCGACCGGGACAGTTGGCCTCGCTGCTCAGCCAGATCGCCGAGCACCGGGCGAACGTGGTCGACGTGGAGCACCAGCGGGCCAACCCGCACCTGAGCCTCGGCGAGGTGGAGGTGGCGCTGTCGGTGGAGACCCGGGGTGTGGAGCACTCGGACACGCTCATCAGCGCACTGCGGGCCAGCGGCTACCAGGTGGTGTTCGCCGCCGAGGCGTGACACCAACGGGTGCCACGCCTCGGATGCGCGTCTGATCGTGCGGTGGAGCCGGCGACGACTAGCCGGAGAACGGCTCGAAGCTGACCACGGTCACCTTGATGTCGGCGCCGCTGGGCGCCGTGTAGGTGCAGGTCTGCCCGGCCCGGCCGCCCAGGATCGCCTTGCCGAGCGCGGACTCGGGGCTGTAGACGGTCAGGTCGGTGGTGGCCGCGATCTCTCGGGAGCCCAGCAGGAACGTCTCGGTGTCGTCGGTGTCGTCGTCGAAGTAGATCGTCACGACCATGCCGGGCGACACCGCGTCCGCCGTCGGCGCCTCGCCGACCTTGGCGGTACGCAGCAGCTCCTGGAGGTAGCGGATGCGACCCTCGGCCTTGCCCTGCTCCTCGCGGGCGGCGTGGTAGCCGCCGTTCTCCCGCAGGTCGCCCTCCTCGCGCCGGGCGTTGATCTCGGCTGCGATCGCCGGGCGGTTGGCGATGTGCTCGTCGAGCTCGGCCTGGAGGCGGTCGTACGCGTCCTGGGACAGCCAGGTGGCGGGCGCCTCGTTGCCAGTGGACACAGGCGGTCTCCTCAGTTGTGCGTGGCTGGCTGACAGGTGAATTACCAAGTTACCAGTGCAGTACGACACAGCGTGTCGGCCATCACCACCGGTGTCCGTACCGAGCGCCGGAGGTAGTCGGCCCCAGACACCCGCTGAGGGAGATGTTTTCTCAGCTCAGGCGGGGGGTCGGCAGCGCAGTACCTCGCCGATGAACGGCCGCGCGGTGGTGGCGAGGCGGTGCCGGGTGGTGACGTGCCGATCGCCGGCGGCCGCGGTCACCGTGATCTCCTCGCGGGCCACCTCGACCCCGGCGCGGTCCCGGGCGCGCAGCACGCACACCGCCGATCCGCCCGGCGGCACGGTCACCCGGAAGTCGACCAGCACCTGGCTGTCCGTGATGTCGGTGGACGTGATCACCTGGGCGTCGTACGCCGGATCGCCGTACTGCCGGTAGAGCCGGAACGAGATCAGCGTCAGCGCGGTCACCAGCACCAGAAGCACCAGGCCGGCCAGCAGCGTACGACGGGTCTTTCCGCCGGGTGCCCGGCGGCGGCCGTAGCGTCCGGCGGGAAAAACCGGCGCGCCCGGTGAAATTGTGGCGTGCGTCTCGGTCACCGGCGGGTATCTCCTGGCGTTGTTGTCGGCGGCATCGGCAAGAATGACAGAGTCCATCTTCCCAGCCCGGCGCAGCCGCAGGAATGGCAGGTCGGGCCCCGCGCGGTGCTACCGGTGGCGGGGTGCGGAGGATCCCCGGCAGGTCACGCCGGTTGAGTCCGGTCGGATCCACCGTCCGGCACAGACGAGGAGCGCCGAAGTTGGCAGAGCAACTGCGTCTCATGGCCGTCCACGCGCACCCGGACGACGAGTCGAGCAAGGGTGCGGCGACCACGGCAAAGTACGTCGCCGAGGGGGTGGACGTCCTGGTGGTGACGTGCACCGGCGGTGAGCGCGGCAGCGTGCTCAACCCCAAGCTCGACCGGCCCGACGTGTGGGCCAACATCGCCGACATCCGGCGCGCCGAGATGGACGCCGCGCGGGCGATCCTCGGCGTCGAGCAGGCCTGGCTCGGCTTCGTCGACTCCGGGCTGCCCGAGGGCGACCCGCTGCCGCCACTGCCGGAGGGCTGCTTCGCCCTCCAGGACGTCGAGGTGGCCGCCGGTCCGCTGGTGCGGCTGATGCGCGAGTTCCGTCCGCACGTGGTGACCACGTACGACGAGGAGGGTGGCTACCCGCACCCCGACCACATCATGTGTCACAAGGTGAGCGTGGCCGCGTTCGAGGCCGCCGGCGACCCGGAGCGGTACCCGGAGCTGGGTGCCCCGTGGCAGCCGTTGAAGCTCTACTACGACATCGGCTTCTCCAAGGCCAAGATCATGGCTTTGCACGAGGGCATGCTCGCCGCCGGCAAGGAGTCGCCGTACGAGGAGTGGCTCACGCGCTGGGAGGACCGCCCGGACAAGGGCCCCCGGATCACCACGCGGGTCGAGTGCGCCGAGTACTTCCCGGTCCGCGACGACGCGTTGCGTGCCCACGCCACCCAGGTCGACCCGGACGGGTTCTGGTTCCACGTCCCGATGGAGCTGCAACAGCGTGCCTGGCCGACCGAGGACTACGAGCTGGCCCGATCGATGGTGGACAGCCCGATGCCCGAGTCCGACCTTTTCGCCGGTGTGCGGGAGACGGTGCACGCGCGCTGATTCCCGGCGGCGCTACCCTGATAACCAACCGCACATCGGAGGAACGCCATGCTGACCGCTGCCCAGGTGCTCGCGGAGAACAACTTCGGGGACACCCGCACGGGCGGGCTGGCCGGCCCGATGGGCCTCTTCCTCATCCTGCTGCTGGCCACCGCGACCATCCTGCTGATCCGCAACATGAACGCCCGGCTGCGTCGGTTGCCTGACCGGTTCCCCCCGCAGGGGCGGCCGGCCGACCCGACCAGGGTCGATTCGGCAGTCGCTGATCCGACAGACGGGACCGCGGGCGGCGATTCATCCACGCCCGCTCCCAACGGGCACCAGCAGCAGCGGAACGGGTAGTCCCCGCATGATTCACGCCGAACCGGGTGGTCGCCCCCTGTTGCGACCACCCGGTTTGGCTTAGCCTTCCGCCGGGGGGACCAAAAGTCCCCGAGCCATGCGCGGGAGGGGGCGCCGATGACAGTCACAGCACCGGCCGCCCGTCGTACCGTCGCCCGGTCGGCTGACGGGGAAGGTCGATGACCTCCGGCCCGGCCGGCGACCCGTTCGACCGGCTCGGGGTGCGGGGTACGCCGGCACGGCTGCTC
The DNA here is from genome assembly GCF_008868155.1 of Micromonospora sp. ALFpr18c. GTDB lineage: Bacteria > Actinomycetota > Actinomycetes > Mycobacteriales > Micromonosporaceae > Micromonospora. Next base: position 10,723 of record NZ_WBKR01000091.1, read on the forward strand.
GTCCTCACCGCCGCGCTGACGCTGACCGCCCTCGCCGCCGCCACCGTGGGGTTGACCCTCCCGGCCAGCCTGCCGCCCGACGACCCGCTCGGCGGTCCGGCCCGCTTCGGCATCGTCGTCGCCGTCATCGCCATCGCCCAGCTCGCCCGGCTGCGGTTCCGTTCGCCCGCCGGCATGGTCAGCATCACCTGGGGCGAGGCGGCGTTGATCGTCTGCCTCTACCTCGCGCCCGCCGGCTGGCTGCCATCGGCCACCCTGCTCGGCGCAGGGCTGTCCTGGACGGTGCTGTCGCTGCACAACGACCGTCGTCCCGCGCTGGAGATCGTCCGGATCGCGGCGTCGCTGGCCGCCGCCACGGCGCTGGCGGTGTCCGTGGCCACCGCGCTGGGGCAGCCGCTGCTCGCCGCGCCCACCCCGATGCTGGCGCTGGCCGTGATCGCCGGGTCGGTGACCTACCTGCTGGTGACCGCCTGGCTCGGTGGCGTGACGGTGGGTCTGCGGCACGGTCTGCCGATCGGTCCGCCCCTGCTGGCGGCGCTGCGCGGCAAACTGCTGATGTTCGTCGGCAACCTGGCGGTCGGCCTGGTGGTGGTCGCGCTGTTGGAGCTGGACCCGCGCTGGTTGTTGCTCCTTCCGCCGCTGCTCTGGCTGCTTCAGCAGACCTACCGTTACCGTCTGCGCGCCGACCAGGAACGCCGGACGTGGCGGGCCTTCGCCGAGGCCACCGCGGCCCTCAACCAGCTCGACGAGCGGGGCGCGGCCAGCGCGGCGGTGACCGGCGCGCTGGCGCTGTTCAACGCAGAGCTGGTGGATGTCGACGTGGCGCGGGCCGACGGCCGCTGGCGCCGCTACCGGGGTGATGCGGGCGGCCAACTGGTCGACCGGGAGGTGGGCCCACCGGACCTGTCGGAGCCGGACGAGCACGAGCTGGTCCGCGCCCTCTCCGTCGGCGCCGCGCCGGTCGGTCGGCTGCGGGTCCGGTTCCCCCGCTCCGCCCCGCCCAGCAACCGGGAACGCGACGCCGTGGCCGCGTTCGGTGACGCGCTCGCCGCGGCGCTGCACGACGCCGCGACCCACCGTGAGCTTCGGCTCGTCACCGCGCGGTCGTCGTACGAGGCGGTGCACGACCCGCTCACCGGGCTGGCCAACCGGGCGGCCATGCTCGGCAAGGGCGACCAGTCGTTGCGTCAGCTCGCGCACGACCATCCGGTGGCGCTGCTGCTGCTGGACATCAACCAGTTCAAGGAAGTGAACGACACCCTCGGGCACGCCGCCGGCGATCAGCTGCTGCGGCTGACCGCGAACCGGCTCAGCGCGATGGCCCGCCCCGGCGACCTGCTCGGCCGGCTCGGTGGCGACGAGTTCGCGTTGCTGCTCACCTCCGCCCCGGTGCTCGGCGACCGGGCCGCCCCGCTGGCGCACGCGCTGCGGCAGGCCCGGGAGATCGCCGAACGGCTGGCGGCCCCGACCGAGGTGGCCGGGGTGCGGATGTCGATCGAGGTGTCCGTCGGCGTGGTGGTGGCCGACGCCGGCACCGCCGACCTGACCGAGCTGCTGCGCCGGGCCGACATCGCGATGTACCAGGCCAAGGAGGGCGGCGGCAACGTCGCCGCGTACGACGGCAGCCGGGACGCGGCCAGCACCGACCAGCTCGCCCTCCTCGCCGAGCTGCGCGAGGCGCTGAAGGTCGACGACCAGCTGGTGTTGGCGTTGCAGCCGGCGGTCGACCTGGCCACCGGCGCGCCCACCGGGGTGGAGGCGCTGATTCGCTGGCGGCACCCCCGGCGCGGCTGGCTGAGCCCGGCCGACTTCATCCGCCCGGTGGAGAACAGCGAGCAGCTCGGCACCTTCACCCGGTACGTGCTGGACAAGGCGCTCGGTGTGGCCGCCGAATGGGCACGGGAGGGGCTGGACGTCCCGATCTCGGTCAACCTGTCGGCACGTAGCCTGCTCGACCCCCGGCTGCCGGCGGAGATCGCCGACGCGTTGCGCCGCCACCAGGTGCCGCCGCGCCGACTCGTCCTGGAGATCACCGAGACGGTGGTGATGAGCGAGCTGGAGATCATCGACGAGGTGTTGGCCACCCTCCGGTCGATGGGTGTGCAGCTCGCCGTGGACGACTTCGGCACCGGCTTCTCGTCGCTGACCTTCCTCACCCGGATCGCGGTGGACGAGTTGAAGGTCGACCGCTCGTTCGTGATCCGGATGGCCGACTCGCCGGAGGCGGCGGCGATCGTACGGACCACCGTGGGCCTCGCTCACGAGCTGGGGTTGCGGGTGGTCGCCGAGGGGGTGGAGACCGCCGAGCAGCGGATGGCGCTGGCCGAGCTGGGCTGCACCTCCGCGCAGGGTTACCACTTCTTCAAGCCGATGCCGGCGGACAAGATCGGCGCGGTGCTGGGGTCGCTGCGCGACTCGGCCGAGTCGAACGTCTTCCGGCTGCGCGCCGACGGCGCGTCCTGACCGCCCCCGCTGATCGGTTTCGGACGGCGGCGGCCCGCCTGGTGAGGCCCTAGAGTCGATCGAGCAGCGCGGATGTATCGGTCTGCGTTGTCCTCCTCTCGAAGGGACACCATGCGACTCTCCGGGAAACGACCTCTGCTCGCCGTGGGGCTCGCGCTGGCCGTCGCGGCGTTCGGCACGCTGGCCGTCGCCGCACCCGCACAGGCCAAGGCGCCGCAGTCCGCCTCGCTGACGGTCACCGGCGATCCGGACGACCCGATCACCGAGGGCGGCAGCTTGTCGTTCGCCACGGCCTCCGGGGACGGCTTCAACGTCTGGGGCACGCCGAACCACCTCACCGTCCAGGTCTTCGACCCACCCGCCGGCCCCTGGACGATCGAGCTGAGCGCGCCGGTCGGCCAGCCGCTGACCGTGGGCACCTACACCGGCGCCACCGAATACCTCTACGAGAGCCCGCTGCCCGGCATCGCCCTGACCGGCGACGACCGGATCTGTCCGTTCGGGCAGACCGGATCGTTCACCGTCACCGACATCTCCTGGGGTCCACACGACTACCTGGAGCGGTTCGACGCCACGTTCGAGCAGCGCTGCAACTACTCGACGGGCTCGGCCCGGGGCGAGGTGCACGTCGCCTTCCCGCCCGCGCCGCCGGTGCTCGCCGTCGACGTGGAGGTGGCCACGTCGGGCACGATCGACCCGGGGACCGACGAGGTGACGGTGCACGGCACGGTGACCTGCACGGCGCCGGCCACCGTGTACGTGGAGGGTGGCCTGACCCAGACGTGGCACGGCAGGCGCGCCGAGGGTCTGGTCCGGGCGGAGGTGGCCTGCACGCCGGGCACCCCGATCGCCTGGACGTCGAGTTCGCCCTCGTTCAGCGAGACCCCGTTCCGTAAGGGCGACGTCGAGGTGACCGCCAACGCCACCTCCTACGACACCACGTACGACGTCTTCGTGGCTGACACGGACACCGCCCGGGTCAAGGTGCGGCGCGGCTGATCCGCGACCGGCCCGGGCCCACGCGGCCCGGGCCGGGTGACCGCCGGGCGGGACCCGGCGGCGCTGGTTATGGTCGTCGGGTGAACCGACTCGTCGACGCCACCAGTCCGTACCTGCTCCAGCACGCCGACAACCCGGTCGACTGGTGGCCCTGGTGCGACGAGGCGTTCGCCGAGGCGAAACGGCGCGATGTCCCGGTGATCATTTCGGTGGGCTACGCCGCCTGCCACTGGTGTCACGTGATGGCACACGAGTCGTTCGAGAACGAGCAGGTCGCCGCCTTCATGAACGACGGCTTCGTGTCGATCAAGGTGGACCGCGAGGAGCGCCCGGACGTGGACGCGGTCTACATGACCGCCACGCAGGCGATGACCGGCCAGGGCGGCTGGCCGATGACGGTCTTCGCCGCCCCCGACGGCACCCCGTTCTTCTGCGGCACCTACTTCCCCCGCGCCAACTTCGTCCGGCTGCTCCAGTCGGTCACCACCGCCTGGACCGACCAGCGCGAGGAGGTGCTGCGCCAGGGCGCCGCCGTGGTCGAGGCGATCGGCGGCGCGCAGGCCGTGGGCGGCCCCACCGCGCCGCTGGACGCCACGCTGCTCGACGCCGCGGCGGCCGGGCTGGCCGGCGAGTACGACGCGACGAACGGCGGCTTCGGGGGCGCACCGAAGTTCCCGCCGCACATGAACCTGCTCTTCCTGCTGCGCCACCACCAGCGCACGGCCGACCCGCGCAGCCTGGAGATCGTCCGACACACCGCCGAGGCGATGGCCCGGGGCGGCATCTACGACCAGCTCGCCGGCGGCTTCGCCCGGTACTCGGTGGACGCGCACTGGACGGTGCCGCACTTCGAGAAGATGCTCTACGACAACGCGCTGCTGCTGCGCGTCTACACGCAGCTGTGGCGGCTCACCGGCGACCCGCTGGCCCGCCGGATCGCCCGGGACACCGCCCGGTTCCTGGCCGACGAGCTGCACCGGCCGGGCGAGGGCTTCGCGTCGGCGCTGGACGCCGACACCGAGGGCGTCGAGGGTCTCACCTACGCCTGGACGCCCGCCCAGCTCGTCGAGGCGCTGGGCGAGGACGACGGCCGCTTCGCCGCCGACCTGTTCACCGTGACCGAGGCGGGCACCTTCGAACACGGCATGAGCGTGCTGCGGCTCGCCCGGGACGTCGACGACGTCGCACCCGAGATTCGGGCCCGCTGGCAGCAGGTGGTGGGGCAGCTGCTCGCGGCCCGCGACACCCGCCCCCAGCCGGCTCGCGACGACAAGGTGGTGGCCGCCTGGAACGGCCTGGCGATCACCGCCATCGCCGAGTTCCTCCAGGTCGCCGGGCTGTACGCGTCGCGGCAGGACGAGGACGCCAACCTGATGGAGGGCGTCACCATCGTCGCCGACGGCGCGATGCGTGACGCGGCCGAGCACCTGGCGACCGCGCACCTGGTGGACGGCCGGCTGCGCCGCGTCTCCCGGGACGGCAAGGTCGGCGAGCCGGCCGGCGTACTGGACGACTACGGCTGCGTGGCCGAGGCATTCTGCGCGCTGCACCAGCTCACCGGCGAGGGCCGCTGGCTCACCCTGGCCGGTCAGCTGCTGGACGCCGCGCTGGCCCACTTCGCCGCCTCCGGCGGCGCGTACTACGACACGGCCGATGACGCGGAGCGGCTGATCACCCGGCCGGCCGACCCGACCGACAACGCCACCCCGTCCGGTCGGTCGGCGTTGGTGGCCGGTCTGGTCGCGTACGCGGCCCTGACCGGGGAGACCCGCTACCGGGAGGCGGCCGAGGCGGCGCTGGCCACGGTGGCACCGATCGTCGCGCGGCACGCCCGGTTCACCGGGTATGCCGCCATGTCCGGCGAGGCGCTGCTCTCCGGGCCGTACGAGATCGCCGTGGTGACCGACGACCCGGCCGGCGACCCTCTGGTGGCCGCGGCCCGGCGGCACGCCCCGCCCGGCGCGGTGGTGGTCGCCGGCCTGCCGGACCAGCCCGGCGTGCCGCTGCTCGCCGACCGGCCACTGGTCGACGGGCGGTCCGCCGCGTACGTCTGCCGGGGCTTCGTCTGCCAGCGACCGGTCACCTCGGTCGAGGACCTGGTCGCCGAGCTGCGTGCGGCCCGCTGACGGTCGGCTAGTCGTCGTGACAGCCGATCTGGTCGCCGATCTCGTTCGGGATGCCGAACGGGCTGCATTCGAGGGCGCTGCCCTCGCCGATCTTCTTCCAGCTGCCGGCGGCGTACTCGAAAACGATCACGCCGTCGCCCTGCTGCCCCGGGTCGACAGCGATCACTCCGGCCGTCGCCCACCGGCGTGCGCACGTGATGTGCTCCGGGTCGATCCGGTGGGTGCTGCCCAGCCCCGATGCCGTCTGTAGGGTCGCGGCGCTCACCGGGCAGGCGGCCTCGGTGCTGGGCGACGTGGCGGGTGCCGCGCCGGGGGTCGGCGTCGCGCCGCTGGATGGCGTCGCACCGGAGGGCGTGGCGCTCGGTGCGGACGACGTGGCACCGGAGCCGGCCACGGGATCGGGCGACGCGGTGGTGCAGGCCGTCAGCCCTGCCAGGACGGTCAGCGGCGCGAGGACGCGTAGGACTGCCAGATTCATCGTTCCCCCATGGTCCAGCGTGAATCGTCGATGCCCGTTACACGCCCGGCGGAGCACCCGGGTTGCGGCCGGACGTTCGGACCGTAAGTCACGACCAGCACCACGCTCCGCGCAGCCCGACATACGCCCGGTGGTCACCGGCGGGCCCACCCGGGCGGTGCTCCGGCATCGCCCGGATGGGTCGCCGGCCCTCCGGGGTGGCCACGTCGAAGGCCCGGATAGGCTGGCCGCGCTATGGATTCCCGTACCGGTCTACCCGTTGTCGGCATGGTGGGTGGCGGCCAGTTGGCCCGGATGACCCATCAGGCCGCGATCGCCCTCGGCCAGTCACTGCGCGTGCTCGCGGCGGCCCCCGACGACGGCGCTGCGCTGGTCGCCGCCGACGTCCAGTACGGCGATCACACCGACCTCGCCGCGCTGCGCACCTTCGCGAAAAGCTGCGACGTGGTCACCTTCGACCACGAGCACGTGCCCAACGAGCACATCCGCACGCTCGCGGCGGAGGGCGTGACCCTGTACCCGCCGGCGGACGCGCTGCTGCACGCCCAGGACAAGCAGGTCATGCGGGAACGCCTGACCGAGCTGGGCGCACCGAACCCCGCGTGGCGGCCCGTCGGCGAGCCGGGCGAGCTGGTCGACTTCGGCACGCAGGTCGGCTGGCCGGTGGTGCTCAAGGCGGCCCGGGGCGGCTACGACGGTCGGGGCGTCTGGATGGTCGACGACGCCGCCCAGGCCACCGAGCTGGCGAGCACGCTGCTCGCCGGTGGCACCCGGCTGATCGTCGAGGAGCGGGTGCCGCTGCGCCGCGAGTTGGCCGTGCAGGTGGCCCGCTCGCCGTTCGGTCAGGTGGCCGCGTACCCGGTGGTCGAGACGGTCCAGCGCGACGGCATCAACGTCGAGGTGCTCGCCCCGGCGCCCGGCCTGGACGAGGAACTGGCGCTCTCCGCCCAGCAGCTCGCGATCGACCTGGCCACCGCGCTCGGCGTGGTCGGCCTGCTCGCCGTGGAGCTGTTCGAGGTGCGCGACGCGGCCGGCCGTCCGGCGATCGTGGTCAACGAGCTGGCGATGCGCCCGCACAACTCCGGGCACTGGACCATCGAGGGTGCCCGGACGTCCCAGTTCGAGCAGCACCTGCGGGCGGTGCTCGACTACCCGATGGGCGACACGGCGCTGACCGCGCCGGTGGTCGTGATGGCGAACGTGCTCGGTGGCGAGCCGGGCGGAATGTCGATCGACGAGCGGCTGCACCACCTCTTCGCCGCCGAACCGGGCGCGAAGGTGCACCTCTACGGCAAGCAGGTGCGCCCCGGCCGCAAGGTCGGCCACGTCACGGTGCTCGGCGACGACCTGGACGACGTACGGGCGCGGGCGGCGCGGGCCGTGCGCTGGCTGCGCGAGGGGCACGAGTGACCCCCACGGCCGCGAATCGAGGAGAGTCGACGTGAGCACGGTCGGGCTGATCATGGGCAGCGACTCGGACTGGCCGACCATGCGGGCGGCGGCCGAGGTGCTGGACGACTTCGGAGTGTCGTACGAGGTCCGGGTGATCTCGGCGCACCGGACTCCGGTGGCGATGATCGAGTACGGCCGTGACGCCGCGGACCGGGGCCTGAAGGTGATCATCGCCGGTGCGGGCGGGGCCGCCGCCCTGCCGGGCATGGTCGCCTCGGTGACCCCGCTGCCGGTGATCGGTGTGCCGGTGCCGCTGAAGCACCTCGACGGCATGGACTCGCTGCTGTCCATCGTGCAGATGCCGGCCGGCGTTCCGGTGGCCACGGTGTCGATCGGCAATGCCCGCAACGCCGGCCTGCTGGCCGTACGGATCCTCGGCGCCACCGACGAGGGCCTGCGTGCCCGGATGGCGACCTACCAGCAGGACCTGGAAGAGCTGGTGGCGCAGAAGGAAGCAGCCCTCCAGGCCACGCTCCGCTGATCCCTGCCGCGCCCCCGCGATCTTGCACTTTGGGTCGTCGTTACGCGGCATTCGCACCTTTTGCCGCGACAGAAAGTGCAAGATCGCCGGGGGCTGCGGCTCTATCTCATGCCGCGGAGGGCGGTTTGTAGGCGTTCCTGGGCTCGGCGGCGGCGTTCGTTGCTGGCGCCGAGCACCAGCAACAGGATGCCCACCGGGATCAGCGCCAGCCACGGGCCGAGACTGAACAGGGCGTGGATGGCGGCGATCGCGGTGACCGACGCACCGACGATCACCGGCGCCTGTTGACGGCTCGACGAACCGAAGATCAGCACGGCGACCGCGCCGAGCAGCAGGAGCATCTGCCGCAGCGTGCTGGTCTCGGTGGCCAGCACGATCGCCAGCGTCGGCACGAATGCGGCGACCAGCGCCGGCCCGTACGCCACCCAACTGCTCAGGTCCGGACGGTGGCGTAGCTCCAGTACGCCGACCAGCAGGGCCAGGGCGGCGAACGGCAGCGTGTACGCCTCGGGCAGCGCCACGTCGGCGACCCGCATCAGGATCCACCAGGCGGTGATCTCGCACGCCACCACCGACCAGAACAGGATCCGTCGTTCCACCGGCCGGCGGCCGGGCCGGGTGGCCGCCACCCCGAGGACCGCGCCCCACGCGGCCAGCAGGGCGGCGATGTGCCGGGGCGAGTCGAAGGCGAGAGCCAGCGCGATGAGCGCGGCCGCGTACCCGCTCCACTGCACGGTGGAGGCTTCGCGCTGCGCCTCGGGTCGGCGCAGGCGGGGCAGGGTCGCGGCGAACACCTGCAGGGCGGCGCCGACGGCGAGCACCCCGAACGCGGACCAGACCGCCGCCAGGCCGACGACGAGGCCGGCGGTGAGGACGAAGAGCTGTGCCATCAGCGAGGTGAACAGCCAGCCGAGGATGCGGGCCCGCTGGGTGGTGCCGAAGAGCGCCGCCACCACGCCCACGCCGACAGCGCCGCCGAGGGTGAACAGGGTGAGTTCCCGGGTGGCGAGGCTGCCGGCCAGGCCCGCGCCTCCGGCGGCCAACCCGATGACGAACACCAGCACCCGGGCGAGCCGCAGGGAGCGGGCCGGTTCGACAAGTGGTGGTGGCGGGGTCAGCGCGAGGCCGAGCATCGCGATGGTGAAGACGGAGAGCGCGGCGAGTGTGCTGGCCGGCCAGCCACTGCCCAGCGCGATGGGCGCGATCAGCAGGGTGACGGCCGCACCGGGCAGCACCACCGGCACGGCCCGGGACCGTCGTCCGCCGCTGAACCCGGTGGCGGCCAGCGCCGCGGTCGCGGTGAGCAGCAGCGCGGTCAGCACGTGGGTGGGATCGACCACGTCCGGCGGTGGGGTACGCAGCTCCGGCGGTGGCCCCTGCCAGATCCGGGTCAACGTCCGGTGCGGCTCGACCAGGGCGGCGATCAGGGCGGGCGCGATCGAGACGAGCGCCAGGACGGTCGGCAGGGCAGCGGCGGCCAGGGCGCCGGCGGACGGGCTGACCCGCCACCGCCGGTTCTCCGGGTCGTCGGGCAACCGGCGCAGTGCCCCGTTGAACAGCACCGTCCACCGGCGGACCGGTTGGGCCGAGCCGGTCGGCGGCACGGTCGCGGCCCGGATCAACTCGGCGAGTACACCGAGCAGGGCGGCGGCGGCCGCGTAGACGCCCGCGGCGAGACCGGTGGGGATCGCCGCGAGCGCGCTGATGGTGGCGCCGCCGACCACGGCCACGCTGACCCAGGGCAGATACTGCGGTACGTGTCGCCGGACGGCGGCAACGGCGGCCAGGCCGAGGCTGGTGGCGGCCAGCGCGGCGGTGAGCACCACCTGCGCGGAATGGTGGAACTCGGCGGACAGCGCCGCCACGGCGCCGGGGAGGGCCAGCAGCGCGGCACCGGTCGCCGCGCCGCCGATCTGCACCAGGTGCGGCGGCATCCCCTCGGTCTCGATGTCGGCCACCTGCGGCCCGGCCAGGACGCGGGCCAGCGTGGCCACCACCACGCCGATCAGCGCGATGCTGCCCAGCGCCAGCGCGGTCGTCCACGGCCGGACCAGGCCGGCGCCGGCCGCGTGCAGCGCCACGACCCCGGCGACGGTGGCCCGGGACAGCGCGGCCCGGGCCTCCTCGGTGGCCACCGAGGCCATCCCGAAGACGGTGGCGACCATCCCGCCGACCAGGACCGGCGACCACCAGGGCAGGTCGAACGCGGCCGGTGCGCCGATCGTGGCGAGCACCACGGCCACGCCGGAGACGTCCCAGCGCCAGGGTGGCGGGAGCAGAATGCCGGCGGCGACGGCCAGCAGCGCCAGCGCGACCGGGGCCTGCCAGGTGGCGCCGCCGGTCGGCGCGGCCGGCCAGCCGCTCAGATCGCCATCCCAGATCGGGCCGGGGGTCGCCAGCACGCCCACCCCGCCGCGCAGCGCCGTCCATCCGGCGAGCACACCGATGAGTACGCCGCCGACGGCGATGCCGAGGATCGGCCCGCGCCGCCAGTCCTCGGGCATGGCGCGGGCGCCCACGGCGACCACGAGGACGAGGCCGGCGGCCACCGCCAACTGCCCGCCCGGGGTGAGTACCGCCGCGATGCGTACCAGCGTCGCGATCAGGGCGGTGGTCACCGCCGCCGCGGCCAGGTCGGAGCCGTCCAGGGTGAGGTCGGATCGGCGGCCGGCGTCGATCGACGGTGCGAGGAAGAGCAGCACGGCGGCGACCAGCAGTAACGCGCCCACCCACGCGTCGGCGACGGTCGCGCCGGGTGCGCCGAAGGCGGCGGCGGTGACGACCAGTGCGCCGAGCCCGGTGCCGACCGACAGTGGCGCGGGGATGCGCCGCTGGGAGACCTGCACGACGGCGGCGTACCCGAGGGTCACGCAGACGGCCAGGAAGCTCGCCGCGAGCACCGGGACGGTCACCTCGCGGAGGCTGGCCGGCGTGGGGGTGGGGTCGACCGGCATGGTGGAGGCCACGAACGCGGCCACCGCGCCGGGCAGCGCGAAGGCGGCACCACCGGCAGCCCACGCGGTGACCGTGTCGGCGGCCTCGGAGGCGAGTCGGACACGGGAGGCCAGCGCGACCAGTGCGCCGGCCACGAAGAGGGTGAGCAGGACGGCGGCGGTGAGTGTCGGCCGCGCGAGGCTGGCGCCCGCCCCGAACAGGCCCACCACGGCGGCACCGACGCCGTGCGCCAAAGCGGCCCGGCCGGTACGCGCGGAGAGGCCGATCACCCCGATGCCGATCGCGGTGACGACCATCGGCCAAGGCGCGACCGCCCAACCGAGACCGAACGAGGCCGGTACGGCGAGCGCGGTCAGCGCAGCGCCGGCGACCGCGAACTCGCGGCGGATCTCCGGTGGCAGGGCCAGCACGGCGGCGATGGTGAGCAGGAACGCGGCGGCGGCGAGCTGCCAGGTGGTGGGGCCGACCGCGGCGGCCAGCTCGGACGGGTACCGCTCCAGGTCGGCGGCCCAGGCGGGAAGTGCCGCCCGGACCGGCGCCACCCCGGCGCGCAGCGCGCCTCCGGCGACCACCAGCCCGCTGACGGTGAGCGCCACCGCCGAGGCGATCTGTGGGCCGCGCCGGGCGGCCTCGGGGACCGCGCGCACGGCCAGCCCGGTGACCGTGATGACCGCCGCGATCAGCAGCAGCGACCGGCCGGGCAGTGCCACCGAGACGATCCGGCCGAGCGCGCCGATGACCGCCAGGGTGAGGATGCCGGCCGCGACGTCGGGCAGCGGCGGGCGCCGCAGCACCAGCGCGCCGGCCAGGCCGACCACGGCGGCCAGCAGGAGTGCCGCCCCGGCCCCGGCAGCCGTCGGCACGGTCTGCGCCCGGAGCAGGGCGGTGACCGCGTACGCGAGGGCGACCGCGATCGCCGCCGCGTGCAGCAGCCAGATCAGCTCGCGCAGCCCCGGCACCGGGCTGGTCGGGCGGGGGTCGGCGGACCCGGTGTCGACGTCGACGACCTCGCCGGCTTCCTCCGGGTCACCCTCCGGGCGGCTCTCGTTGCCGCGTTGGCGGGGCGTCGACGGCGGGACCGGATCCGGCAGGTCCGGCCCGACGGGCCGCTCGACCGCCACCCCGGAGCGGGTCAGCCACAGGTCGAAGAGGGCCACCAGGGTCAGCACCAGGGCCCAGCCGGCCGGCCCGGTGACCCGGTCGTAGGCCAGCAGGGGCAGCACCGGCTGCGCGGCGAGCACGGTGGCGAACCGGGGTACGCGCAGGCCCGTCCAGCGCGCGTACCCGAAGGCGACGGCCGCGGTGACCGCGAAGATCACACCGGCGAAGACCGCGCCGGTGACGCCGACCCGGTCCACCGCCCAGAGCGCGTTCCCGGCCAACGGCACCAGCAGCAGGCCGACCGCGGAGATCGTCTCGGCGGTCGAGGTGAGGCCGCGCCGGGCCAGTGCCGGTGGGGCGAGCAGCATCAGCGCGGTGGCGAGGAGCAGGATGCCGAGCCGGGCCAGCGCGTCCATCGAGCTGGTCGCCACCGCCGCGAAGACCACCGCGGCCACGCCGAGCAGCAACGCGCCCAGCCCGAGCGGGATGTTCTGCACCTCCCGCGACGACGCCTCCGGTGGATGCTCCGGGTCGTCGGCGTCCAGCCAGGACGGCCGGGGCGGGGGCGGCGGCGG
>NZ_WBKR01000092.1 GCF_008868155.1 Micromonospora sp. ALFpr18c
GGGCCCGGAGATCGCGGTGCTGCGGCCGGACGGGGTGTGTCGTCGGCGGCCCGGACGGCCACCACCACCAGCACCACCAACACGGCCATCGATATGACGACGGTCAGCAACCGGCCGCGTCGGACGGTCATGCCGCACCCCCCTCAGGTCGAGGTCGCAGCGATCTTATCGATTGACGAGTCCGCATTGATGTGACCCGGGTCACATCGATGATCTCCGAGGGTCGGTAAGGTACCGAACATCGCCATCCCCCTTTCGAAGGGCGTCGCCGATGATCAGACTCATCACCCCCCGGCTTCGACAACTCCGGATCGTCAGCCTGGCCGCCGCGGCCCTCCTGCTGACCAGCGTCGCCGTCGCGACGCCGAGCAACGCCCAGGAGGCGGCGCCACCGGCGGCGTCCGCCGCCAGCGACATCCCGGGCGTCGACGAGATCCGCAGCAGCCCCAACCTGCGCCTGATCGCCAACCTGCCCAAGCAGGCCCCGTTCGACACCACGGCGGCACTCAACAGCGACATGGCCTTCCAGGGCAAGTACGCCTTCGCCGGCAACTACAACGGGTTCGTCATCTACGACATCTCCCGTCCCAGCGCCCCGAAGATCACCTCGCAGGTGAACTGCCCGGGTTCGCAGAACGACATCTCCGTCTACGACAACCTGCTGTTCGTGTCCACCGACTCGTCGCGCAGCGACGACTCGTGCGCGAGCGTCGCGCAGCCCGCGTCCGTCAAGGAGTCGTGGGAGGGCATCAAGATCTTCGACATCAGCGACAAGGCCAACCCGCGGTACATCAAGTCCGTGGAGACCGCCTGCGGGTCGCACACCCACACGCTGGTGCCGGGCAAGGACCGCAAGAACGTCTACCTGTACGTCTCGTCGTACAGCCCGCGGGCCGAATTCCCGGACTGCCAGCCGCCGCACGACTCCATCTCCATCGTCAAGGTGCCGGTGAAGAAGCCGACCCAGGCGTCGGTCATCTCGACGCCGAACCTCTTCCCGGACGGCGGCTTCCCGGGCAGCGGGACCGGCTCGGCGACCACCGGTTGCCACGACATCACCGCGTACCCGTCGAAGGACCTGGCCGCCGGCGCCTGCATGGGTGACGGCATCCTGCTCGACATCAAGAACCGGGAAGCGCCCCGGGTCATCACCCAGGTCCGGGACACGGTCAACTTCGCCTTCTGGCACTCGGCCACGTTCAACAACGCCGGCACCAAGGTCGTCTTCACCGACGAGCTGGGCGGCGGCGGGGCGGCCACCTGCAACGAGACCGTCGGACCCAACCGGGGTGCGGACGCCATCTACGACATCGCCGGTCGCGGCAACTCCCGGACGCTGGAGTTCCGCAGCTACTACAAGATCCCGCGCACCAACGCCGACACCGAGAACTGCGTGGCGCACAACGGCTCGCTGATCCCGGTGCTCGGACGGGACATCATGGTGCAGGCGTGGTATCAGGGCGGCATCTCGGTGTGGGACTTCACCGACTCGAGCCACCCCAAGGAGATCGCCTACTGGGAGCGCGGTCCGCTCTCCGCGACCCAGGCCCTCACCGGCGGCGCCTGGTCGACGTACTACTACAACGGCACCATCTACTCCAACGACATCCAGAAGGGCCTGGACGTCCTGGAGCTGAACGACTGGCGGACCTGGACGGCCAACCTGACCCGGTTCCGTGAGCTGAACGTGCAGACCCAGCCCGGTTACCGGAGCCGGTAGAACCGAGGCGCCACCCGGGACCGGTCCCTCGTCGAGGGGCCGGGCCCGGCCACGTCAGCTCATCGGCAGCCGGTACTCCCGGACGCCACCGGCGGCGGTGACCAGCCTGACCTCGCCGCTGCGCAGGCCGTACGTCACCGACCAGCGGGTGTGCCCCTGCCGGACGGTGGTGAGGATCCGATGCGCCGCCTCGGCGTCCACCACCGCGCCCGCGTCGGTCAGCGCGGCGGCGATCTGCCCGTACCGGCGGTCCTCCCGGCGGCGCTGCTCGGGCACCCCGGCGACCGGCACGTTGGTGAGCGCCTGCCAGCGGCCCGTGCCCCGTTCCACCCGCATCGCCCCGTCGACGAACTCGATCACGGCGGACGCGCCGGTCGCGTCGGCCACCAGATAGTGCAGCGGCGGGCCGCCGTCGAAGTCGAGGTTGTGCCGACCGAACACGGCCACCGCCTCGTCGACCGTGGCGGCCCGGTCCAGCACCAGTCGCAGGATCCGCACCGAACCGACGGTGGGTCTGCCCGGCTGCGGGCGGGCGGTCGCCGCGTCGTCCGCCGCCAACCCCACGGCCAGACCCCGCTCGTTCATCCCGTCGAAGGGCAGCAGCGGCGCGTTGAGCAGCCGGCGGTCGCCGGTCGGGTCCGCGCCGACGCCGAGGTAGGAGATGTCGACCAGCGACACGGCCGCATAGCCGTCCGGCGGGTCGGTCCGCAGCACCAGAGCCGGGTTGGCGTCCCAGTCGAAGTTGCGCGCGAACAGCGGCCGGGCCGGATCACCGGCGGCCACGAACAGCGAGCAGCCGAACGGGCTGGGCGGAGCCGCGTCGGTGCCCACCGTCGGGTCGTACGCCCCGACGTACGTCATCTCGTACAGCGGCAGGTCGTCGACCCGGCGCAGGCTGGCCATCGTCTGCTCGGCCTGGGCGGTGTCCTGGCGCGAGGCGGACGGAGTGGCGCTCGACTCCCCGGCGCGTGAGCGCTGCGGGGGCGTCGAGGCGGCACAGGAGGTCAGAACGAGCAACAGGGCCGTCGTGACGGCCGGCAGGATCCTCCGCATATTCGTTGGACGCTATGGGACCGATCGACGGTTGTCCACCGCCGTGGTTCACGCCTCCGGTGGGGCCGGTCACCTGGGCGGGGGCGGCGGTCCGGCGGGTCGGACGCTGTGCGAGCGTGGTCAGACGTGAAGCCCGTAGCCCCGCCCGAGCCCACCGTGCGCTGGCGTCCGCACCCGCTCGACCTGGTGGCGGTCGTCCTCGCCGTCGTCGGCACGGCCTGCGCGCTGAGCGGGCTGCTGCCGCGCGCCGAGACCACCGACACCCTGCACCGGATCCTGCCGCTGCTGCTCTTCCTCGGCACCGTGATCGTGCTCGCCGAGCTGACCGCCGTGGCCGGTGTCTTCGACGTGCTCGCCAGCCGGCTGGCCATCGCCTCGCGCGGCAGTTGGGCGGCGCTGTTCCTGCTCTGCGGGGGCCTGGCCACGGTGACCACCCTGGCGCTCAACCTCGACACCACCGCCGTGCTGCTCACCCCGGTGCTGCTCGCGCTGGCCCGCACCCTGCGCGTGCCGGCGGGTCCGCTCGCGGTCACCACGGTCTGGCTGGCGAACACCGCGAGCCTGCTGCTGCCGGTGTCCAACCTGACCAACCTGCTCGCCGCCGACCGGGTCGGCCTGGCGCCCCTGGCGTACGCGCAGCGGATGGCGCTGCCGCAGCTCGCCGCGGTGGTGGTCACCATGGTGCTGCTCTGGTACGTCTGGTGGCGGCGCGACCGGCCGGCCGGCGGGCGCTTCGTCCCGCCGGCCCGGCACGTCCCGGCCGATCCGGTGCTGCACCGCACCTCGCTCGCCGGCTGTCTGCTCTTCGTCGCCGGCATCCTCGCCGGGGTGGAGATCGGGCTCGCCTCCACCGTCGCGCTCGCCCTGGTGCTGCTCGGCTTCGTGGTCCGCTCGCCCGCGACGCTGCGCCCCGGGCTGGTGCCGGTACGGCTGCTGCTCTTCGTCACCGGCCTGTTCCTGGTGGTGCAGACTCTCGGCCGACACGGGCTCGACGATGTCGTGGGCGGCCTGCTCGGCGTCGACGGCGGGGCGTGGGGCGCGCTGCGCGCCGGCGGCACGGGCGCGCTGCTGGCCAACGCGGTGAACAACCTGCCGGCCTACCTGGCCGGCGAGTCGGTGCTGCCGGTCGGCGACCACACCCGCCTGCTCGCCCTGCTGATCGGCACCAACGTGGGCCCGCTGGCCGCCCCGTGGGCGTCGCTGGCCACCCTGCTGTGGTTCGAGCGGTGCCGCGCCGCCGGAGTGAGCGTGCCGGTGCGCCGGTTCGTGCTGAGCAGCACCGTGCTCGCGATCGCCGGCACGCTCGCCGCGGTCGGCGCGCTGCTGCTGGTGAGCTGACCGGTCAGGCTCGGTCGACGGCGAGCTGAAGCTCGGTGACGCCCTTCTCCGGGGTGTCCTGGGAGTATTCGAGGTAGACCTCGCGGGCGTATCCGTCGGTGCGGTAACCGTTCTCCTCGATCCACCGGGCGAGCGCCTGCATGCTCGACTCGACATCGTCCATCGAGCCGTGATGGATGATCGTCGCCGCGGTGCGTACCGCCGGCAGGTTCCGCACCACGACGTCGCTGGCCGGGGACACCCCGGCGGCGACGGTCACGCCGGCGTGCACCAGCACCGCGTCGCCGTCATCGTCGGGAGCCGGTTCGTACCAGGCGATGGCCGGGCCGGTCGGCGTGATCCCGCCGTCGGCCAGTCGACGGAACAGCTCCGGGTAGAGCGGCTGGATCACCGGACCGACGTCCTCGGTCTGGTAGCTGGGCGCGACAGCGGTGAGCTCCGCGACCCGAACCGGCGCGATCTCCTTGAGTACGACGTCCTGGGTGGTCATCCGACCCTCCGATTCGATCATCCGGAGCCTCGCCTCGACGGCCGCGAGCCGGGCCGTGTCGGCGACCAGTTGCGCCGCCAGTTGGCTGCGACGCAGTCGCAGCATGCCCCGCAGTTCGACCACGTCGACGGCGTCGTCGAGGATCGTCCGCACCTGGTCGAGGGTGAGACCCAGGTCCTTGAGTGCGATCACCCGGTTGAGCCGGCGCAGTTGGTCGGCCCGGTAGAACCGGTATCCGGTGTGCGGATCGACGGTGGCAGGACCCAGCAGGCCGATGCTGTCGTAGTGGCGCAGCATCCGCACCGACACCCGGCCGAGTCTGGCGAAGTCTCCGATGGTGAACATGGTCCCCTCACGCTCGCCCCTGACACGGTGTCAGAGTCAAGCGTCGTCGGGGGGCGGGTTCAGGGGCGGGCCGGGCGCGGGCCGACCAGCCGGCGGACCATCGGTGCGGCGTTCCACCTCGCCGCGCCGACCAGGTCGCGGGCGTGTTCCAGGACGGTGTAGTCGGGCCGGCTCATTCCGGCGGCGATGGCCCGGTCCAGGTCGTTGCCGCAGCGGGTGAGCAGGGTGTCGAAGTCGCGGCGGACCGGCTCCAACAGGTCGTAGCCGAAGGCGCGGTGCAGCCGGGCGAAGAGCGGCTTGTACAGCCGTACCCGTTCGTGCAGCCCCGACGAGTACGACATGGGGTTCTTCGGCCGCCGCAGGATGTAGTCGGGCAGCACGTCGGCGAACGCCCGCCGGACGATCCACTTCTCCTGCCCGTGGCGCAGCTTCAGCTCCAGCGGCAGCCGCATCGCCAGCTCCACGACGCTGAGGTCGAGGAACGGCACCCGCGCCTCCACCCCGTGCCCCATGGCCGTCCGGTCGACCCGCTGCAACTCGGTGCGGCACAGGTTGCGGATCCGGTGCAGGAACAGCCGACGGGCGGCGCCCGGCCCGACCTGGTGGTACATCGGGTACCCGCCGAACAGCTCGTCGGAGCCGTCGCCGGTGAGCACCACCTTGATGCCGAGGTCCCGCAGCCGCCGGAAGATCGGCACCGAGACCACCGCGTTGATGATGTCGCCGTACTCGGTCAGCTCGGAGATCCGGATCGCCTCGCGCACGTCGGCGAGCCGGATGTCGCGCGGGCGCAGCTCGACCACCACGTGCGGCACGTCGAGGTCGGCGGCGAGCCGCCGCGCGTACGCCACGTCGGGGCTGTCCGGCACGCCGATGGTCACCGCGACGCAGTCCGGGTGGATGTCGCGTACCTGGCGCAGGGTCAGCGAGCTGTCCAGCCCACCGGAGAGGACCACCCCGACGGTGAGGTCGGTGTCCACCCGCATCCGGATGGCGTCGCTCAGCGCGGCACGGACGAGCAGGGCGGCCTCGTCCGGGTCGTCGATGACCGGCAGGCCCTCGCCGATGGTGAGCAGGTCGACGTACGGCCGGAGGCGGACGTGTCCGTCCGCCTGCGCCCAGCCGTGGTGCCCGGGCGGCACCTCGCTGATCGGGGCGCGGTGCCCGACGAGCGCCTTGACCTCGGAGGCGAGGTGCAGGCAGCCGGGCCGTCGGGACCAGTACAGCGGCTTCACGCCGAGCGGGTCGCGGGCCAGGTACACCCGGCCGGTGGCGCGTTCGACGACCGCGAAGGCGTACTCGCCGCGCAGCCGGGTCACCGCCGCCTCGCCCCACTGCTGGAACGCGGCGAGCAGCACCTCGGTGTCGCTCTCGGTGCGGAACACCTGTCCGAGCCGGGTGAGCTGCGCCCGCAACTCCCGGTGGTTGAAGATCTCGCCGTTGAAGCAGAGCAGCCAGCGTTCGTCGGTGGAGGTCCACGGCTGCACCGCCCGATCGCGGTCGACGACCCGCAGCCGGCGGGTGCCGGCGAGCAGACCGTTCTCGGTCCGTGTTTCGGTGACCTCGCCGCGGGGTGCGAGGACGGCGAGCATCCGCCGGAACGTCGCCGGGTCGGCTTCGGGGCCGATGCTCAACGCGATACCGCACATGGGCTCAGACCCCCATCTCGGCCTCGTACGCCCGGCGCAGCCGACGCCGGGCGGTGGGCGCGAGGCACAGGTGCCAGGCCTGCCCCTCGTCGATGACGTTGATCTCGCCGGCTTCCTGGCGGGCCAGCAGCAGTTCCGCGAGGGTGTCGCGCGCACCGAACCGCTCGAACCAGGCCAGCTCGACGTCGACGGAGTAGCCGAGGCAGTGCCCGCTGGGCAGCATCGCGGCGTAGCCGAGGCGGCGCAGCCGGTACTGGTGCTCGGTACTGCGCACGAGGCTGGTCACCCACAGGGGCGGGGTGCTCGACGGCACGGCCGCGGCGAACTCGCGTCCGAGGTCGTTGAGCAGCGCCACCACTTCGCGCCGGGCGCGGCGGAACAGCAGTCCGGCGGTGCGCGGGGCGGCGTCCGGTCGCAGCCGGCGCCGCAGACCGCGCGCCGCCCGGCCCACCATCGTGGCGGGCTGCTCCTGGTAGCGGAAGCGCAGCAGGTCACGGCGGCGCAGCCACTCCAGGTCGACCAGTTCGGCGCTGCCGTTGACCTGGTCGTCGGTGACGAACGTCGGGGCGTCCTGCCACCAGAGCACGTCGATGCGGGAGAGCAGGTAGATGCGGACCAGCGCGGTCAGGTCACGCGCGGACGTGCGCTCGTTCGGCTGGTAGCGGGCCATCTCCAGCAGCAGTGTCTCGCGTGCGCCGATCAGGCCCTGCGGGGTGGCGTCGAGGACGGCGGCGAGTGCCGGTTCGCGCAGCCGCTCGTCGATGAGCACCTGCCGGGCGCGGGTGCTGGTCGCGTCGGCCAGGGCACCGACCTCGACCAGCAACTCGGCGACGGCGCCACGGTAGGCGGCGAGATCGGGTGCGGCAGCGGGAAGGCGCCGAGGGGCGGTCCCGGAGGGCCGACGTCGGTTCGGGGCGGTGGGCGACACGGGCGGACCGGGCTGCTGGCCCGGGCTACGGCTGGGCACTCGCATGACGGGGTCCCTTTCTCCGGTCACGACACTGGGTGGTTCGCCCTGAAACACACCGTAATCATCGGGACCGGAACGGACCGAACAATCCTCCTATCTCCCCTCGAACGGAGCGGGAGGTCGCACTCGCCGATCCGCGTACGAGGGTTGAACGCGGCGGGGTGAGGGCCTCGGGTAGAGCACCTTTGGAGGTGATGTCGTCAACGAATCAGTGCCGCGGACTCTCACCGCCGGCCCGTGAGCGAGCGCTTCGACAGCGCGAGCCTCGTCGGCTGGCAGCGCGCCGGCCAGTGGCGGGTCCGCGACGGCCGACTCGGCGGCAGCGGCGCGCTCACCAGCCGTACCACGGTCGGCGGCGACGTGCGCGCGGAAGCCGACCTGCGGCTCACCGGCGCGACAAGCGCCGGGGTCACCCTCGGCGACCGGGTCGAGGTCCGGGTCGACGCGGCCGCCGGCCGGCTGGTCGCCCGCGACGGCCGCCGCCAGGCCAGCACGCCGCTGCCTGCCGGGCTCGACCTGGGCACCCGACACAACCTGGCCATCGAGGTACGCGGACAGCAGGTCACCGCCGAGCTGAGCCCCGCCCGCCTCGGTGACCAGCTCGCCGTGGTGTCGCTGCGGCTGGACCGCCCGGCGGCCGGCCGACCCGGGTTGACGGCCACCGGCGGCACGGCCGAGTTCGACAACGTCAGCGTGGCGCGGCTGTACCAGCCGGCTCGACGGCCGGTGCCCGAGCCGCGGGTCGGCGCGCCGCTGCCGGCGTACTCCGACGAGTTCCGCGACGGGCTGGACGACGGCTGGCAGTGGGTCCGCGAGGACCCGGCGGCGACCGTGGCCGACGGCGCGCTGCGCTGGCCGGTGCAGGCCGCCGACCTGACCGGCACCGGCAACACGGCGGGCGTGCTGCTGCGTGACGCCCCGCGCGGCGACTACGTCGCGGAGACGACCGTGACGCTGGACCTGGGCGAGGAGACGGTGCGCAACTACCAGCAGGCCGGGCTCGTCGCCTACGTGGACGACGACCGCTTCGCCCGGCTGACGCAGGTGGCGATCTGGAACACCCGGCAGGTCGAGTACGGCTACGAGCTGCCCTTGGCCGGCCAGCCGGTGTACGGCGGCAGCATCGTCGGCACCCCGGCCACCACCACCTGGCTGCGGCTGGCGCACCACGTCGACCCGTCCACCGGCGAGCACGAGTACCGGGCCGGGTCCAGCCGCGACGGGCGTACCTGGACGTGGGGTGCGGTGTGGACGTTCCCGGCCGACACCACTCCCCGGATCGGGCTGGTCGCGCACGGCGGCGCCGACCCGGCGGTCACCGCCGAGTTCGACTACCGGCGCTTCTACCGCTGACGTGACGGATTTCCGACGGCCCGGAGGGCACGAACTCCGGGCCGTTCGGACAGCGCGATTCGCCGGGCGCGTAACCGGGCCTCGACGGGAGATGACCTAGGCGAACGCCAGAACAAGACCCACCACCGTGGCGACGACCGTGAGCCCGCCGACCAGATAGACCCAGCCGGCGTTGAGTCCGACACCCTTGCCCTCGAGCTTGTCCATTCGACTGGCCAGATCGGTGATCAGCCCGGCGTGGCTGTCCCGCACCACCTCGAACTCGACCCGGGCAATGAACGTCTTGGTCTGGTCGGAGAGGGCCTGCCGGAACTCGTTGACACTCTCGAAGCGCTTCTCGGTGGCGGTCTCCGACTTCGTCACCGCCTTGTCGGCCGACGCGAGGGCCAGCCCGACCTGCGCTGCCTGCGCGTCGATCTTGGTGTTGACATGTGCCAGCTTGGCGTCGATCAGCCGTTCAAGGGCGTCGAGGCGCTGCTCCATGCGCCGCTCCACCTCGTGACGCGGGTCATCGGCCGGGTCGCGGCTTCTCGGGGCTGATCGTTCGCTCGTCACCGGTCGCGGTTCCTTCCCCTCCGATGCCACCACGGCGTTACCCTCGATCAGCGCCCTCGGGAGGGAAGCGGTAGCAGACTCATCGCCGCGGCGGCGCACTCGCGCCCAGGTCAGCGATGACAGGAACACCATCCACACCACGACGCTGAGGTAGGCCCACCATAGGTCGGCAGGGCACAAAAGGCCAGGTCACGGCCCATTTGCGACACCTATTACCTGCACCACGTGACCCCTCGGCACGGACGATGGCCACGGTGCGACAGGCATCGATAACGCGCGCGCCGACTAACGGAGCCGGGTCAGCGGGGTCACCGTCCGGTCCGTGCCGTCGTAGCTGCGCGCCGCGTCGAACGAGCCCGTCGGGCGCTGGCCACCGGTCACGGCGCGGGCCAGCCGCAGGTCCGCGTCGCGGAACCGCAGCGCCAGGCTGAGGTGCGGCACCCACGCTCCCGGAGCGTGCCAGGGGCGCTGCCCGGCGGCCTCGGCGAGGACGTCCCAGACCGCGGCGTGCAGCGCGGTCAGCGCCGGTGTGGGTCGTACGAGCCAGACCAGCGGGGCGCTGCCGTCGAGGACGACGACCCGGTCGAGCGCGACCGGCACCGGCAGCGCGGCGTCGAACAGCTCGGCCAGGCGGTGTCCGACGCCGACCGGGAAGTCGTCGACGGCGGCGAGGGTCAGATGAGGCCGGTTGGTCGGATGAATGGTGCGGGCGAGGCTGGGCAACCTGGCGGCCGCCAACCGACTCCAGACCGTCCGGATCGCGGCGTCCAACCCCGCTGAGCAGACCAGTTCCACCGTGCGCACCCCCGACACGCTAGCGGGATCGGCCCCGGCGGTAGGGGTGGTGGCCTACCTGATGACCCTGCGGGACGAGGCCGCCGAGCAGCACCACGGCACGACGGCGGCCGACCTCGACGACCGGTTCGTCGCCTGGGCGCGATCCCGGTAGCCGGTCGGGTCGGGACGCGGCTGCGGTCCGGCTCCCGGGTCAGGCCGATCGCGGGCAGCAGCACACTCGCCCACACACCGGTGGCCAGCGACGGCAGCGTCGCCCGGCGAGCACGGTGCAGCCGGCGGTCCGCCCGGGGAATCACCGTCTCGCTCGCCACGCGTCGGTCCTAGGACCGGCCCGCGCCCGACCCACCCGTGCGAGTTGTCACGGTCGGACCGTGCGCCCCGCACAGCTTTTCCGTGACGGACGCGCCTGCCCCTCGCACCGAGACGCCGGCAGGGTCAACGGCATGGAGAAGACACGGATGTACGCGGACACCGCAATCCCCGTACGGCAGCCCGGCTCGCTGCCCACCGCGCAGTCGGCACCCTCCGACGCGGCGCCCTCCCACGGCACCCGGCGGCTGCTGTGGCATCTCGCCGAGATGGCGCTGGCGATGGTCGCCGGGATGGTGCTGCTCGGGCCACTCTGGGAGGTGGCCGGCACGGCCCTGGGTGTTGCCGGCGCACTGGCCCGGCCGGAGGTGGCCGCCCTCGTGCTCGACGCCGCCCTCGGCGGGATGATCCTGGCGATCCTGACCACCACCTGACCCGGACGCCGACCACCGCCACGATCCGCGCAGTTGCGGTGATGGGCTGCCTCAGGCGTCACAGAGGCAGCACCATCACCGAAGTTGCGCGGATCGTGCGGGGTGCCGGGGGCGGCCGGGGCGCTCTTGTGCCGGTCGGCGCAGCGGCCCCGACGGCGTGATGAAAGGCTTGACCCATGAGTTCCGCACCTGCACAGCACGACGCACCGACCGACACCACCCCCGACGGCACCGACGAGGCGAACGCCTTCACGGAGCTCGGGTTGCGCGCCGAACTGCTGGGCGCCCTGGCCGCCCTCGGTTACGAGGAGCCGACCCCCATCCAGCGGGAGGCCATCCCGCCGCTGCTGGACGGCCGGGACCTGCTGGGTCAGGCGGCCACCGGCACCGGTAAGACGGCGGCGTTCGCGCTGCCGCTGCTGCACCGGATGGTGGCGCACCGCGACGGTGGGGACCCGGTGGCGCTGGTGCTGGTGCCGACGCGGGAGCTGGCGGTGCAGGTGTCCGAGGCGTTCCACCGCTACGGCAAGGACCTGGGTGCGCGGGTGCTGCCGATCTACGGGGGGCAGCCGATCGGGCGGCAGCTGCGGGCCCTCGACAGCGGCGTGGACGTGGTGGTGGCCACCCCGGGTCGGGCCCTCGACCACATCGCGCGGGGCACCCTGCGTCTCGGTGGCCTGGCCACGGTGGTGCTCGACGAGGCCGACGAGATGCTCGACATGGGCTTCGCCGAGGACATCGAGGCGATCCTGGAGCACGCCCCGGCGCAGCGCCAGACGGTGCTCTTCTCGGCCACCATGCCGTCGCGGATCGACGGGATGGCCCGCCAGCACCTGCGCGAGCCGGTCCGGATCGAGATCGGCCGGGAGCAGACGGTCGCCGGTGAGGCGCCCCGGGTGCGGCAGAGCGCGTACATCGTGACGCGGGCGCACAAACCGGCCGCGCTGGGCCGGGTTCTGGACGTCGAGTCGCCGACCGCCGCGATCGTCTTCTGCCGCAGCCGGGAGGAGGTGGACCGGCTGACCGAGACGATGAACGGCCGGGGCTACCGTTCCGAGGCGCTGCACGGCGGGATGAGCCAGGAGCAGCGCGACCGGGTGATGGGCCGGCTGCGCGCCGGCACCGCCGACCTGCTGGTGGCCACCGACGTTGCGGCCCGTGGGCTGGACGTCGAGCAGCTCACCCACGTGGTCAACTACGACGTGCCGTCGGCCCCGGAGTCGTACGTGCACCGCATCGGCCGGGTGGGCCGGGCCGGGCGGGAGGGTGTGGCGATCACCCTCGCCGAGCCGCGCGAACACCGGATGCTCAAGACCATCGAGCGGGTGACCGGCCAGCGGATCACCATCGACAAGATTCCCACCGTGGCGGACATGCGTACCCGTCGGCTGGAGCTGACCCAGGCGGCGCTGCGGGAGAGCCTGCTGGAGGACGACCTGGACCCGTTCCGGGTGATCGTGGAGACGCTGACCGACGAGTTCGACCTGATGGAGGTCGCGCTCGCCGCCGTGAAGCTGGCACACGAGGTGACGTCGCCGGGCTCCGACGACGAGGAGGAGATCCCGCAGGCGCCGGTGCGCGGGCCGCGCGAGGGTCGACCGGAGACCGGCGGCCGGGGCGGCGACCGGCGCGGCGCAGGGCGGCCGCGGTCGGCCGGCGGCAACACCGTCCAGGTCTTCGTCGGCCTGGGCCGACGTGCCGGCGTACGCCCGCAGGACCTGGTCGGCGCCATCACCGGGGAGACCGGGATCCGCGGCCGGGACATCGGCTCGATCGAGATCGCCGACCGGTTCTCGCTGGTGGAGGTGCCGCAGGGGGTGGCCGACGAGGTGATCTCCGGGTTGCGCTCCAGCACGATCAAGGGCCGCAAGGCCACGGTGCGTCGCGACCGCGGTGGCGACCAGCGCTGAGCACGCCGCCGGCGACCGCCGGGGTACGACGGTCGCCGGCGCTGTCGATCAGAAGGAGTACGGGCCGAAGCGGCCCCACGCCACCACCGCGGCGAGGACGAGCAGGACCGCGCAGGTGATCGCGCCCTGGATCTCCATCCGACGCTCCGCCGCCGTGTCGCGCTTCTTCCGGTCGCGCAGGTGCACCAGGATGCCCCCGACCATGACGATGACCAGCCCGACGGCGGCGAAGATGACGGCGAGCAGGATCTGGATGACCCAGAGCACGACGTTCACGGGGGTTTCCTCCAGGGGGACCGCCTCGCGGCGGAGGCAGCTGAGCGTTCACGCGAGACAGTAGCCCCCATGCGCGTACATCGATGACCCCCGCCGTCGGAAGACGGCGGGGGTCATCGGGTTCGGAGCGTCAGACCGTGAAGAGCGCCGGACCGTCCAGTGCCTGGACGTCGGCCGGGCGCAGCGCCAGGGCGAGCACGTCGGCCACGTCGGCCAGGGTGTGCACGGTCAGCGCCTCGCGCACCTCGGCCGGCAGGTCGTCCAGGTCCGGCTCGTTGCGCGCCGGGATGATGACCTCGGTGAGGCCGGCCCGGTGCGCGGCGAGCAGCTTCTGCTTCACCCCACCGATCGGCAGCACCCGACCGGAGAGCGTCACCTCACCGGTCATCCCGAACTCGGGGCGGACCGGGCGGCCGGTGACCAGCGACGCCAGTGCCGTCACCATGGTGATGCCGGCGCTCGGGCCGTCCTTGGGCACCGCGCCCGCCGGGACGTGCAGGTGGATCCGGCGTCCCGCCAGGGCGTTCGGGTCGATGCCGAGCCGGCGCCCGTTGGAGCGCAGGTACGACAGGGCGATGTGCGCCGACTCCTTCATCACGTCGCCGAGCTGGCCGGTCAGGGTCAGCCCCGGCTCGCCCTCCATGCTCGTCGCCTCGATGAAGAGCACGTCCCCGCCGGCGCCGGTGACGGCGAGGCCGGTGGCCACGCCGGGCACCGCGGTCCGCTCGGCCGACTCCGGGGTGAACTTCGGTCGACCCAGGTAGCCGGTGAGGTTGTCGGTGTCGACGCGTACCGGCGTCGGGTCGGTCGCCAACGTCACCGTCACCTTGCGCAGAATCTTCGCGAGGGCACGTTCGAGCTGCCGGACACCGGCCTCGCGGGTGTACTCCCCCGCGATCAGCGCCAACGCCTCGTCGGCGACGGTCACCTCGTCGGCGGTCAGCCCGGCCCGCTCCCGCTGCCGGGGCAGCAGGTGGTCCCGGGCGATGGCGACCTTCTCGTCCTCCGTGTACCCGTCCAGCATGACCAGCTCCATCCGGTCCAGCAGCGGGCCGGGGATCGACTCCACCACGTTCGCGGTGGCCAGGAAGAGCACGTCGGACAGGTCCAGGTCGACCTCCAGGTAGTGGTCCCGGAAGGTGTGGTTCTGGGCCGGGTCGAGCACCTCCAGCAGGGCGGCGGCCGGGTCACCGGCGTAGCCCGCGGACACCTTGTCCACCTCGTCGAGGAGCACGACCGGGTTCATCGAGCCGGCCTCGCGCAGCGCGCGGACGATCCGGCCGGGCAGCGCGCCGACGTAGGTGCGCCGGTGACCGCGGATCTCCGCCTCGTCGCGGACACCGCCCAGGGAGACCCGGACGAAGTTGCGCCCGAGCGCCCGGGCGACGGACTCGCCGAGGCTCGTCTTGCCCACTCCGGGAGGACCGGCGAGGGCGAGCACCGCACCGGAGCCGCGACCGCCGACCACGCCGAGGTTGCGCTCGGCGCGACGGTTGCGCACCGCCAGGTACTCCAGGATGCGGTCCTTCACGTCGGCCAGGCCGGCGTGGTCGGCGTCGAGCACCGCCCGGGCCGCGGCCAGGTCGGTGTTGTCCTCGGTACGCGTGCCCCACGGCATCTCGAGGACGGTGTCCAGCCAGGTGCGGATCCAGCCCGCCTCCGGGGAGGCGTCACTGGCCCGCTCCAGCTTGCCGACCTCACGCATGGCCGCCTCGCGGACCTTGTCCGGCAGCTCGGCGCTCTCCACCCGGCTGCGGTAGTCCGCCGAGCCGTCCGGCTCGTCCTCGCCCAGCTCCTTACGGATCGCGGCGAGCTGCTGGCGCAGCAGGAACTCCCGCTGGGACTTCTCCAGCCCCTCGCGGACGTCACTGTTGATCTGCTCGGTGACCTCCTGCTCGGCCAGGTAGTCCTTGACCCAGCCGACCAGCAGCTCCAGCCGGGCGGTGACGTCCGGCGCGGCGAGCAGCTCGGTCTTCTGGTCCAGGGTCAGCCAGGGCGCGTAGCCGGCCGAGTCGGCCAGCTCGGACAGGTCGGTCATCCGCTCCACCGCGTCGATGACCTGCCAGGCGCCCCGCTGCTGGAGCACGGAGGTCACCAGGGCGCGGTACTCGCGGGCGAGTTCGCGGGCCTTGCCGGCGGGGGCGGGTTCGTCGAGTTCGGTCGCCTCGACCCAGAGTGCGGCGCCGGGGCCGGGCACGCCGGAGCCGATCCGGGCCCGGGACAGGCCACGGATGACGGCGGCGGGCTCACCCTCGGGCAGCCGGCCGACCTTCTCGATGGTGGCGACCACGCCGACCGGGCCGTACTCGCCGTCGATACGCGGCACGGCCAGCAGCTTGCGGTCGCCGGTCGCCCGTGCCGCGTCGATGGCGGCCTGGGTGGTCGGGTCGAGGGTCACCGGGATGACCATGCCGGGCAGCAGCACGGCGTCGGTCAGGGGAAGTACCGGAAGAGTTGCCATCGAACACCTGCTATCGCGTTGAGTTGAGCGTGTCTCACTCAAGTAACAAAGCGTTCCCCTTGTTCCGGGCTGTGACCCAGACCACTCTCCAGCCCGTCGGATCGGCACACCGGGCAGGCGTCGCAACCGGCCCCGTTCCACCCATCGGGGCGTCGCGGCATGATCGGCACCCGTCGGGGAACGGCGCAGACATGCCGGACGGCACCACCATTCGACTCGCGGTCGTGGACGACCAACCCCTCTTCGTCCGCGGCCTGGAACTGCTGCTCCCGGTGACCACCGACGGCCGCGTCGAGGTGGTCGGCTCGACCCGCGACGCCACCGCCGCGGCGGGCCTGGTCAGCCGCTGCCACCCGGACCTCGTCCTGGTCGACCTGCACCTGCCACCACCCGGTGGCGTCGGGGCGGTGGCGGCGATCCGGCGCACCACCCCACGGGTACGGGTGGTCGCGATGTCCCGATCCGCCGATTCGGCACCGACACTCGACGCGCTGCGGGCCGGCGCCGAGGGATATCTGCCCAAGACCAGCGAGCCGGAGGAACTGCTGCCTCCGCTGCTGGCCATCCTCGACGGGTGGGCGGTGCTGCCGGCGGAACTGCTGCGCGTCCTGCTGGGCCCCTCGCGCGCCACACCGGTCGACCTGGACGGCGGGGAGCGCCGGCTGCTGCGCGCGATAGCCGCCGGCCGCAACACCGTCGATATCGGCGAGGAACTGCACGTCTCGGAGCGGACGGTGAAACGGATGACCGCCGCGCTACTGCGCAAGCTGCGGGTGTCCAACCGGGCGGAGGCGGCCGCCGTGGCCGGTCGGGCCGGCCTGCTCGGCGAATGAGCCACCGCCACCCCGCGATTCGGCGCCGATTCCGGTTTTCCCCCGACGTGCCGAATCACGACTCGCCGAAATGAAAGCGACGCATATTGTTGCGGTTTCCCCGGGTAGTAGGTCAGACTTTGGACACATCCCGCCACACACAGGGAGTAATCGGCAATGGCGAGAAAAGTAATCACGGTCCTGACCGACGACCTCGACGGCGGGAAGGCCGACCGGACGGTCGAGTTCAGTCTCGACGGCGTGGCCTACACGATCGACGTCTCGGACGAGAATGCCGGCGTCCTACGCAAGGCGCTGGATCCGTACATCAATGCGGGACGGCGCATCGGGCGAGGTGCCGTGGAGAACACCCGGACCGTTCGGCGGCCGGGCCGGCCCAGCGGCGCGGGAATGGATCGGGAGCAGAACCGGGCCATCCGGGAGTGGGCCGTCAAGAACGGCTACAAGATTTCCGAACGGGGCCGGATCCCGGTTGAGGTCGTTGAGGCGTACAAGAACCGCTGACTGGACGACACGCGGACGGGGTCCCGCCGGAAACGGCGTGGCCCCGTCCGCGTGTCGGAGCACCGATACGACGGGCGGCGGCCGGTCACCCCGGGCTGTCGCCCCGGGGCGACCGGCCGCCGCCCGTCGTCCTGCGACTCA
The DNA here is from genome assembly GCF_008868155.1 of Micromonospora sp. ALFpr18c. Classification (GTDB taxonomy): domain Bacteria; phylum Actinomycetota; class Actinomycetes; order Mycobacteriales; family Micromonosporaceae; genus Micromonospora. The sequence goes on from NZ_WBKR01000092.1 coordinate 17,140, forward strand.
GTTGACCGCGATACGCACCGAGTCGAACGCCGGCGTCTGGTTGGCCCGCTCCATCATCGGCAGGCGGTGCGAACCGTCACCGGCCCAGACCGAACACTGCGCGGTGCCCGACTCCGGCAGACCCGGGATCTGGATGGTCACCTCGTCCGGCTGGGCGCCACCACGACCGTCCTCGGTGGCCACGAAGAACGCGGGCACCTCCTGCGGCTCCGGCGGGGTGGTCAGGCTGTCCAGCATCCGGCACGCGGTGTGGAAGTGGCCCCGGACCAGGCCCTGGTCGTTGAGCAGCGAGCTCTCCACGTAGTACCCGCCCTGGCCGGCGGCCAGGAAGCGGTCCCGGACCAGGTTGCGGGTGCTGACCCGGAGGGTGAACGCCTGGTTGCGGCCCACCTGCTGGGGGAACTGGGTGATCAGCAGGGAGGGGTTGTTGGCGGCCGCGCCGACCTCACCGAACTCGGTGCTCACGCAGCGGTTGCCGTTCTGGAAGCCGTCGTGCGGCTGAAGCTGGCTCTCGTCACAGTCGTTGGCCAGCACACCGAGCCCGGCACCGGGGGCGTTGCCACCGGTGTTCCCGCCGCCGTTGTTGTTCCCACCGCCGTTGTTGCCACCGTTGTTGTTGCCGCCGTTGTTGTTGCCGCCGCCGGTGTTCCCGCCGCCGGTGTTCCCGCCGTTGCTGCCGGTCGGCTGCACCTGACACTCGGCGAGCTGCGACAGACCCTGCGGGCGGGGCCCGACCCGGTCGATGGCGGTCGTGATGCGGTCCAGCACCGCGCGGCGCTTGCCGGCCAGCGGTTGGAGGATCGCACTGCGGATGAACGCCTCACCCTTGCTGCCCTCGGCGGCGAGCCGGCGGTCGGCCTCGGCGATCTGGGTCGTCAACTGGGCGAGGTTGCGGTCCACCTCGCCCCGCGCCCGCTCCGGCACCTGCGGCAGCTTCGACGCCACGTCCGGGCAGGCGACGGCGGAACCGGTGCCGACCGTGCCGTCCTTGCCGTCCTCGCACTCGGGGACCGACTGCTGCCCGTCACCCCAGTGATTGCGCACCCACCGGCCGTTCTGCCAGGTCCGGCTGGTCGAACCGTTTCCACTCGGCGCGGTCGCGCCCGGACTCGGTTCCACGCACTGCCCGGCAGCCGGGCGGGGCTTGTTAGTCCGCCGATCCTGGGCCGAGGAAATCTGGGTCACGGCGACAACTCCGCCGAAGACCACCAGCGTGCCGACAACGGCCAGCAGACGCTTGCTCCGCGCGTTGCCGGAAGACCGGCGCGCCCGTGTGGACCTGCGCATCGAATTGCTCTCCTTCTCGATCCGGTACTGGATTCCTGCCCTCGGCGGACCGACGGATTTGAGATGGCACGCGTCAACGGCGGCCACCACGACCTACCCGGTGATGTGTCGACGGCCGACGATGCCCTTTCCGCACCGTCCTCCGCGTCAGGTCGACGCGGATGGGGAGATCCTCTTCATTCGCGCAGGAGTACGGGACCGCGACGGGGATGGTTCAACCACCGCACAGGAAAATTGTCGCGAGCCAGCGCGGAGCCGGATCAGCTGGGAAAACGGACGCCGGTCAGTCGGCGCACAGGTGGTCGAAGGCGAACCCGCCGACCAGTTCGTCGCGGCGCCGGCTCAGGTCGGCGATCCGCGCCGTGAGTTCGGCGCGCGGCACCAGCTCCGCGCCGTCGGCCCCGGCGGTGCGCAGCCGCTCACCGACAGCGACCGTGGCGAGGTCCTCGGCCAGCCGGGCCGCGCCGATACCGCAGGAGAACCGGTGCTCGATCACCGAGACCCGCTCGACGAGGCACACGTCCGGGCGCACCTGCACCCAGCTCCACCCCTGCGCCGGCCCGTCCGCCCAGCGCACGTGCAGCCCACGCACGATCGGGTCGGCCAGCCGCCCGGCCACGTACGCCTCGACCGCGGCCGCCCGGGTCAGCGCGCCGAGGTCGTTCACCGGCCCGGTACGGCCGTCCGGCAGCCGGCCGAGGATGTCCCGGAAGCCCACCGGGGCTGGCTCGTCCGCGCCGGCGCTCGACCCGGTGGCGCCCGCCGCGTAGTCCCGCGCGTCGATCACGTACTCCACCAGGCGTCGGCCGTGCTCGCCGGCCCGCAACGTCGGCGACCCGATCCGCAGCACCGGCAGCCCCACCGCCGCGCTCACCGCATCCTTCAGCCGCTCGGCGCGCTGCTCCGCCGAACCCGCGGGCGGCACCGGGCCGATCTCCACGGCGACGACCGGGCACCCGGTGTCGGCGGCGCAGACCACGAAGTCGAACGCGGCCCGGCTCGCCGAACTCCACTGGCTGCCGGTGACACCCGGCGGGCGTCCCTGGACGAGGTCGCTGAGTCGACGCGCCGGATACACCCGGTGGCCGGCACGGCTGAGCAGCGTCCCCCCGCCGTCGGCGGGCGCCGCCCGCAGCCAGCCGCGGTCGTCGCTGCCGGTGCTCGTCATCTGCCTGATCCATCCGCCGGTCGGTCGGGCCGGGCCGAGTCTAGGTGGTCGATCATGGCGCTTCGCGCCGCGCTGTGACCGGGATCACAGTCGCGCGACGTTCCGGGGGTGGCCGTCGGGTATCCAGCGGCATCGCCGGTACCGCACCGGCCGGGAGGTGACGCCATGTCGCGACAACAGTTCGGCTTCCTCGCCGGGTTCCTCGTGGTGTCGGTCTGGGCGCTCGCCGGCCCGGGCACCGCCGGCCTCGCCGTGCTCGCCGGCCTGCTCGGCTGGCTGGTCGTCCGGGTGCTCGACGGCGACGTCGCGGTCACCGGGCTGGGCGACCGCGTCGGCCCTCGGCGGCACCGATGACCGCCCGCCCGACGACCGGGACCGCGAGCGGCCTCGTCCCGACCGACTCGGCGAAGGTCACCCGCATCGCGGTCGAGGCCGCCGGCCGGGTGCCCGGGGTGTGCGGCGTCCGCCCGGCCATGGTCCGCCTGGACGACCGGTCCGTGGGCCTCGACCTGCACCTCATCACCTGGTACGGCCACAGCGTCCCGGCGGTCGCCGAGGCGGTCCGGGCGGCGGTCGCCGACCGCGTGCACGCCGACACCGGCCTCACCGTGGCGGCGGTGACGGTCACGGTCGACGACCTGCTCGTCCCCGGGGTCGACGGCGCCGGATCGACCGGCCAGAGAGCCGGCGGCTGAGATGCGCGCCGCCAACCGCGTCGCCTCCCTGCTGCTGGCCGTCGTCCTGCTGGCCGGCGGGGTCCTGCTCGCCGCGCAGGCGCTGCTGACCACCCTGGACCGCCCGCTGCTCGACCACGACGCCTGGTACGCCACGCTGTCCGGCACCCGATGGCGTGACCCGTCGGTGCGGGCGGTGGCCGGCGCGGCGCTGCTGCTCGGCCTGTTCATCCTCGTCGCCCAGGTGCGCCGGTGGACGCCGGTACGACTGAGCGCCGACGAGCCCGACGGCTGGCACCTGCACCGCCGCTGCCTGGAACGACGGCTGGCCGACGCGGCGGCCGCCGTCGCCGGCGTCCACCGGGCCCGGGTCCGGATTCGCCGCCACGGCGGCCAGTGGCGGCCCCGGGTGCGGGCCAGCGGCGACCCGGCCGCCCGCGGCGAGGTCGAGTACGCGGTCCGTCAGGAACTGCGCCGACTCGCCGCGCCGAGGACCGGCCGGATCGACGTGCGGCTGCTCCAGCGCGGACGACCGGCGTGAGCAACGCCGCACACCGACTCCTGTGGACGGTCATCGCGCTGCTGCTGGTGGCCGGCGGCGCGGTGGCACTGGCGGCCAGCTTCGGCGACCTGCCCGGCGGTGACACCGGCGCGCCGCTGCTCCCCGCCGGTCTGCGGGACCGGTGGCACCTGGCCGCGCCGTTCAGCACCCTGGCCGTGGTGGTCGCGGGCACACTGCTCGCCCTCGCCGGACAGCGCCTGTTGGCCCGGGAACTGCGCGGGCAGGCGCTGCGCGGCACCCTGAGCCGCCCCGGCCGCCGCCCCGGCCGCACCCGGCTGGCCGCCGACCTCCTCACCCAGGCGCTGGAACGCGACCTGACCGGCGACCCCGCCGTACGAGCGGCCCGCGTGGTGCTCACCGGCGCGCCACCCCACCCCGACGTGTGGATCCGGGTGGACCTGACCGCCGACGCCAGGGCGGCCGGCGTACGCGAGCACGTCCACGCCGCGGTCCGCCGGTTCGCCGCGACCGCCGGCTGCCAACCCGCGCACCTCGACGTGACCGCCCGGATCGAGACCGGACGACCCTGACCGGCGCCACGCCGACCCGCCGGGCATGATCGGTGCACGGGCGGCGGACGGAGGTACGCGGGGTGCGGGTGGTGTCGCTGGTGCCGTCACTGACCGAGGCCGTCGCGCTGACCCTCCCCGGGACACTGGTCGGCGCCACGGACTGGTGCAGCCACCCGGCCGATCTGGACGTCGCCCGCGTCGGCGGCAGCAAATACCCCGACCTGGACCGGGTCCGCGCCCTACGACCCGACCTGGTGCTGCTCAACGTGGAGGAGAACCGGCGGGCCGACGCCGACGCCCTGCGCGCGGCCGGCGTGCCGGTACGCGTCACCTATCCGCGCACCGTCCCCGGGGCGTTGACCGAGCTGGGCGAGCTGCTGACCGAACTCGGCGCGCCGGCCGAACCGGCCTGGCTGACGGCCGCGAGACAGGCCTGGGCCGACCCGCCCCGGCTCGCACCTGCCCGCCGGGCGGTGGTGCCGGTCTGGCGGCGGCCGTGGGTGGTGCTCGGCGGCGACACGTTCGCCGGCGACGTGCTGCGCCGGCTCGGCGTGATCAACGCCTACGACGAGCATCCCGAACGCTATCCCCGCCCCAGCCTCGACGATCTGCGCGACCGATCACCGGAGCTGGTGGTGCTGCCCGACGAGCCGTACCTCTTCACCGCCGACGACGGGCCGGAGGCGTTCCCCGACGTACCCTGCGCTCTGGTCTCCGGCCGGCACCTCACCTGGTACGGCCCGTCCCTGGCCGAGGCGCCCGCGCTGCTGGCCGACCAGCTGTCCCGGCCGGTCCGCGCCCACTGACCCGGCGCTCCTCGGCCGGCGGCGCGGGCACTGACCCGGCGTTCCTCAGCCGGCGGCGCGGGCACTGACCCGGCGTTCCTCAGCCGGCGGCGCGGGCACTGACCCGGCGTTCCTCAGCCGGCGGCGCGGGCACTGACCCGGCGTTCCTCAGCCGGCGGCGCGGGCACTGACCCGGCGTTCCTCAGCCGGCGGCGCGGGCACTGACCCGGCGTTCCTCAGCCGGCGGCGCGGGCACTGACCCGGCGTTCCTCAGCCGGCGGCGCGGGCACTGACCCGGCGTTCCTCAGCCGGCGGCGCGGGCGCGTCTGGCGGCCACGACGCTGGCGCCGATGGACGCGGCCAGGCTCAGCACCACCACCGCGAGGGTCAGCCAGATCGGCAGCTTGCCCACCGGCGTCTCGGCCAGGATCAGCTTCGCCCCCGCGAACGCGAGCACCAGGGCCAGCCCGTAACGCAGGTAGGCGAAGTGCCGCAACAGACCGGCCAGGCAGAAGTACAGGCTGCGCAGCCCCAGCACGGCGAACGCGGTGGCCGTCCAGAGCAGGAACGTGTTGGTGGTGATGGCCAGGATCGCCGCCACCGAGTCGATCGCGAAGACGATGTCGGTGGCCTCGATCGCGACCAGCGTCACCAGCAGCAGCGTCGCCACCCGTCGCCCGTCGACCCGGGCGGTGAAACGGTCGCCGTGGTATCGGGCGTCGGTGGGCACCACCCGCCGGAACAGCCGCACGACCGGGTTGCGGTCCGGGGCGACGTCCGGCTCCCCGCGTACGGCCAGCCGCCAACCGGTCCAGATCAGAAACGCCCCCAGCACGACCCCCGCCCAGGTGAGCCGCTCCAACAACTCGGCACCGGCGAAGATGAACAGCAGTCGGAAGCCGAGCGCCCCCACGACGCCCCAGAACAACACCTTGTGCTGATAGCCGTCGGGCACCCGGAAGTAGCCGAACAGCAGCGCGAAGACGAAGACGTTGTCCACCGACAGCGCCTTCTCCAGCAGGTAGCCGGAGTAATACGCGATGGCCGGGTCGCCACCCAGGCCGAACCAGACGACCAGCCCGAACAGCAGGCCCGCCCCCACCCAGACGGCGCTCCACAGCAGCGCCTCACGCAGCCCGATGA
>NZ_WBKR01000093.1 GCF_008868155.1 Micromonospora sp. ALFpr18c
GGGGCGGGGCCGAGGGCGTCGCTGCCCGCCGGTGCCGGGAGGCCACAGGCGATCGACGCGCGCAGCGCGTCGGAGCGCTCCCGGATGCTGTCCAGCAGCGCCAGCGACTGGCGGGTCCGCTCCCGGTCGGCCCGGTTGGCCCCGTCGAGCAGCTTGCTCACCGCCCGGCGCTGACTGGTGACGAAGGTGTTGACGGTGTCCAGGCTGGCCGGCTCGGCCCGCTGCACCGCCGCCGAGGTCAGCAGACGTACACCCTGCCGGCTGTCGGCGTCCATGTCGTCGAGGACCGTGCTGTAGCCGATCCGGTCACCGCGGAGCTTGGCGGCCTCACCGAGCCGGGTCCGGGCGAAGTCCAGGAAGAGCTGGCCACGGCTGATGTCCGAGCTGGCCAGGGCGAGCTGGGCGCGTTCCGTCGAGCGCTTCATGCCGTACAGCGCGTCGCCGGGAACGGCGTCCTCGCTGGCGGCGGAGATGCCGGAGACGGCGATGGCACCGGCGGCGACGCCGACCAGGATCGCGGCTCGGGCCCTCGCGCGCCGGGCGGTGACCGCCGGCAGCAGCGGCCCGCGGGCGGTGGTGGCGGGACGGGTGGTGGCCGTCTCGCCGGCCGTCGGGGCGTTGCCCAACCCCTCCCGCTCGGCGGTGGCGAGCAGCATCGCCCGCAGGCCGGTGCGGAACTCGGGGTCCGCCTCGATCGCCGGGGGATCGACGCTGAGCCGCTGGCCCACCGCGACGAGCGGCGCGAGTTGACCGTCCACGCGGGACCGGACGTGGTGCCGCCGGCCGCCGTTGGCCTCCTCGAGAAGCTGCGCGAAGCGCTCGGCGCGCCGGCGGGAGAAGAGGATGTTGTCCACCGCAGGCACCTCCTCTCGCTGGTCACGGCCGGTCGGCCGCCGTCGTTGCCAGCGACCGCGCGGCAGTGTGACACCACGGAGGTGAGGTGCCGCCCGGCGTACCGGTCGGACCTCGGTGACCCGGGCCTGCCGGGCAACCACCGGTCGCACCCGGAGAAACGCGGCGGACCGGGCACGGGTTACGGGCCTGGCGGGGCGAAAATCACAGAAAGTGATCGTCGTCACCCGGCGGGACCGACCCTGAGCTGCACGGATGTCGATCGACATCCATCGGTCCCGCCGAAGGAAATTACGGCTGGAAGCCGTCGGGGAGGAGCCGGGCCAGCGCCCGGACGGCCCGGTACTGGAGGGCCTTGATGGCACCCTCGTTCTTGCCCATGGACCGGGCGGTCTCGGCCACCGAGAAGCCCTGGAGGAAGCGGAGCACGATGCACTCCTGCTGCTCCGGATTGAGCTGCTTCACGGCGGTCAGCAGGGCGACGTTGGTGATGTGCTCGACCACCGCCGCCTCCGGGCTGCCCTCCGGGCCCCGGTCCTCCCGGTCGGCGTCGAGCACGTCGCCGGTGGTGACCTCCAGCCGGTACCGGCCGGACTTGAAGTGGTCCGCGACCAGGTTGCGGGCGATGGTCACCAGCCAGGCGCCCAGGTCGCGCCCCTGCCACGTGAAGCTGCCGATCCGCTTGAGGGCGCGCAGGAACGTGTCCGACGTGAGGTCCTCGGCGAGCTGCCGGTTGCCGACCCGGAAGTAGACGAACCGGAACACCGTGTCGACGTACCGGTCGTAGATCAGGCCGAACGCCTCGGACTCGCCAGCCTGGGCCCGCTCGACCAGCGTCCAGACCTCGGTGGCCGGGTCGGACGGGTCCGGGCGGCTCGGGAAGCCCGTCGGCGTCGTGGTGGTGGGCGTCGTGGCGGCGGCCGGCACCGCCGGGATCACCGCCGTCTCACCCGCCGCCGGGTCGGCGGTCGTCGTCGGCGTGTCGCCGGTCCGCCGGCCCTGCGTCGGCATGGTCGGCCGGGACGGTACCGCGACCCGGCCACCGGTCGGCCGGGCGTTCCCGCCGGGCACCGCCGGACGCGGTGGCGGCTCGTTGGTGTGCGGGCGGTTGCGGGTCCGCTGCGCCGCACCGTCGCCGTGGGTGGCGGCGCCGTGCGGTTCGTCCAGCGGAGCGCGGGCGGCCGGCCGCTCGTTGATCTGGGCGCGGGTCGGCTGACCGGTCAGGCCGGCCGGACGTTCCGCGTAACCGAAGGTGGTCACCGTGTCGCCCCCGTCCCGGTGGTCGCCGGGCGGGCCGGTCTGTGGATCGTCGGGGTCGACCGACCGGGCTTCCGGTCGGGCAGGACGGTTCCGGGGTTTGCCGACGGGCGGCAGTACCCCTTGAGGTGCTGGTCCAATGCGCTCACAGGCACGGGGGCCTCCTCGGGCTGAGGGGTGTCGACTCACGGCAAATGGGGTGAGCCGACCCGAGTGATAATAGGGCCAACGTCACCCGCGCGTGGCAAGTCCGTTACACAGGGCGGAAGTATTTCCCGCTCTGCCGCACCGTCGGCGGACCGGTTGTCCGTCGTGTGCGATTGACATTTCCCCGGCCCGGTGATCCAGGATGGATTCCCTGGTCGGGGGTGCATTGCCCGTTCGGGTGACCCTCCCCGGCCGGTGGCCGCCGCGCCCCGGCCGAACCGTCGGTCGGGGGCGTCACTCGTCCCACCGGCAGGACTCGATCGGACCGCCGGTGGCACGGTGACCGTCCCGTACACGGGACGCCGGCCACCGGGTCTGTCCGGCGCTCACCCCGACCGTCGGGCGTGGCCAGTCGCCGCCCGCTGTGCCAGACTCGGTCACCGTGCAGGACGCAGCGGAGAACCCCGCGCCGAACCTCGCCGACCGGGTCCACCGGGCGGCTCTCGAGTACGGCGACCGGCCCGCGCTGCACTGGCGCGAGCAGAGCATCACCTGGTCCGAGATGGACGCGGCGGTGGACGCCGCCGCACGCGGTCTCGCCGCCGTCGCGCCGCACACCCGTCCGGGCGATCCGCCGCCGCGCGTCGCGATCGCGCTGCCCAACACCCCCGACTTCGTCATCGGCCTGCTCGGCGCGCTGCGTGCCGGGCTGGTCGCGGTGCCGGTCAACCCCGGCTTCACCGCCCCGGAGCTACGCCACGTGCTGGCCGACTCCGGCGCGTCGGTGCTCCTCGGCGCCGACCGGATCCGGGGCCTCGCCGCCGAGGTGTCCGCCGGGTTGCCCGCGCTCACCGCCGTGCACGGCGCACCGCCGCGGCCGGCCGCCGAGGCCCCCGAGCCGACACCGCACCCGCGCCGGGGCGGGGACGACCTGGCCGTACTCCTCTACACCTCCGGCACCGAGGGGCACCCCAAGGGCGCGATGCTCTCGCACCGGGCGCTGCTGGCCAACCACGAGCAGGTCGACCGCATCGAGCCACCCGTCGTCGGTCCGACGGACACCGTTCTGCTCGCGCTGCCGCTGTTCCACGCGTACGGGCTCAACTCGGGGCTCGGCGCGGTCGTCCACCATGGCGCGACCGGTGTGCTGCTCGACGAGCCGGGGCCGACCGCCGGGCTCGACGAGATCGCCCGGCACCGGGTCAGCGTCCTCATCGGCGTACCGTCGATGTTCCTGGCCTGGGCCGGCGCGGCCACGGCCCGCACGGCCACCGCGTCCGTGCGGATCGCGGTCTGCGGCGCGGCTCCGCTGGACCCCGCCGTCGCGGCGCGCTTCACCGCGACCACCGGCCACCCCGTGCACGTCGGGTACGGCCTCACCGAGACCGCTCCGGTGCTCACCTCCACCCTGGTCGGCGGGGCCGCCAAGGCCGGCTCGATCGGCCGGCCGCTGCCCGGCGTGCGACTGCGCCTGGTCGACGCCGCCGGCGCGGACCTGTGGCGCGACGGCCTGACCGTTCCCGACGACGACCCGGATGAGCTGGACATCTCCGACATCGCGCCCGGTACCGACCCGGGTCAGATCGTGGTCGCCGGCCCCAACCTCTTCGCCGGCTACTGGCCCGACGGGCGCGACGGCCCGGACGCCGACGGCTGGTGGGGCACCGGCGACATCGCGTACGCGGACTCCGACGGCGACCTCTTCCTCGTCGACCGGCTCGGCGAGCTGATCCTGGTCAACGGGTTCAACGTCTATCCGCGCGAGGTCGAGCTGGTGCTCGCCGGGCACCCCGGGGTGGCCGAGTCGGCGGTACTGGGTGTGCCGCACCCGCGGACCGGCGAGACTGTGCGGGCGTACGTGGTGCCCGCGCCGGGTCGGCCGGTGACCGGCGAGGAACTGCTCACCCACTGCGCACGCAACCTGGCCCGGTTCAAGTGCCCGACCGTCGTCGAGTTCGTCGACGCCCTGCCCCACTCGGCGATCGGCAAGGTACGCAAGACCCAACTCCGGTCGGCGACGCCGGCCGGCCCGCCGGCTGACGCCGACACCCGCACGGAGGTAACCGATGTCCACTGACGCCCGGCTCGCCCTGATCACCCGGCCCGGTTGCCACCTGTGCGACGACGCGAAGGCGGCCCTCGATCGGGTCGTGGCGGTCACCGGCGACAAGTGGGTCGAGTGGGACGTCACCGACAACGTGGAGCTGGAGCGGGAGTACGGGGACCGGCTGCCGGTGGTGATGCTCGACGGCAAGGAGCACGGCTACTGGCGGGTCGAGGAGGACCGGCTGCTGCGGGACCTGACCACGCCACAGCTCTGAGCGCTGCCTAGCTAGGGTGCTCTGATGACCTCCGCGCATCCCCACCTGGTCTGGGACTGGAACGGCACCCTGCTCAACGACCTCAGCCTGGTGGTGTCCGCCACCAACGTCGTGTTCGCGAGCCTGGGCGGGCCGGTCGTCACTCTCGACGAGCACCGGGTGCGGTTTCGCCGGCCGATCGCCGAGTACTACGCCGAGGTGCTCGGGCAGGCCGTGGACGACGACGAGTTCGGCCGACTGGACCGGATCTTCCACGACGCGTACCGCACCGGTTTGACCACCTGCGAGCTGGCCGCCGACGCGCGCGACGCGATGGCGTCCTGGCCGGGCAGCCAGAGCCTGCTCTCCATGTGGTTCCACGAGGAGCTGGTGCCCACCGTGCACACCTTCGGGCTGACCGGCCACTTCACCCGGGTCGACGGGCTGCGGGCCGCGGTCGGTGGCGACCGCAAGGCCGAGTCGCTTCGGCAGCACCTGGCCGAGCTGGGCGTGGACGGCACGTCGGTGGTGCTGATCGGCGACTCCATCGACGACGCGGACGCCGCGCTCGCGGTGGGCGGCCGCGCCGTGCTCTACACCGGCGGGTTCACCGACCCGGCCCGGCTGCGCGCCTCCGGTCACCCGGTGGCCGACACCCTCACCGACGCGGTGGCCCTGGCCCGGGAGGTCAGTTCCGCAGGTAGGTGAGGACGGCCAGCACCCGCCGGTGCTGCTCGGTGTCCGGCGGCAGGGTGAGCTTGGTGAAGATGTTGCGCACGTGCTTCTCGACCGCGCCGTCGCTGACCACCAGGGCGCGGGCGATGGCCGTGTTGGAACGCCCCTCGGCCATCAGGGCGAGCACCTCCCGCTCGCGCGGGGTCAACTCCCGCAGCGGGTCGTCGCGGCGCCGTCGGGCGAAGAGCTGGCCGACCACCTCCGGGTCGAGCACCGTGCCGCCGCCCGCCACCCGGCGCAGGGCGTCCAGGAACTCGTCGATCGCCGCCACCCGGTCCTTCAACAGGTAGCCGATGCCGCCGCCGGCACCGCCGGTGGTCGCCAGCAGGTCATCGGCGTACGACACCTCGACGTACTGGGAGAGCACCAGGATCGGGGTACGCGGCACCAGCCGACGCGCCTCGACGGCCGCCCGCAGACCCTCGTCGGTGTGTGTCGGTGGCATCCGGACGTCGACGATCGACACGTCCGGCTGGTGCTCCACCACCGCCTCGACCAGGGCGTCGCCGTCCCCGACGGCGGCCACCACCTGGTGGCCGCTCTCGGTCAGCAGCCGCACCAGCCCCTCGCGGAGCAGGACGCCGTCGTCGGCGATCACGATGCGCATGGCTGTGGTGTCTACCACGTCCGGCCCGCCGGGCCGGCCCGGCGCGGCATCCGCCGGCTCACAGGGGAAACTCGGCGCGGATCTCGGTCGGGCCACCGGTCGGGCTGATCACGGACAGTTCGCCGCCGGCCGCCCGGACCCGGTCGGCGATGCCGGCCAGCCCGTGCCCCTTGGCCAGGTCCGCGCCGCCCTGCCCGTCGTCGCCCACCCGCACCTGGAGGTGGGCGCCCTGCCGGGCCACGGCGACCACGGCCTCGGTGGCCCGGCTGTGCTTGGCGATGTTGGTCAGCGCCTCGGCCACCACGAAGTAGGCGGTGTTCTCCACGGCCGGGTCGAGCCGCCCGCCCGGTGTGCCGAGCTGCGGGTCCACCTGCAGCTCGATGGGGATCAGTCCTCGACCGGCGAGCGCGGCCAGGGCGCTGGGCAGCCCCCGGTCCACCAGGATCGGCGGGGCGATGCCCCGGGACAGCGCCCGCAGTTCAGCGAGGGTGTCCCTGGTCTGGGTGACCGCCTCGTCGATGGTCCGGCCGGCCGCGGCCGGGTCGGTGGCGAGCTGCATCCGGGCCCGGCTGAGGTCCATCGCCAGCCGGACCAGGCGCTGCTGCGGGCCGTCGTGGATGTCGCGTTCCAGCCGGCGCAGCGCGGACGCCTCGGCGGAGACGGCGGCCCGTTTCTGCTCCTCCAGCACGGTGATCCGGTCCCGCATCTCGGCCACCCCGGTCAGCATGGCCTTGGCGAAGCTGGCCTGGAGTAGCGCGCAGCCTCGGATCACGATCGGCAGCGTGATCAGGAAGAACACGCCGATCGCGGTGTTCAGCCCGATCCGGGCGGTGGTCGAGTCACCGAGGCCGAGCAGTTGGGCCAGGTCGCTGTCGCCCCCGCCGTCGGCCCGGGGGAGCGCCCAGTCGTACGCCCAGTAGAGCGAGCCGGCGACCGCGGCGGCCCACCAGGACAGGGCCACCACGAACGTGAGCCCCGCCACGATCAGCCGCAGCACACCGTGTGCCAGGTCGAGCCAGGACTGGGCGTCGCGCATCGGCACGAAGATCCGCCGCCAGGCGTTGGCGCCCGCCTCGGCCAGCCGGTAGTGCGGCCGGATCCGCGGCTGCCGCAGCACGGCGGGCAGCCGCAGGCGCTCGATGTCGGCCAGCCCGCGGGCGGCGTACAGGGTGCCGCTGAGGATCGGCAGGCCGATCACCGTGACCACCAGCCCGACACCGACCACGAGGCCCACGACGAGGACGACGAAGCTGGCCACCGCCAGGGGCAGGCCGAGCAGCACATAGCTGGAGTCGACGAAGAGTTGGCGGGGGATGCTCGGTGCCAGCGTCGGCTGGTCGCTGGCGGCAACGGCGGTCATGCCCAAAGGCTAGGCAGTTGGGCTCGGTGTCCCCATCCCGAAGCCCCGCCTCTCCCTCGTAGTGCTGCCCCTACCACCGCCGGACGACCTGGGCGAGGCCCGGCGCGGGATTGGTCAGAGAAGTCAGGATTGAGCAATAATCGCCCCGGCGGAGAGCCGACCGAGTCGCTAAATCGATCTTGTGGAATGGAGGTGCTGGTGGAGTCGCGGCGCGCAGCGGCAAGATCGCGATTTGTGCACGTCTTCACAAGCGCCTACTCTGTGAGTCCGACGCGCCCTGCTAGCACAGCCGGCAATCTCGGTCGCCAGCGGGAGTCCATAAGCGGCCGACCAGCGGAGTTGGCCGAGGATCGCACCGCACGGAGTCTCATGAGTCAGCACCGTCACCCAGGCGCGCCCGGCCGCGCCGGTGCCGTACCGGCGCTCCCGGACCTGCCCGAGGCGACCGTCGCTCGGCTCCCCGAATACCTGCGTGCCCTGCACAACCTCGCCGACGCCGGGCACGAGACGGTCTCCAGCGAGGGCCTGTCCGCCGCCGCCGGAGTCAACTCCGCAAAACTCCGTAAGGACCTCTCCCACCTCGGCTCGTACGGCACCCGGGGCGTCGGCTACGACGTCGCCCTGCTGATCGAGCAGATCGAGTACGTGCTCGGGCTCACCCAGCGTCGGGCGGTTGCCCTGGTCGGCGTGGGTAATCTCGGTCACGCTCTGGCCGGCTACGACGGCTTCGCCAGCCGGGGCTTCCGGATCGCCGCCCTGCTCGACGCCGATCCCTCCCGGGTCGGCGAGGAGATCAACGGCCTGGTGGTCCGGCACGTCGACGAGCTGCCGGCGGTCGCTGTGGAGGAGTCCATCGCGATCGGCGTGATCGCCACCCCGGCCGCCGCCGCCCAGAGCGTCGCCGACCAACTGGTCGCGGTCGGCGTGACGAGCATCCTCAACTTCGCGCCGTGCGTACTCTCGGTTCCGGAGGGGGTCGACGTGCGCAAGGTCGATCTCGCCATCGAGCTGCAGATCCTGTCCTTCCACGAGCACCGCAAGGCGTCGCTGACCGCGCTGCCCGCCACCGGCGGGTCCGCTCTCACCGCCCTGCCCGGCGGGCTCGCGGCCACCGAAACCCAGGAGGCGATCGGCACGTGAAACTGCTCGTCGTCGGCGCGTCCTATCGGACCGCCCCGGTCGCCACGCTGGAGCAGCTGGCCGTGCCCCCCGCCGACCTCACCCGCACCCTGGACCACCTGATCGCCCAGCCGTACGTGAGCGAGGCGGTGCTCGTCTCCACCTGCAACCGGGTGGAGGTCTACGCCGCCGTGTCCGGTTTCCACGGCGGGCTCGGTGACGTCTGCGCCGTCCTGGCCGAGCAGGCCGGCAGCCCGCCGGCGGCGCTCGCCAGCCACCTGTACGTGCACTACGACACCGCCGCCGTGGACCACGTCTTCCGGGTCGCCACCGGCCTGGACTCGATGGTCGTCGGCGAGGCGCAGATCCTCGGCCAGCTGCGCGACGCGTACCACTGGGCCACCGGCGCCGACTCGGCCGGCCGACTGCTGCACGAGCTGATGCAGCAGGCGCTGCGGGTCGGCAAGCGCGCCCACGCCGAGACCGGCATCGACCGGGCCGGCCAGAGCGTCGTCACCGCCGCGCTGGAGCTGGCCGCCGGGCACCTCGACGGCGACCTCGCCGGCCGCCCCGCCCTGGTGATCGGCGCGGGTGCGATGGGCTCGCTCGGGGTGGCCACGCTGTCCCGACTGGGCGCCGGGCCGCTCACCGTCACCAACCGGGGCGCCGACCGTGCCGTCCGGCTCGCCGAGTCGTACGGGGCGAGCGCCGCTCCGATGACCGAGCTCGCCGACACCCTCTCCACAGTGGACATCGTAGTGGCCGCCACCGCGTCCACCGAACCGGTCCTCACCCGGTCGGTGGTCAGCGCGGCGCTGGCCGAACGGGACCCGGCCCGGGGCCCGCTGGTCCTGCTCGACCTGGCCGTGCCGCGGGACGTCGAGGAGGGCGTCGCCGACCTGCCCGGCGTCGAGGTGATCGACATCGACCGGATGGCGGCGCTGCTCGCCGACGGCCCGGCGGCGGCGGACGCCGCCGCCGTCGAGCGGATCGTGCTCGGCGAGGTGGACGGCTTCCTCACCTGGCTGCGCGGCGCCGACGTCGCGCCCACCGTGGCCGCGCTGCGCGGTCGGGCCGACGACGTGGTCACCGCCGAGCTGCGGCGGCTGGCCCAGCGCCGCCCCGACCTCGACGACGACCTGCGTGCCGAGGTCGCCCGTACGGTGCACCGGGTCGTGCAGCGGCTGCTGCACCAGCCCACCGTGAAGGTCCGCCAGCTCGCCGCCGAGCCGGGCGGCGACCAGTACGCTGCCCTGCTGCGCGAGCTGTTCGACCTCCAGGTGCCGCAGACCTCGCCGGTGGACACCGTCCCCGAGGTGCTGACCCCCGACCTCGGCGCCGTGTTCGCCGGCACCGACCCGGTGCTCGGCACGGACAACGCCGACCAGATCCCGCCCACCGGAGGAGCGCGATGACCGCCCCCCTGCGCCTCGGCACCCGGGGCAGCGCCCTGGCGATGGCGCAGTCCGGCCAGATCGCCGAGGCGTTGACCGCCGCCACCGGCCGCCCGGTCGAGCTGGTCGAGGTGGTCACCGCGGGCGACCGTTCCCACGCGCCGGTGCACCGGCTCGGCGTCGGGGTGTTCGTCTCGGCGCTGCGCGACGCACTGACCGCGCGGACGATCGACTTCGCCGTGCACTCCTACAAGGATCTGCCCACGGCCGCCGCCGCCGGGCTGCACATCGCGGCGGTGCCGGCCCGGCAGGACCCCCGCGACGCGCTGATCGCGCAGGGTGGGCGGACGCTCGCCGAGCTGCCGCCCGGGGCCACCGTGGGCACCGGCGCGCTGCGCCGCATCGCCCAGTTGCACGCCCTCGGCCTGCAACTGGAGGTCACCCCGATCCGCGGCAACGTGGACACCCGCCTGGCGCGGGTGCTCGGCCCCGACGCCGACCTGGACGCCGTCGTACTGGCCCGGGCCGGACTGGCCCGACTCGGGCGCACCGACGCGATCACCGAGACGCTGGACCCGATGCTGATGCTGCCCGCGCCCGCCCAGGGCGCGCTGGCCGTGGAGTGCCGGGTCGACGACCAGGATCTGGTCGAGCTGCTCGCGACGCTCGACCACGCACCGTCGCGCGCCGCGGTCACCGCGGAACGCGCGCTGCTGGAAACCCTGGAGGCCGGGTGCAGCGCACCCGTGGCCGCCTATGCGGAACTCGCCGAAGGTGACGACGGCGATGAGATCTACCTGCGCGGGGCGGTGATCAGCCCGGATGGCACTCGTGACCTTCGGCTGTCCCGCACCGGAACGCCCGCCGACGCGGCGGAGATCGGTAAGGCACTCGCCGCCGAACTCCTCGAACTCGGCGCCGACTCGATCCTCGGCCACGAAGGACACAACGGCCCGGGGACCCAGCAATTTGGGAGCACAGAATGACCCGCACCCGTAAGCCCGTCGGCCGTATCGCGTTCGTCGGGGCTGGCCCCGGCGACCCGGGCCTGCTGACCCGTCGGGCGCACGACGCCCTGGTCGACGCCGACCAGGTGATCTACGACCGGGGAGTCCCCGAGTCGTTGCTCGCCGTCGTCCGCGCCGAGGCCAGAGAGGACGCCGAGTTCACCCCGGCCGAAGGCGCGCCGGGGGACGTGGCGAAGGTGCTGATCTCCGCGGCCCGTTCCGGGCTGAACGCGGTGCACCTGGTCGCCGGTGACCCTTTCGGTCACGACTCGGTGGTCAAGGAGGTGCAGGCGGTGGCCCGCACCGCCGCCCACTTCGAGGTGGTGCCCGGTGTCGGCCAGGCCGAGGGCGTCGCCACCTACGCGGGTGTTCCGCTGCCGGGTGTGCGTACCGCCGCGGACGTCGAGGACGTCACCGCACTGGACTTCGAGGCGCTCTCCGCGGCCGTCGGCCGGGGCTCGCTCGCGCTGGCCGTGGACGCCGGTGACCTCGCCGCCGTCCGGGACGGCCTGCTGGCCGCCGGGGTCGACGGCACGACCGGCGTCGGGGTGACCGGTGACGGCACCGGCGAGACCCAGTACACGACCACGTCGACGGTGGACAGCTTCGTGGCCGCCGCGCTCGGCTTCACCGGCCGGGTGGTGCTCACCGTCGGCGCCGGCGTGGGCCAGCGCGACAAGCTGAGCTGGTGGGAGAACCGCCCGCTGTACGGCTGGAAGGTGCTCGTGCCGCGCACCAAGGAGCAGGCCGGTGCGATGAGTGCCCGGCTGCGGGCGTACGGGGCGATCCCGTGTGAGGTGCCGACCATCGCGGTCGAGCCGCCGCGTACCCCGGCGCAGATGGAGCGGGCGGTCAAGGGCCTGGTCGACGGCCGGTACGCCTGGGTGATCTTCACCTCGGTGAACGCGGTCCGCGCGGTCTGGGAGAAGTTCGCCGAGCACGGGCTGGACGCCCGGCACTTCGGTGGCGTCAAGATCGCCTGCATCGGCGAGGCGACGGCGGACGCGGTCCGCGCGTTCGGCATCCAGCCGGAGCTGATCCCCGCCGGGGAGCAGTCCTCCGAGGGGCTGCTCGCCGAGTTCTCGCCGCACGACGAGATCCTCGACCCGGTGGGCCGGGTGCTGCTGCCGCGTGCCGACATCGCCACCGAGACGCTCGCCGCCGGGCTCACCGAGCGCGGCTGGGAGGTCGACGACGTGACCGCGTACCGGACGGTGCGGGCGGCGCCGCCGCCCGCCGAGATCCGGGACGCGATCAAGTCCGGCGGGTTCGACGCGGTGCTCTTCACGTCTTCTTCGACCGTGCGGAACCTGGTCGGTATCGCCGGGAAGCCGCACGCGCGCACCGTTGTTGCCGTGATTGGGCCCAAGACGGCGGAGACCGCGACGGAGTTCGGCCTTCGGGTCGACGTCCAGCCGCCGCACGCCTCGGTGCCCGACCTGGTGGAGGCGCTCGCCGCCTACGCCGTCGAGTTGCGGGAGAAGCTGGCCGCCATGCCGGCCAAGCAGCGCCGTGGCTCGAAGGTGCAGGGGCCGACCGCCCTCCGCTTCCGGTAGTCGTCTTCAGGAGGGCCCTTCCATGTCGTACCCCGAGATCCGGCCCCGTCGCCTGCGCCGCACCCCGGCGATCCGCCGGCTGGTGTCCGAGACCCGGGTCGACCCGGCCGAGCTGGTCGTGCCGATGTTCGTCAAGGAAGGGCTCACCGAGCCGCGGGCCATCGCGTCGCTCCCGGGAGTGCTCCAGCACTCCCGGGACTCCCTGCGCAAGGCGGCCGCCGAGGCGGTCCAGGCCGGCGTGGGCGGGATTATGCTCTTCGGGGTTCCCGAGCGGCGCGACCCGACCGGGTCCGGCGGCATCGACCCGAACGGCATCCTGAACGTCGCCATCCGCGACGTGGTGTCCGAGGTGGGCGACGGCACGGTCGTGATGAGCGACCTGTGCCTGGACGAGTTCACCTCGCACGGGCACTGCGGCGTGCTCACCGCCGACGGCGGGGTGGACAACGACGCCACCCTGGCCGCGTACGCCGAGATGGCGGTGGCCCAGGCCGCCGCCGGGGTTCACATGGTCGGGCCGTCCGGGATGATGGACGGCCAGGTGGGCGTGGTGCGCCGGGCGCTCGACGCGGCCGGACACCAGGACGTCGCCGTGCTGGCGTACGCCGTGAAGTACGCCTCGGCCTTCTTCGGCCCGTTCCGGGAGGCGGTGGAGTCGGCGCTCGAGGGCGACCGGCGCGCCTACCAGCAGGACCCGGCCAACCTGCGCGAATCGCTGCGCGAGGTGGCGCTCGACGTCGCCGAGGGCGCCGACCTGGTGATGGTCAAGCCGGCGCTGCCGTACCTGGACGTGGTGTCGGCGGTGCGGGCCGCGGTGGACGTCCCGGTCGCCGCCTACCAGGTCTCCGGGGAGTACGCGATGGTCGAGGCGGCCGCCGCGAACGGCTGGATCGACCGCGAGCGGGTGATGCTGGAGACGCTCACCTCGATCAAGCGGGCTGGTGCCCAGATCATCCTCACCTATTGGGCCGTCGAGGCCGCCGGCCTGCTGCGCCAGCGCTACTGATCGTGCGGGTGGCGCAGTATCGCCACGTGCCACCCCCGCCACCGGTCGACGTCTACTACTGAGCTGTGGCCGCCGCCGGGGTGGCCGCCTCGTTCGTATCCGGCGCGGCGCCCGGAAGTCGCCGGCTGGTCAGCCAGGCGAGCGCCAACAGCACGGCCGACACCGCGAGCGTGAGCCGGGTGGCTTGCGCCAGTTCCGGTGCGAGGCCGAGCCGGCTGGCCGGGTCGAGTCGGTTGGCGGCCGTAATGCCCCCGCCGCCCAGGCTGGGGGCCAGCCGATCCGTCAGCCAGGACAGGACGGCGGCGATGAGCGCCGTGCCGGCCGCGACAGAGGTGTGCGACACCGTGGTGAGCAGCGTGGAGCCGGACGGCAGATCTTCGGGCGGGAGCGACCGGCTGGCCGCGGTCATCGTCGGCATCAGGGTGGCGCCCATGCCCAGGCCGATGACCGCACCCAGCGTGGCCAGCAGCGGGTACGACGTGTCGGCGTCGAGCACGAGCACCCGGGCCACCGTGCCGGCCACCGCGGCGGCGATGCCGAGCCCGACCACCCGCCGCGCCGAGACGCGGTCGACGAGCCGGGTCGCGACCTGGAGCATCAGTCCGGTGGTCAGCGCCTGCGGAATGCCGATCACGCCGGCCAGGGTGGCCGAGTCACCGCGTACCACCTGCACGTAGGCCGGGATGATCAGGAACGAGCCGAAGTATCCGGCGGCGAAGAGCGCCACCGTCGCGGCACCTCCGGCCATCCCCGGGGCTCGCAGGACGGCCACGCGCAGCAGGGGCTGCCGAATCCGGCCGGCCCGCCAGGCGAAGATCACGACCAGCGTGGCACCCAGCGCGAGCGGCAGCAGCACCGATGCGCTGACAACTCCGCCCCGCTCGCCGGTGACGCTGAGCCCGTACTCCGCCAGCGCCAGGCCGGGGCAGAGCAGCAGCAGACCGACGACGTCCAGCCGGACCGACGGACGTCGCGGGTCGGCGGCCGGCAGCACCGACCGGCCGAGCAACACCGCCAACAGCCCCACCGGCAGGTTGATCCAGAAGATCCATCGCCAGGACGCCTGATCGAGCAACAGCCCACCCAGCACCGGCCCGATCAGCGGCCCGACCAGGACCGGCAGGCCGAGCAGGCTCATCATCCGTCCTCGTCGCCCCGCCGGGACCGCGGCGAGCGCGACGGCCATCCCGACCGGGTTGAGCAGCCCACCACCCAGCCCCTGGAGCACCCGGAACGCGATCAGCGACTCGACGTTCCAGGCGGCCCCGGCCAGCACGGACCCGACGGTGAACAGCACCAGCGCGGACAGGTAGGTGCGGCGGGCGCCGAAGTGGCCGATCGCCCAGGCGGCGGTGGGCATCACCGCGACCAGGGCGAGCGCGTAGCCGCTGGTGACCCAGCCGATCGTGGTGAGGTCGGTGTCGAGGTCGTCGACCAGCTTCGGCAGAGCCACCACGGTGACCGTGGTGTCGATCACCGCGAGCAGGCCACCCAGGGTCAGGTACCAGCCGAGCCGCCGTGCGAGCGCGTCCATGTCCCCGGCTCAGGGCCGGACCTGGCGGGCGACGCGCAGCGCCTCGGCCCACCAGGTCAGCTCGCTCAGGGTGGCGTCGGCGGCCCGCCGCAGCGGCTCGTCGTCGACCAGCCGACCGTTGTCGTCGAGCCGCTCCCACGGTGCCCGGAGGACCACCCCGGAGCGGGTCGTGGCGGCCTGCACCTCGGCGAAGACCAGCCGGAGCTGCTCGACCGCCCGGATGCCGCCGGAACCAGCGCCGTACGACACGAAGGCCACCGGCTTGCGGACCCACTCCTGGTAGTGCCAGTCGATGGCGTTCTTGAGCGCGGCCGGGAAGCTGTGGTTGTACTCGGGCGTCACGACCACGAACGCGTCGGCGGCGGCCAACCGACCACTGATCGGGCTGGCCGAATTGCCGCCCGGCGGGGTGTCGGCGAATGGCAGCGCCACCTCGGCGAGGTCGACGAGGTCCAGGTCGAGCCCGTTGCGCCGGGCCGCGTGGGCGACGAACCAGTCCGCGATCGAGCGGCCCACCCGAGATTGACGGACGCTCCCGACGAGTACGGCGATGCTCGGCGGTGCATTGTTCTCTTGCGGTGTCATGCTCTGGACGCTAGGACTTGAACTAATGGTGAAGTCAATGGCGGCGGGGGAGTGGCGATGGGCACGTTGACGGTCGGCGAGGTGGCGAGGGAGAGCGGGGTCAGCGGCTCCGCCGTACGGTTCTACGAGCGGCAGGGCCTGATCGCGGCGGCCCGCACCGGCGGCAACCAGCGGCGCTTCGACCCCGACGCGGCGTGTCGGATCAGGGTGGCGCGAGTGGCCCAGCGCGTCGGCCTGACCGTCAACGACATCCGTGACCTGCTCGCCACCCTGCCGCCCAACCCCGAGCCGGCCGATTGGCAGGGTCTGCACGATCGGCTGACCGCCGAGGCCGAGCGGCGCATTCGCGAACTGCACGCGGCACTGGACGACATCCGCTCCGGCCGCCGCCTCTGCGAACTCTGATCACGCCCCCAGCCGACGTGCGTCACCGGCCAACCGCTCGGTCAGGGCGTTTGTCCCAGCCGATCGACGACGGCCAACCGCATGACGGCGGTGCTCGAATACAGCGACTGCTTGCCGTCGCGGATCAGAACCCGGCGCGTGCCCAGGTAGACGTGGGTCTCCCGGTCGAAGATCAGGTCGTTGTGCCCGCCGATCCTCCCCGGGGTCCGCAACGCCACCCCTCGCCGGCCGGCAGCGTCCCGCACGTCGCCGGGCACCACCGTGGCCCCGGGCACCTGGGCCATCGCCTGGAACAGCGCGCCGAGCGACTGCGGTGGCACGTAGCCCTCAAGCATCCAACTCCCGTCCGTGAAGACCGTCTGCGGGTCGTTCCTGATGGCCTCCAGGTCGGCGCCGGCGGGCAGATCCAGGGGGATCGGGTGGTCCCGGAGGTACCGGACCATCCGCTCCGGGTCGGTGGGCAGGCCCTGGAAGTAGCCGGGCGGCGGAGCCAGGTGGGACACGTCGTCGGTCCGCCACTCGTCCGGGCGGCTCTCCAGCCGCCGCCGCTGCTGCCAGGTCCGATCGTCACCGACCGGCACCCAACGCTGGAGTCGCTCCTCGGTGTACGCGCCGGACATCGGCAGCTCCCGGTGGCTGACCCGCAGCTCGACGAAGAGGAACTGGCCCGGGCGCGCCGTCAGGTCGGGCTGCTGCCGCGCCGTGTCCGCGGCCTCGGTCAGGATCTCGGCCGCGCTCGCCGTCGGTGGAGCGTCGCCCGTCGTCTGGACCGCCAACCCGGCGACGGTCAGCAGGGCGACCAGCCCGCCGACCCCGGCCAGCCGCCAGCCCGGTGTACGCCACCGTGAGCCTCGCCGGGTCGCCCCGACGGCGGTCGGGGCCGCCTCGACGCCCCGGGTGGCGACGTGTTCCTTCAGCTCGGTGAGAAGTCGTTCCTCGAAGTTGCCCAGTTGCGGGGTACGGCTCATGGTGATCTTCCCTCCGATCAGACGAGCGCGGATTCGGACTGCGCGAGCGCGAGGCGTACCGCCCGGCGGGCCCGGTGCACCCGGACCCGGGCGGCCACCGGGGAGATCCCGAGCGCGTCGGCCGCGTCCGCCACGGACAGCCCGTCGACGGCGACAAGTTCCAGCAGGGCGCGCGTGCGCTCCGGTAGGCCGCCGAGCGCCCGGTAGGTGCGGCGGGCCAGCGACTCCGCATCGATGCGCTCCTCGATCCGGGCGATGTCGTCGGCGTCCAGCAGGCGCCGTCCCGCGACCCGTCCGGTCGCCCGCAGGAGTCGGGTCGCCCGGCGATGCTCCGCCGCGATGACGTTGCGGGCCACGCCGAAGAGCCAGGCCAACTCGCTGCCCCGGTCCGCCCGGTAACCGTTGGCGGAGTCGATCACCGCGAGGAACACCTCGGCGGTGAGGTCCGCGGCCGTGTGCGGGTCGTCGACGCGGCGGGCGACGAACCGGCTGATCGTCTCGACGTGCCGCCGGTAGAACTGCTCGAACGCCGCTGGGTCCCTACCAATGGCGGCGAGATCATCGCCGTCGGGGCTCGGGTTGCTCACAGGCCGTCCTCTCGTTGGCCGTCCTTACACCCCTTCATTGGTCCGGCGGGACCGTGACGTTACATCGATGTCCTCGGCGAGATCGTGCCCCAACATGGATGTAGTGGCCTCCCGACCGGCGGAGGCCACTACATCCTGGATCGAGCGCGATCATGCGCTCACGAGAGGGATCACGCGCTCACGCGCGGGATCTCAGTCGTCGTTCGTGATCGTGCCGGTGGCCAGGGGGTCGGCCAGCCTCAGGCCGGGCACGCCGGCCACCAGCAGGGTCAGCCTCTCGTTCGCCTCCCGCTTCCGGTCACCGCGCACGGTCACCGGGAAGGCGACCGACGTCTGCCCGGCGGGCAGCACCTTGCAACCGGCGTACGGCTCGAAGTCCGAACCCGCCTGCGCGGTGATACCAACGGTGGTGGCGCACAGCAGCACCGGCTGGGACAGCGGCCGGGACACGGTTGCGGTGAACGTGAGCTGCCGGTTGCCCTGGTCGCCCTCGACCACCGTCGCGTCGGCGACGGTCAACGACGCCCGCGACCGGAAGCGAGCCACCTGCGGATCGTGGTCGCTGGACCCGCGCGACCCGTCACCGGTGAACTCCGCCGGCCAGTCCGCGTTGATGTGGGCCGCCCGCACCTGCACCAGGTCGCCGTAGAGCGCGTCGTTGACGAACAGGTGGTCGAGCGTCTGCGCCTGCCCCTCGAAGCTGTACGAATAGGCCGACGCCGGCACGTCCGCCACCAGGTTGTCCCACAGGTTGTGCAGGCCCGCCTCGTAGAGCGGGGCGAGCTGATCCGACGGAGTGGGCGCGCTGCCCGTCGCGATCGGATCGTCCGGGCGGGGGAACACGTTCAGGTCGCCGCCGTACACCACCCGGGCGTTCTGGTCGGCCGCCTCGATCGCGGTGACGATCGCCGCGCCGTACGCCGCCTGCTCCCGTCGCTGCCCGATCCGGCTGTCCGGGCCGGAGGAGTAGTGGTTGCTCAGCGCGTACAGGGTGAGCCGCTCGGCCGAGCCGGGTGCCGCGGCCACGGTGAACTTGCCCAGCTGCGGAGCGCGGGTGAAGACGTTGTTGCCGTCCCGGCCCGTCGAGGTGTCCACATCCGATGGCAGCACCGCGTTGAGGGCCTTCGGGTTCTGCACATCGGCGTTGCCCGGCAGCCCCGCAGCGCGGTACTGCACGGTCGGCGTCGAGCCCAGCAGCGGGTCGTCCGCCGTCGCGGCCGCCAACGACAACCGGTCGGTGCGGTACAGGAACGCGGCGGTGATCCCGCGGGCGTCCGCGCCGGTCCGGTCATAGGCCGCGGCGTACGCCGGCCCGCCGGCCGCCGCCACCGCGAGAGCCAACTCCTGGATGCTGTCCGGAGCGCCGTCGGCGTTGTTGGTGTCGCCGCAGGCCAGCGCCGCACCGGAGACCGTGCAGATGTCCTGGTCCTCCGCCTCC
The DNA here is from genome assembly GCF_008868155.1 of Micromonospora sp. ALFpr18c. Classification (GTDB taxonomy): domain Bacteria; phylum Actinomycetota; class Actinomycetes; order Mycobacteriales; family Micromonosporaceae; genus Micromonospora. Next base: position 18,858 of record NZ_WBKR01000093.1, read on the forward strand.
TGCACCAGGATCAGATCCGGAGCGTGCAGGTCCTTGGCGATCTGGTCGGCGAGCGACGTGAGGTGCTCGCGGTAGTCCGCCTCGCTGGACGGCACGTAGTCGAACGGCGGGTCGACACCTGGGCAGCCGGCGTTGCCGGTGAAGTCGCAGCCGTCGAATGGATCGTCGCGGTAGTCGTACAGGTTCTCCACGTTGTACGTCGCGACCGCGACCTCCTGCGAGCGGTCGGCCGGCTTCGGCGGGTTGTTCTTCGACGGGTCGGCCCCGGCGTCGAACTCGGCCCGCTCGACCTGCACGCCGTACTTTTCGAACGAGTAGTAGACGCCGCCCACCGCGTCGGCGCGCAGCGTGTCGAAGGTGTGCGCCGGCGGGAGAAGCGCGGTGCTGTCCCCGGCGGTGGCCTTCACGCCCATGCTGCCGAGCAGCACGCGCTGCCCGTTGCCATCGTCGAAGCGCCGGGTCGGGTCGTTGTCCAGCGGGTGCGAGTCCCGGAAGACCCGCCGGGCGTACGGGTCGGCGCGGTCCAGCAGCGGGTCGTCCCGGTCGACGACCCACAGCTCCGCGTCGGCGGTGGACGAGAACACGTCCCGGCCGCTCACCGCGCCGCTACCCGAGCGAACCCGCAGGCGGGTGCCCTCGTGCCGCTCCCACCAGCGCTGCGCGTCGGTCAGCTCGACCGGCGGCACCGCGTCGATCACCGCGACGGTCGTGTCCACGGCCAGGCCGGTGGCGATCCGACGGACCAGCGAGGCACCGGAGAGCTGGGTGAGGTTGTAGTACTCCGACACCCGGGCCCGCAGCACGACCTCGTCGCCGACCGTCGGCACGTAGCCGCCGATCAACGAGGTGAACGCGCCCATGAAGACGAAGATGCCGTCGGAGCTGGTCGGGTCTTCGTCGGTGTCGCCGCTGCGGCTCTGCAGGAAGAACCCGTTCTGCTCCGCCCCGGCCGCCGTACGGGCCAGCGTCAGCTGGGTGATCACGCCACGAACGTCGTACAGCGTGCTGCTCGTGCCGTTGCCGCTCGCCGGTGCGAGCGGCGACCGGTCGGCGGCGCCGGACTCGGCGTCGGTGGTCGGGCCCTGCACCTCGCCGACGGTCAGCTCCCGGGTCACCTGCACGGCCAGCGCGCAGCTCGCGGTGCCGCCGTCGGCATCGGTCGCGGTCACCGTCACGGTGTACGCGCCGGCGGCGAGGTCGGCGCTCGCGCCGACCGTGGCGCGGGCGGTGCCGCCCACCCCGTCGGCGGGAGTGACCGCGGTACGGGTGATCGAGCCGGCGGCCGGGGTCGGGCTGACCGCGGTCACCGCCAGGTCGGCGATAGTGTCGTCCGGATCGGTGGCGGTGACCTCTCGGGACGCGGCCGTGCCCGCCGCGGTGACCAGCGGGCCGCCACAGGTGAGCGTGGCCGGTACGTCGACCGGGCCGCCACCGTCCACGGTGTGCGCGCCCAGCCCGTCGAAGGTGTCGACGGGGAAGCCGGCCCACTGCGGGGCGGGGTCGAACGCGTCCGACGGGTCGGTGTCACCGGTGGTCACGCTCGGCAGCCGGCGCAGGGTGTTGTCCGCGGTGCTGGTCTCGCCGGCACCCCACTCGGTGCCCGGGTCGACACCCACCTGGCCGATCGAGTCGAGCACGGTGGTGCCCCGGCGCAGCACGATCGCGTCGTCACCGTTGAACAGGCTCGCGCCGGTGGTCTGGTCGGCCTGGGCGAGGACGGCGGCACCGGCCGACGCGCTGGCGAACACGAACACGTCGCCGGCGGCCACGCTCCCGGTCAACGCGATCGTGGTGGCCGTGGTGGAACCGTTGAAGTAGAGCTGCAACTGGTAACCGCCGCCGGTCAGGTCGACGGCGGCGCCGGTGCCGTTGAACAGCTCGATCGCCTTGTTGTTCGACGAACCCTCGACGTACTCCGAGATGAACAGATCGGTGGGCGCGGCGCTGGCCGCGGTGGGTGCGACGGCGAGCGCCGTGAGGGTCACGGCGACGGTGGCGGTCGCGAGCGCGGCTGTTGAGCGGCGCGGGCGCATAGGGCCTCCACGATGGGTGGACGGGGGTCAACGCACGTTAAGGTGCCCGACTGTCCATCGTCCATCCCCCATCGGACAGTTTCGTGAATTCCCTCAGCGCGGCGGATCGAGGCGGTGCACCAACTCGGCGACGTCGACGCTGTATTCGCACCAGTCCCGGTCGGGCCGGTAACCCAGCTCGGCGTTGACCTTCAACATCGCCTCGTTGGCCTGCGCGTTCCAGGTCTGCACCTCGACCAGCTCCGGCTCGGACGACCGCAGCTCCAACAGCATCCGGGCCTTGATCGCCCGGTCGATGCCGTAGCCTCGGTGGTCCTGCGCGACGATCGTGTCGTACTGGTCGGCGCGGGTCGGGTGCTGCGCCGGCACCACCACCTCGGTCAGGCCGGCGACCTCACCGCTCTGCTCGTGCCGGGCCAGCACGATGTACGGCTTCATGCCCCGCCGGTGCAGGGTGTCCAGGCTGTCCCGCAGCCGCTGCGGGTCGTACGAGCTGGGACGCAACTCGCCGTCGTCGACGTCACGCACCTCGGCCTTGGCCCGCGCGTACGCCTCGATCAGGTCGTCCGGTGGCCCGCCGGGGAAGAACTCCAGGTGGTAACCCGCCCCGACGCCGGTGGACATCTCGGCCAGCTCGGCCCAGTCGACCCCGGACAGGTCAAGGACGCTGCGCGTCTCCACGTACTCCCGGGTGAAGCCGAGTGACTCGTAGAAGCCCACCGCCGGCGTGTCGCCGACGACCTCGACCCCGATCGACCGGAAGCCCTCCTGGTAGACCCGGCGGGCGGCACGTAGCACCAGGTCACGGCCGAGCCCGGAACGTCGCACCGAGGGGTGCACCAGCACCTCGAGCACGCCGATGTCGCCGAGGAGCAGCACATGGACCTGGCCGAGGATCGCGCCCGGGTCACCGGCGGCGCTCGGGTCGGCCTGGGCGACCCAGGAGATCCGCCGCTCGCCGGGCATCACCTCGGCGAGGTACTCCCGCAGGGAGTTCTCCCGCCACGAAGGGTCCTGCGGCAGATCGGCCGCAAGAACCGCGTTCAGCGTGTCCAGCAGCGACGCGATCTCGGCGGACGACGCGGTCCTGGGGTCCCACTCGCGCACCATCACCCGTCTAGCTTGCCGCTAACAGCTGCCCGGGGGAAGTGTCCAATTCTCTGATGTATGCAGACGATCACTTCACGGGCGGCTGGCCCGTCCGTACCGATTTGCGGTGTCGTAGACGTCCTGGGCGTACCGGCGCACGTCGTTGTACGACAGGATCGCGTTCCACCAGTCGCCCGGGATGCTCAGGTTGCGGCCGCCCTTGCACAGGTAGTTCCCGGCCGCCAGGGCGGCGTCGTCCAGGTCGTGCGGGTCCTTGACGCCGTCGTTGTCCGCGTCCGCGCCGATCTCCTGCCACGTGGTCGGGATGAATTGCATCGGCCCGATGGCGCGGTCGAGGGTGGCGTCCCCGTCGAGCAGCCCACGGTCGGTGTCGATGATCCGCATCCGGCTGTCCTTGCCGTCCAGCGGCAGCCCGATGATCTTCGGTAGGGCCTTGCCGTCCTGCCCCAGGCGGGCGCCGTTGGCCGAGCCGTGCCCGGATTCGACCTGGCCGATCGCGGCGAGGGTCGTCCAGCTCAACGCGCAGCTGCGGTTGGTCTGGGCGAGTACCAGCTCGGCGTAGCCGTACGCCTGCATGGCGGCCGGCGGTACACCGACCTTGGCGCCGACCTGCTGTGCCCAGCCGGCCAGGGCGTCCGACGGTCGGCCACCGATCGCCGGCGGAAGGGCCGGCCCGGTCGGGAACCCGCCGGTCGGAACCCCGCCCGTCGGCAGCCCACCGGTCGGCACCCCGCCACTGGGCAGGGCGGCGGTGGGCAGACCGGCCGGCGGAACGGCCGGTGGCGGCGTCGCGGACGAATCGGCGGCGACCGATCGGGACGCGCGGATGGTCGCCGGCACGAGCAGCGCGCCCGCCGCGGCGGTCGCGGCCACCAGGGCCAGCAGGAACACGCCGGGCAGGGTGAGTCGACCACTGGGCCGGCGGGCCCAGGCCCGGGTGGCCCGGGCGGCGGTCGTCGCCGCCTGGCGGGGCGGCGGCAGTCGTACGGCGTGGGCGTGCGCGAACGGCACCCGGCGCCGCCGCCCCGCGTCGGCGACCAGCGGGACCGGCTTTCCGTCCACAGTGGCCACCGCGAGGTCGGCCACCGTGGCGTCGGCCGCGGCCTTCGGGGTCTCGGCCTTCGTGACGTCGACCGTGGCGGTCTCGCTCTGCGGCGCGTCCTTGCTCTGCGGCGCGTCCTTGCTCTGCGGCGCGTCGGCCGCCTTCGCGTCACCGCTGCTCGCGTCGGCTGTCGGGGCGTCGGCTGTCGCGTCGGGGGTGCT
>NZ_WBKR01000094.1 GCF_008868155.1 Micromonospora sp. ALFpr18c
GGCGAAGGGGGCGGTGGCCGTCCGGCCGCCGCCCCCTTCGCCGCCCCGTCGCGGTCTTCGGTCAGCGGGCCGCTCGGTCGGCCAGCAGACGACGCGGGTTCCAGCGCAGCAGGCGGTACCGGGCGCGCCCGGTCAGGGCCACCATCCGGCTGGAGTTGTCCGCGAGGGCGGTCCGCCAGCGCAGCAGCACCGACGGCGGGAGCAGCGCGGCGAGAACCCTGGTTCGGCGATTCGCCCGAGCGGCGAGCGCATTGCGGACCGCGCGCAGCGCCGGCAGCAGACGTTCACCGGTCAGCGGATCCCGTGCGTAGCGGGCCCGCTCCTCGGCCCGGCCGAGCAGCCGCGCCGCGCCGACCGCGTCGACGTCGTCGGCGAGGGATTCCCGGACCAGCCGGTCCGCGGTGGCCCGTGGGGTCTCGGTCAGGTCCACCCGGACCTGGAAGTCCACCAGCGTGTCGAGCAGTTCCGCCCAGGCGGCGTGCGCGTCCGCGCGGGCCTGGGTGGCGTCCGCCCCGACCACCACCACCCGTGCCTCCGGCGCGCCGGCCTCCTCGCCGACGGCCGGGGTGGCCGCCGTGCCGCCCGCCGCTCGGCCGCTGCGCCGTCGACGCAGGGCCAGCCGGCGCAGCGCGGGCACCGCGAGCAGCACCAGCAGCGCCAGCAGACCCGCCGCCCACCACGGCCACACCGGTGGCTCTTCGGTCGGCGTCTGCCCGCCGAGGGAGAGGCCACTGTCGGTGTCCCGGTCGGCGTTGTCCGGGCCGGCCGGACCGGCCGTCGCGTCGGGACCGGCCGGGGTGTCCGTGGTGCCGGCGCCCGGGGTGGACGGTTCCGGCGCGTCCGTGTCCGGAGCCCATGCGGACCGGGTGGAGCCCGGCACCCCGTACGACGGGGTGGCGTCGAACGGCACCCAGCCGATGCCGTCGAAGTAGACCTCGGTCCACGCGTGCAGGTTGAGGTTGGTCAGCGTGTACGTGTCGCCGTCCCGCTTGCTGCCGTTGGTGAACCCGAACGCCACCCGGGCCGGGATGCCGGCCGTACGCACCAGCCAGGCCATCGCCGCCGCGTACTGCTGGCAGTAGCCGACCTTGTTGGTGAGGAAGTTGACGATGTCCTGACCGCTGCTGCCGCTCTGCGTGCTGAGTCGGTAGCTGAACCCGTTGTCGGCGGAGAAGTGCTGGTAGATCGCCAACACCCGGTCGTAGTCGGTGCGCTTGCCCTGGACCAGCCCCTTGACCAGTTCCTCCACCTCGGGCACCGTGCCCGGAGTGGCGGTCAACTGCCGGCGTACCGGGTGATCGGCCGGCAGTGACCGCGCGGCCCGCAGCACCGCCGGGGTGTACGTCGAGCGGATGTAGTCGAACGAGTACTTGCGGCCCCGGGAGCTCTCCCGGTTGGAGAAGACGACCTGCTGGTTGGGGTCGTAGAGCCAGTTGCCGCTCAGGTCGTCGGTACGGGTCGGCTCGGCGTACACCGGCATCAGGGACATGCTGAGGTTCTTGGTCACCTCGACGGTCGCCCGATACTCGGTCTGCTGCACCCCCGGGCCGGCTCGCTCGTTCGGATTGGGCAGGTCCCGGTTGACGGCGCGTCCGCTCGGGGTACGCGCCTGGAACCCGTTCGGGCGCAGCTCGTCGGCGACCGCGTACCGCAGGTAGAACGGGTTGGGTTCGGTCGTGGTCACCTTGACCAGGTCGGCCACCTCGGACTGGTTGAGCTGACCGGCCAGCGAGGCGAACAGGTCGATCCGCCCCGATGCGCCACCCGAGCCCGAGCGCCCGTTGCCGGTGCCGTTGCCGGTCCCCTCGGTGAGCGTGTCGAGCAGCCCGCCGGCCATGCCCGGCACGGCCAGCGGCAGCGCCACGGCCAGTGCCACGCCGACCACCGCGAGCCGGCGGCCGGCGGATGCCAACGGGGACGCCTCCCACACGTCGACGTCCCGGCCGTCACCGGTGAACCGGCGGCCGAACCGGCGGACCCGGCCGACGTTGTCGGTCACCAGCAGCCACAGGTAGCCGGCGGCGCCCACCACGAACGGGACCGCGGGGACACTGTCCACGTAGACGGCGACCGGCACCGAGTAGATGGCGAGCATCGGCAGCCCCGCCAGCGCGGGCCGGTGCAGCCCCACCGTCAGCACGTCGACCAGCACGGCCACCCCGCCGACACCGAGCACGGTGATGAACAGCAGCGGATCGGTGTCCGGGACTTCGACCCCGTAGGAGCGCATGTCCTGCATGGAGCCGCTGAGCAGGTCGGCGAAGTGGCCGATGGTGCCCGGGGTGGGCAGGAAGGTGAGCAGCTCCGAGCCGCTGGGGAACAGCCAGGTCAGGGCGAGCAGCAGGGCGGCCAGCATGCCCAGCACCTGACCCCACAGCGGCGCCCGGACGAGCCGGGTCAGCGCCGCCACCCCGGCCACCACGGCGACCGCGATCGCCGACTGGATCAGCCACGTCCAGGTCTGGAAGATGGCCGACAGCGGCGCGGCGGCGAGCAGCGTGGCGGCGGCCGCCACCGCGCCGATGTTCCGACTGGCGATCATGAGGGGGACCTTCCGTTCATCGCACGCCGCCGGCGACCGTCTCGGCCAGCGCGGCGCGCAGGGCGAAGCCCTGGGAGCCCCGGCCCGCCTGCGGCCACAGCGCCGGCAGCCGGCTGCCGTGGTCGGCGCCGACCACCCGCCAGCCGCTCTGCAACAGGGTGAGCGCGGCGGCGCCGTGCGCGCGCTCGGCCTCGGCCCGCGCCTTCTCCGGCAGGCTGAGCCAGGTGGAGCTGTCCAACAGGAAGCCGACGCAGGTCGCGCCGTTGCCCCGCAGCCCGGCCAGCAGCTCGGCCTCGGCCACGCTCACCGCGCCGAACAACGCGATGATCAGACCGCCGTCGGCGCGCTGCCGGACCCGCTGCACCAGCCCGGTCACCTCGGCGCGCTGGTCCAGGCGGACCTCGGCGAGATGGTCGAGCAGCGCGCCGTCGCCGCCGGCCTCCGAGGCGTCCACGTCCACCCCCGAGCCGGTTACCAGGCGCAGCTTGTAGCCGGCCTGCCGCAGGTGCACGGCGATGCTGGCGGCGGCGGACACGGCCCACTCGAAACTCGCCGTCGGCCCGTCACCGCGGTGGCCGTACGCGCGGGTGTCCAGGACGACCGTGGCGCGGCTCTCCCACGGCTGCTCCTCGCGGCGCACCATCAGCTCACCGGTGCGCGCGGTGGACTTCCAGTGCACCCGGCGCAGGTCGTCGCCGCGCCGGTACTCCCGGGTCGCCGCGTCGTCCTCGCCGTGCACCGCCACCGACCGGGCCCGACTGTCGCCGCTGCCCGCGTACTCCCCGGGGAGCCGGACCGACGGCAGGGGCGTGACCTGCGGGATGACCGTCAGGTGGTCGGTGCTGGGGAAGGCGCGGGTGAGCTCGCAGAGACCGAACGGGTCGGTCATCCGCACCACCAGCGGACCCACGTCGTAGCGACCCCGCACGTCGGCCCGCACCGTGTACGCCACGGAGCTCGCCTGGTGTGCGCCGAGGCGCTCCAGCACCACCCGGGGTCGGCTGCCCAGCGCGTAGGGCAGCCGGTCCTCCAGGAGCAGGGTGCCGGTCGGCAGGCGGGACAGGTTCTGCAGGCGCAGCACCACCCGCGAGTTGGCCCCGACCGGAACCCGGTGCGGATCCAGCGACCGGTTGCAGGCCAGCTTGTAGCGGCTGCGCCCCACGTAGGCGGCAGCCAGCAGCGGCAGGACGGCCAGCAGCACGGCAACCCGCAGCAGGTCCTTCTCACCGAGGATGCCGGCGGAGATCGCCGCCGCGACGGCGGCGGCCAGGAACGAGCGCCCGCGGGTGGTCAGCCCGCGCAGCCCGGCACGCACGTCACGGCCTCCGCGGCTCGTAGGGGGCGCGACCGTTGCCGGTGGCGGGACGGGTGTCGTACGGGTTGCGCTGCCGGTCGTGTGGCAGCGGCAGTCGGTGCACCAGCTCGGAGACGATCGCGTCGGTGGTGCGCCGGGCGAGCTGCGCGTCGGCGGTCGGGATGATCCGGTGCGCCAGCACGGGCACCGCCAGGGCCTGCAGGTCGTCGGGGAGGACGTAGTCACGCCCCTCCAGGGCGGCGACCGCCCGGGCGGTGCGCAGCAGTTGCAGGGTGGCCCGGGGGGAGGCGCCCAGCCGCAGGTCGGGGGCCTCGCGGGTGGCGGTGACCAGGTCGACGGCGTACTGCTTGACGGCGTCGGCGACGTGCACCTGCCGGACGGTGGCGATCAGCTGCCGGACGATGTCCGCGTCGGACACCGGGCGCAGCTCGTGCAGCGGGTCGGTGGCGCCGTGCCCGTCGAGCATGGCCAGCTCGGCGCCGGAGTCCGGGTAGCCCATCGCGATCCGGGCGGTGAACCGGTCGCGCTGCGCCTCGGGCAGCGGGTAGGTCCCCTCCATCTCGATCGGGTTCTGGGTGGCGATGACCATGAACGGGGTCTGCAGCTGGTAGGTCACGCCGTCGACGGTGACCTGGTGCTCCTCCATGCACTCCAGCAACGCCGACTGGGTCTTCGGCGAGGCCCGGTTGATCTCGTCGCCGACGACCAGGTTGGCGAAGACGGCACCCGGGCGGAACTCGAAGTCGTGCGTCTCCTGGTTGTAGACGCTGACGCCGGTGACGTCGCTGGGCAGCAGGTCGGGGGTGAACTGGATCCGCCGCACCGTGCAGTCGATGGACCGCGCGAGGGCCTTGGCCAGCTTGGTCTTGCCGACACCCGGGACGTCTTCGATCAGGAGGTGACCCTCGGCGAGCAGGACGGCCAGGGCGAGCCGCACGGTGGCTGTCTTACCCTCGATGACCTGCTCGATGTTGGCCACGATGGCCTCGCTGGCGGCGCGGAACTCGTCGTGCGGCAACAGGCCGCCCACCTCGTCCCAGGTCTGTTGTGTCACGGGCCTCCTCCTCGTCGCCATCACGGCAGCTCTGTGAGAGAGCACCTGGACCCGCCGTTGGGTTCGCGACGCCGAGCCTCGTTTGCCGCAGGAATCTCACTGGCCTCTCAGGCTAACCATGTTTGTCGTTATCGCCGACCCCCGCAGGTAGTCCGTCGGTTACGCACCGATATTCGCCATGTTGGGGGACGGGGTGCGGCCGGCACCCGGGTGCCGTCGCCCGTCCGCTGCGCGGGGTACACTGCGGGACATGGCCGGAGTCTTCCTGCTTCTTACCGGGCCGTGCTGATGCGCTGAACGCGTGACAGCACGGCGGCCCCTCCTGCGCGAGGGGCTTTTTTGTGCCCTCCGCCGGCCCGTCCGGCGGTGCCGAGACGACCGGCCCGGCCCGGTGACGCCGAGATGAAGCGAAGCGAAGCGAGGAGAGACGATGAGTGAGGCAGCCGCACCGGCGGGCGACATTCCCCCGTTCCGGTACACCGCGGCCCTGGCCGACGAGATCGAGAATCGTTGGCAGGACACCTGGGCGCGCGAGGGCACCTTCCACGCACCGAACCCGACCGGCCCGCTGGCCGATCCGACGCACCCCCGCGCCGGCGCGGAGAAGCTGTACGTGCTGGACATGTTCCCGTACCCGTCGGGCGCCGGCCTGCACGTGGGCCACCCGCTGGGCTACATCGGCACCGACTGCTACGCCCGCTACCAGCGGATGGCCGGGCGCAACGTGCTGCACGCGATGGGCTTCGACGCGTTCGGCCTGCCCGCCGAGCAGTACGCGGTGCAGACCGGCACCCACCCGCGGACCACCACGGTCGCGAACATCGAGCGGTACAAGACGCAGCTGCGTCGGCTGGGGCTGGCGCACGACGAGCGTCGCTCGGTGGCGACCATCGACACCGACTTCTACCGCTGGACCCAGTGGATCTTCCTGCAGATCTTCAACTCCTGGTACGACCGCGACGCCGGCCGGGCCCGCCCCATCGCCGAGCTGATCGCCGAGTTCGAGGGCGGCAACCGGCCCACCCCCGACGGCCGCGCCTGGGCCGAGCTGAGCGCCGCCGAGCGCCGCGGGGTCGTCGACGACCACCGGCTGGCGTACGTCTCGCAGGCCCCGGTCAACTGGTGCCCCGGTCTGGGCACCGTGCTGGCCAACGAGGAGGTCACCGCCGACGGCCGCTCCGAGCGGGGCAACTTCCCGGTCTTCAAGCGCAACCTGAAGCAGTGGATGATGCGGATCACCGCGTACGGCGACCGCCTGCTGGACGACCTGGACAGCCTGGACTGGCCTGAGCCGATCAAGCACATGCAGCGCAACTGGATCGGACGATCCCAGGGCGCGCACATCGACTTCCCGACCGCGCTGGAGCCGGTCCGGGTGTTCACCACTCGCCCGGACACCGTCTTCGGGGCCACCTACATGGTGCTGGCGCCCGAGCACGAGCTGGTCGACGCGCTGGTGCCGGCGGCCTGGCCGGACGGCACGCGGGACGCCTGGACCGGCGGGCACGCCAGCCCCCGGGCGGCCGTCGAGGCGTACCGCAAGGCGGCGGCGGCCAAGACCGACGTCGAGCGGCAGTCCGACAGCAAGGAGAAGACCGGCGTCTTCATCGGCGCGTACGCCACCAACCCGGTCACCGGTGGGCAGATCCCGATCTTCATCGCCGACTACGTGCTGGCCGGCTACGGCACCGGCGCGATCATGGCGGTGCCGGCGCAGGATGAGCGGGACTGGGCGTTCGCCGAGGTGTTCGAGCTGCCCATCGTGCGCACCGTGCAGCCGTCGGAGGGCTTCGACGGCACGGCGTACACCGGGGACGGCCCGGCGATCAACAGCGCCGCGCCCGAGCGCGGCCTGGACCTGAACGGCCTGGGGGTCGCCGACGCCAAGGCGGCGATCATCTCCTGGCTGGAGGCGAACGGGCACGGCACCGGCGCGGTGACCTACCGGCTGCGTGACTGGCTGTTCTCCCGGCAGCGGTACTGGGGTGAGCCGTTTCCGATCGTCTACGACTCCACCGGCGCGGCCATCGCCCTGCCGGAGGAGATGCTGCCGGTTGAGCTGCCGGAGGTCGACGACTTCTCCCCGAAGACGTTCGACCCGAACGACGCGGACTCCAACCCGGAGACCCCGCTGTCGCGGCGGCGCGACTGGGTCGAGGTGGAACTGGACCTGGGCGACGGGCCGAAGCGCTACACCCGCGAGACCAACGTGATGCCGCAGTGGGCCGGTTCCTGCTGGTACGAGCTGCGTTACCTGGACCCGACCAACAGCGGACGGTTCGTCGACGCGGAGAACGAGCGGTACTGGATGGGTCCGCGCGGCGAGGGCGACTGCGGGGGCACCGACCTGTACGTCGGCGGCGCCGAGCACGCCGTGCTGCACCTGCTGTACGCGCGGTTCTGGCACAAGGTGCTGTTCGACCTGGGGCACGTGTCGTCGTTCGAGCCGTTCCGCAAGCTGTTCAACCAGGGCATGATCCAGGCGTACGCGTACACCGACTCGCGCGGCAGTTACGTGCAGGCCGAGGAGGTCGTCGAGCGCGACGGCGCCTACTACCTGGGCGACCTGGCGGTCAACCGCGAGTACGGCAAGATGGGCAAGTCGCTGAAGAACGTGGTGACGCCCGACGACATGTGCGCCGCGTACGGCGCCGACACCTTCCGGGTGTACGAGATGTCGATGGGTCCGCTGGAGGTGTCCCGCCCCTGGGAGACCCGGGCGGTCGTCGGGTCGTACCGGTTCCTGCAGCGGGTCTGGCGGGCCGTCGTCGACGAGCAGACCGGCGCGCTGCGGGTCACCGAGGACCCGGCCGACGAGGCGACCCGCCGGCTGCTGCACAAGGTCATCGACGGGGTCCGTGGCGACATGGACGGCATCCGGTTCAACACCGCCATCGCCAAGCTGATCGAGCTGACCAACGGGTTGACCCGGCTGTCGGCGACGCCCCGCGAGGTGGCCGAGCCGCTGGTGCTGATGGTGGCGCCGTTCGCCCCGCACGTGGCCGAGGAGCTGTGGCGCAAGCTGGGTCACGACACCTCGCTGACGTACGCGGACTTCCCGACCGCCGACCCGGCGCTGCTGGTGGCCGACACGGTGACCTACCCGGTGCAGGTCAACGGCAAGGTCCGTGGCCGCGTCGAGGTTCCCGCCGACTCGTCCGAGGAGACCGTCCGCGCGGCGGCCCTGGACGCGGTGGCCGCCGCCCTGGCCGGCAAGGAGCCCCGCAAGGTCATCGTGGTGAAGGGCCGCCTGGTCTCGGTGGTCGCGTAACTCCCGTCCCGGTCCCCGTCCCCCTGGCCCGTCGATCATGGAGTTGTGGTGCCCGGTTCACCCCGATCTGCGGGGTTTGTCCCCCACCACAACTCCATGATCGACGCGGCAGGGCGGGAGGTCTGGTCGAGCATCACGTCCACCACGGTCGTCGACACCCAGGTGGCGGGGCGCGAGGTCCGCGCCCACCTCGGCCAGGTGACGCAGCAGCGCGCCGACGAAGTCCAGGTTGGCCGGCGGGGTACGTCGTACCGTGTCACCGACCCGGACCACGTCGGCGACGAAGCCGCCGGTGAGCGGCTCCTCGGCGGGACGGGTCGGTTCGGCCACGGTCACACCGGCATGGTGCGGCGACGCCGCCGCTCGGCGCGCCACCAGCGGTGGACCAGCACCACGCTGGCGATCAGGCCGAGGCTGGCGGGGGCGGCCGCGTACCAGTTGACGTGGCCCGGGGAGCTGACGGCCGCGCCGATCGCGGCGTAGCCGAACGCGGTCGGCGCGGAGGCGATGACGCTGCCGGCCAGGAACGGCAGGATGCGCGCACCGGTCGTGCCGTAGCCGTAGCTGACCAGCCCGAAGCCGGCGATCGGCAGCAACCGGACGGTGACCACGCCGAGCACGCTCTGCCGGGCGAACCAGCCGTCGAGGCGGGCCAACCGGCCGCGCACCCGCTCGGCGACGAACTCCCGGCCGAGCAGCCGGCCGACCGTGAACCCGATCGCCGCCGCCACCAGCGCGGCACCCAGGGCGTACGCGGCGCCCTCCAGGGGGCCGAAGATCGCGCCGGCGGCGAGGGTGATGAAGGTCCGCGGGACCAGCGCCACCAGCAGCAGCGCCCCGCCGAGGATCGCCGCCACCGGGGCGAGGTCGCCCACCTGGTCGGCCAGCATCGGCAGCTGCGCCGGGTCCGGTCGGGGCACCAGGAGCAGCAGCAGCCCGCAGCAGCCGATCAGGAGGACGAGCAGGGCGAACCGGGCGGCCGACGGTTGCCGGAGCAGCCGCCGGACGGCGCGGATCATGCCCGGGCGGCGGCCACTGCGGCGCGGCGCTCGGTGCGGAGCCGGTCGGACCAGGTGTCGTCCAGCGGCGGGAGCTGGTGCGCCCCGGTGGCCCAGCGCAGCAGCAGGTCGGCCAGGGCGGGGTTGCGGGCCAGCGCGGGACCGTGCGAATACGTGCCGAGCAGCTTGCCGCGCCAGGCGCCCTCGGTGGCGCCGTCGTTGCCGATCCCGGCGGTGACCCGGGCCAGCGGGGAGACCTCCGGGCCGAGGTGGGTACGGCCACCGTGGTTCTCGAAGCCGGTCAGCGCGGGCAGGCCCAGCCGCGGGTCGATCTCACCGGCCAGCTCGCCGACGGCCCGGCTCTCGCCCCGGTCGGATCGCAGGTCGAGCAACTCCAGGCCGCGGCACTGCACACCCTTGGCGAAGAAGGAGGTGCCGAGCAGCTGGTAACCGGCGCAGACGCCGAACACCACCGAACCCTGGGCCACCGCCCGGTGCAGCCCGCCGTCGGCGATGAGCCGCTGCGCGCCGAGCGCCTGCGGGCCGTCCTCGCCGCCACCGACCAGGTAGATGTCGGCCGTCGCGGGCAGCTGCTGGTCGGAGCGGACCTCCAGCACCTCGACCGGCATGCCGCGCTGGCGCGCCCGACGGGCGAGGATCAGCGCGTTGCCCCGGTCGCCGTAGGTGGAGAGCAGGTCGGGGTAGATCCAGACGATGCGCAGGCTCTCAGTTGACACGGTCCAACTCCGCTCGGATGTCCTGGAACGCGGTGTAGTTCGCGATGACCTCCAGCCGCCCGGGCGGGACCGACCGGATCGCGTCGTCGAAGGTGCGGACGTGCTGGAACGGTACGTCGTTGACGTCCAGCCGGACCGCCAGGTCGTACGCCCGGTCGCCGGTGATCAGCACCTGCCGTCCGCGCAGCGGCGCGAAGTCGACGTCGAAGAGCCAGGAGGTGTCCAGCCCGTCGGGGTCGCGCGCGTTGATGGAGAGCAGGGTCGGCGCCTCGTCGGCCATGTCGAACGCCTCCAGCCAGCTGGCCGGGTTCTTGGCCAGCAGCAGCCGGATGTTGCGCCCGTCCTTGTCGACCTGCGCGTAGCGGCCCGCCACCGAGGTGACGATGCCGAGGCGGGACACGGCGTCGACCGGGCGGACGCCGAACTCGGCGGCCACGGCCAGCGCGGTCGCCGCGTTGCCGAGGTTGACCTTGCCGGGGAGCTGGAGGGAGACCTTGTGCCAGGCGCCGGTGGGGTCGAGCACGCCCTCGTCCTCGACGACCCACTGCGGTTCCGGTCGGCGCAGCGGGCAGCCGGTGCACCACCACTGCTCGCCGGAGCGCTGGATGGTGGAGCCGCACTCGGGGCAGACCCAGGAGTCGTCGTGCCAGCGTTGGCCCGCGCTGAACCAGGTCACGTGCGGCGGGTTGATGCCCCGGGCCGGGTCGGCCGGCGGGGTGGCCGCCCAGACCACCATCGGGTCGTCGGCGTTGGCTACCACCCGCACGTCGGTGTGCCGGACCAGCGCCGCACGCCAGAGCTGCGCCATCATGGCGACCTCCTTGGCGCGGTCGAGCTGGTCGCGGGAGAGGTTCAGCAGGGCGACCACGTGCGGGTCGGTCGCCTCCAGCACCTGGGCGAGGTAGTGCTCGTCGACCTCCAGCGCCGCGTACGGGGTGCTGCCGGCCTTGGCCAGCGCCGAGGTGTGCCCGGTGGGCATGTTGGCGCCGAACGAGTTGGTGGCGACCCGGCCGAGCACGCCGACCGCGGCGGCGGTCAGGCGTGTGGTGGTGGTCTTGCCGTTGGTGCCGGAGACGAGCGCGATCGCGCGCCCGGCCGACAGGTGGGCCAGCAGGTCCGGGTCGATCTTCAGCCCGATCCACCCGCCGATCACCGAACCGTCGCCACGGCCGGCCGCCCGGGAGAGCGCCGCGGCGGTCCGTGACACGGAGCTGGCCACCTTGGCCCGTAGGGGCATTTTCGCGTCCGTCACGCGAGCGAGGTTACCGGACCGCCCGCCTCACCAGATCGCCGCCGACGGTGAACCGTTCGGCCGTGGCAGGTGCGCGGGTGGCCGGGTCGGCGTCCGCCGGACGGAGTCGATCTATGTCGGAAAGCGGACCACGCCGGAGGGGCGTCGCGGCCCTCCACTGCGCTCCACCCCGTGTGACGTGCGGTTTTGCCCCCGGACTGGGCACGCCACGCGGGCGAATCTGGTTGCAGGTGGAGGGAAGTGGAGTAGAGTGGGGACCAATGGTGAGGCCGGGAGGGCTCACCGGCCCGGGGGGTCAGCGGCGCCGCGAACGCCGCTCAGGGGCGAGGGGGTAGGGCCGATGTTTCTCGGCACCCACACTCCACGCCTGGACGAAAAGGGCCGGTTGATCCTTCCGGCCAAGTTCCGGGATGAGCTGGCGGGGGGGGTCGTGGTCACCAAAGGGCAGGAGCGCTGCCTCTACGTCTTCCCGACGCCCGAGTTCCAGCGGATCGCGGAGCAGTTGCGCGCGCAGCCGATGACGCACAAGGCGGCCCGGGCCTACAGCCGGGTCTTCTTCGCCAGCGCGCACGACGAGGTTCCGGACAAGCAGGGTCGGGTGACGATCCCGGCCCACCTGCGGGAGTATGCCGCGCTGGACCGCGACCTCGTGGTGATCGGCGCGAGCACGCGGGTGGAGATCTGGGACAAGGTCGCCTGGGAGACCTACCTCGCCGAGAGCGAAGACGACTTCGCCGACATCGAGGAGGGGGTGCTGCCCGGCGGTCTGTAGGGCGGAAACGGCGCCCGACGTACTGCGAGATCTCCAGCCGCTTTCGAGTTCCTGGCATCCCTTCCCCGGTGCCAGGCGCACGATCCAGTCATCGGGCGGAACCCGGTGCCGGGCGGGAGCGGATGGGGATCTGGCGGTACGACGGCAGCGCCGTCGCCACGGCAGGCGCACGAGAAGAACGGACGTTTCAACCAGTGGGGGTCGACATGGGGGAGTTGCGCGGCACGCACGTGCCGGTGCTGCTCGAGCGGTGTCTCGAGCTGCTGGCCCCCGCGCTGGGTCGAGGTGGCCGGACGGTGCACGTCGACGCCACGCTCGGCCTGGCCGGGCACGCGGAGGCGGTGCTCGAGGCGCACCCGGAGACGGTCCTCATCGGGCTCGACCGGGACACCGAGGCCCTCGCCCACGCACGGGTCCGGCTGGCCCGGTTCGCCGATCGGGTGCACCTGGAGCACGCCGTCTACGACGAGCTGCCCGAGGTGCTGGAGCGGTTGGGCTATCCGGGTATCGACGGGATCCTGTTCGACCTCGGGGTGTCGTCGCTGCAACTGGACGCGCCCGACCGCGGGTTCGCCTACGCCCAGGACGCGCCACTGGACATGCGGATGGACCAGACCCGGGGGGTGACCGCCGAGGAGGTGGTCAACACGTACGCGCATCCGGACCTGGCCCGGGTGCTGCGGGTCTACGGCGAGGAGAAGTTCGCCGGCCGGATCGCCTCGGCGATCATCCGGGAGCGGGAACGCGCCCGGATCACCTCGTCCGCGCGGCTGGCGGAGCTGGTCCGGGATTCCATTCCGGCACCAGCCCGACGAACGGGCGGGCACCCGGCAAAGAGAACGTTTCAGGCTTTACGGATCGAGGTAAACAGAGAGCTGGCAGCGCTGGAGACGGCGCTGCCGTCCGCGCTCGACGCACTGACCGTGGGCGGTCGCATGGTGGTCCTGTCCTACCACTCGTTGGAGGACCGGCTCACCAAGGCGGCGCTCGCGGACCGGGTCCGCAGTAAGGGCCCGGTCGACCTCCCGGTTGAGCTCCCCGGGTCCGGTCCGACGTTCCGGCTGCTCAGCCGGGGCGCCGAACTTCCCGGGGAGGCGGAGGTCGCCGCGAACCCGCGCGCTGCCTCGGTGCGGCTGCGGGCAGCGGAACGACTCGACCCGAACGCGACAGAACAGGGGCGGACCGACCGCGAACGGTCTCGCCGACGGGTGAAGGGAGTGCACCAACCGGGCACGGGGTCCGCCTGATCCGTGGGGGGTCAGGGGCGCCGTGACCGTAGAGGGACGGACGTTGAGGGGGAGGGACATGAACATTGACAAGCGCGACCGCCGGGACGTCACCGGCGGCGGGCAGCGCGCACCGCGGTCGGGGGGCCGGACCGCGGCGGAGCGGGCTCCGCGCGTGGGGAACGGTACGCCACGCATCGATCGAGTGAATCGGCAGGGGGAGGCTCGCGCCCGGGGGGCGCGCGAGTTCCCCACCCAGGGCACCGCCGCGCTGCGTCCGGCCGAGAAGGCCGGCGTCGCGCCGAGCGCCCGTCCGCCCCGGCTGCGGGTGGCGCCGCCGCCGCCCGTGTCGGTGCCGCGTGCGCCGTTCGCGGCGCTGATCGTGGTGCTGGTGGTCGGTGGGGTGCTGGGCATCCTGGCGGTCAACACCAAGATCAACGAGAACGCCTTCCGGTTGGAGAAGCTGCAGCAGCAGCAGGCCCGACTGGACCTGGAGAAGCAGCAGCTCGACAAGCAGATCGCCGAGGCCGAGGCGCCGGGGAACCTGACCGCCCAGGCGCGTCGCCTGGGCCTGGTGGACTCCGGTGAGCCGGGGTACGTCCGGCTGCCCGACGGCAAGCTGCCCCTCGGGGTGCCGAAGCCGGCGACCGGCGAGCCGTCGGTGACCAGCCAGGGCGCGGGAGGCTGACCGGTGCCACCACGGTCGGACGAACCGCGCCGGAACCCCACGGGGTCCCGGCGCGGTTCTTCGCGTGACACCGGCCCCGTCGACGGGGAGTCGCGCAACGACGAGCCGGGTATCGGCGGCATTTCCGGCGCCCGGGCGTACACCCCTCGGGGCCGGACCGTCCGGGAGGAGCGCGCCGCGCCGACCCGCGGCGGGGGCGCCGAGCAGCGGCGTACTCCCCGCAGCACCCGCTCCAACGACCCGTTCCGGCCGGCGTTGCAGGTGCTCGACGGTGGCCGGGCCGCCGCCGCGCAGGCCGGGCGGCGCGCCGCGCCGGCGGCCGGACGCGGCGGGGTCGTGCGGACCGTCGCGCCACGCAACCCCCGGGGTTCGGCCGGCGACGAGCCGCCACCGCGTCGCCGGACCACCCCTCGCGCGCCGCGCCGCGCCGACCGGCCGGCGGCCCGCCGGCCGGCGCGCAAGCCGCGGCGTCCGCCGAAGCTCGCCGATCCGCGGCTGCGGCTGCGGCTGGGCACCGCGCTGACCCTGGCGCTGTTCGCCGTCATCGGCGTGCGGCTCGTCTTTCTGCAGGCCGTGGACACCCCGGCATACGCCGGCGGCGGCGTCGTGGACCGGACCCGCACGGTCGAGCTTCCCGCGCCGCGCGGCGCGATCTACGACCGGACGGGCGCCGAGCTGGCACGCAGTGTCGAGGCTCGGTACGTCTCCGCCGACCCGACCGAGGTCAAGGACGTGCCCGGCACGGCGAGGGTGCTCTCCCCGCTGCTCGGCATCCCGGCGTCGAAGCTCGCCGAGCTGATGAAGCCCCGCAAGCTGGAGGGTGGCGTCTCGTCCCGGTTCGCGTACCTGGCCCGGGGGGTGGAGATCTCGACCGCCAAGCGGGTGCAGGCGCTGGAACTGCCCGGCATCTGGGTGCACCGGGATGAGCGTCGGGACGTGCCCGGCGGCGACCTGGCGGCCAACCTGATCGGTTTCACCAGCCAGGACATGGACGGGCTGGAGGGGCTGGAGGCCCGCTACGACGACCTGCTGGCCGGGCAGGACGGCCGGCGGGTGTACGAGGCCGGCCTCGGCGACCTGGCCGCGCCGATCCCGGGCGGCTACAGCAAGACCACCCCGGCCAAGCCGGGCAGCTCGTTGTGCCTCACCATCGACCGCGACCTGCAGTTCAAGACGCAGCAGATCCTCAGCGCGGCGATGGCGCAGCAGCGGGGCGCCACCGCCGCCGCGGTGATCATCGACGTCCCCACCGGCGAGGTGCTGGCCCAGGCCAGCGACCCCACCTACAACGCGGCCAAGCCGGTCCCGAGCGACCCGGTCGCCCGGGAGGACGCCGCGACGAGCTTCGTGGTCGACCCCGGCTCGGTGCACAAGGCGATCACCTACGGCGCGGCGTTGCAGGAGGGGGTGATCACTCCTGACACCACGCTGCCCATCGCGAACAGCATCAAGAAGGGTGACACCTGGTTCTCCGACACCCACCCGTCCAACGGTCGGCGGATGAGCGTGCCGGGGATGCTCGCGTACTCGTCGAACGTCGGCACCATCACGATCGCCGACCGGCTCGGCCGGGACCGGTTGATCGACTACCAGAAGCGGTTCGGGCTGGGCCAGCCCACCGGTGAGGGGCTGCCTGGCGAGGCCAGCGGCCGGCTGCTGCCGGCCGACGAGTGGAGCGGATCGTCGTACGGGTCGGTGCCGATCGGGCACAGCGTCGACGCCACGCCGCTGCAGATGGCCGCCGCGTACGCCGCCATCGCCAACGACGGCACCTACGTGCAGCCGCACCTGGTGAAGGAGACGATCGGCCCGGACGGCAAGCGCACGCCCGCGCCCGCGCCGGTGACCCGGTCGGTGCTCAGCCCGCAGAACGCGGCGGCGCTGCGTACCATGCTGGAGGCGGTCACCACTGTCGAGCACGCTACCGGTCTGACCGGCGCGGTGCCGGGCTACCGGGTCGCCGGCAAGACCGGCACCGGCTGGCGGTTGGTGGACGGCAAGAAGCAGCCCGGCGAGGTGAAGTCCTTCATCGGCATGGCGCCGGCGGAGAAGCCGCGATACGTGATCGCGGTCTTCGTCTACGCGCCCGGCGGAGGAGGCGCGGCGATCACCGGACCGGCGTTCCGCGAGATGATGCAGTTCACCCTGCGTCACTACCGCGTGCCGCCCTCCACCGGTGGTTCGGCACCCAAGTTCGTGGTCTATCCGCGCTGACCAGCGACGGCGGGACATCATCGGTGAGTGCCGACGAACCACCGGGGCGGCTGTGCGGCCGGAACCGGACGACCGGGTAGGGTCTGACGCCGTGCCCGGCAATCCACGTCCACGTACCGTGACCGGAGTCCGGCTCGGTGATCTCGCCGTCCGGCTCGCCGTCGATCTTCCGGGGGACGCCGCCGACGTGGTCGTCAGCGGGGCGACCCACGCCAGCCAGGAGGTCCGCCCCGGCGACCTGTACGCGGCGCTGCCCGGTGCCCGCCGGCACGGCGCGGAGTTCGCCGCCGGTGCCGCCGAGGCCGGCGCGGTCGCGCTGCTGACCGACGCCGCGGGCGCGGAGCTGGCGGCGGGGACCGGCCTGCCCGCCCTGGTGGTGCCCGACCCGCGCGCGGTGCTCGGTGAGCTGGCCTCGGCCGTGTACGGCGACCCGACCGCCGGCCTGACGGTGATCGGTGTGACCGGCACGGCCGGCAAGACGTCCACCGCCTACCTGGTCGAGTCGGGGCTGCGGGCCGCCGGTCACACCACCGGGTTGATCGGGACGGTGGAGACCCGCCTCGGCGACCTGGTGATCGACAGTGTCCGGACCACGCCGGAGGCCACCGACCTGCACGCCATGCTCGCCACCGCCCGCGAGCGCGGGGTGACCGCCGTGGTCATGGAGGTCTCCAGCCACGCCCTGGCCATGGGCCGGGTGGGCGGTGTCCGGTTCGCCGTCGGCGGCTACACCAACTTCGGCTCCGACCACCTGGACTTCCACGCCGACAGCGCCGACTACTTCGCGGCGAAGGCCCAGCTCTTCGACGGCCGGTGCGCCGTCGAGGTGCTCAACCACGACGACCCGGCGCTGCGGCCGCTGTACAAGCCGGCGACGGTCACCTACTCGGCGGCCGGTGACCCGAGTGCGACGTGGTGGGCCGACGGTGTCGGCGGCGAGGGGTACGCGCAGCGGTTCACCGCGCACGGCCCGGACGGCGTGGCGGTGTCCGCCGGGGTGGCGTTGCCGGGCCGGCACAACGTGGCCAACGCGCTACTGGCCATCGCCACGCTGGTCGCCGCCGGGATGGATCCGGTGACCGCGGCCGACGGCGTGGCCGCCTGCGGCGGGGTGCCCGGCCGGTTGCAGCTGGTCGACGCCGCCGGGCCGGTGCGCGGGGTGGTCGATTACGCGCACAAGTCGGACGCGATCGTGGCGGCGCTGGCCGCCCTGCGGGAGCTGAGCGCCGGCCGGCTGATCTGTGTGATCGGCGCCGGTGGGGACCGGGACCGGGGCAAACGGCCGGTGATGGGCGCCGCTGCGGCGCAGGGGGCCGACGTGGTGCTGGTGACCGACGACAACCCGCGTACCGAGGACCCGGCGGAGATCCGCGCCGAGGTGCTCGCGGGGGCGTACCGGGCCGGCGCGGCCGCCCGGATCATCGAGGTGGCCGGTCGCCGGGCGGCGATCGACGAGGCGGTCCGGTTGGCCGAGCCCGGCGACGTGGTCGCGCTGCTCGGCAAGGGTCACGAGCGTGGCCAGGAGGTGGCGGGCGAGGTGTTCCCGTTCGACGACAGCACGGAGCTGGCCGACGCGCTGCGGGCCCGCTTTGGGGATCTGGCGGGTCAGCGATGATCGCGCTCAGCCTGGCCGAGGTGGCCGCGGCGGTCGACGGGCGGCTCGTCGCCGCCGATCCGGCGGCCACCGTCACGGGCACCGTGGAGTTCGACTCGCGCAAGGTCGGGCCCGGGTCGCTCTTCGTGGCCTTCCCCGGTGAGAAGGTCGACGGGCACGACTACGCGGCGACGGCGATCGAGGCCGGCGCGGTGGCGGTGCTCGGCAGTCGCGAGGTGCCCGGGGTGCCGATGGTGCTGGTCGACGACGCGTTGACCGCGATGGGCCGGCTGGCCCGCGCGGCCGTGGACCGGCTGCCCGAGCTGACCGTGATCGGCGTGACCGGCTCGTCCGGCAAGACCACCACCAAGGATCTGATCGGTCAGCTCACCGCGCGGCTCGGCGCGACGGTGGCGCCGCCCGGTTCGTTCAACAACGAGCTGGGGCACCCGTACACGGCGCTGCGGGCCGGACCGGACACCCGCTACCTGGTGATGGAGAAGGGTGCGCGCGGGATCGGCCACGTGCGCTACCTGTGCGAGCTGGCGCCGCCCCGGATCTCCGTGGTGCTCAACGTCGGCACGTCGCACATCGGCGAGTTCGGCTCGCAGGAGGCCATCGCCCAGGCCAAGGGCGAGCTGGTCGAGGCGCTGCCACCGGACGGGCTGGCCGTGCTGAACGCCGACGACCCGCGGGTGGACGCGATGGCGAGCCGTACGCGGGCCCGGGTGGTCCGCTACGGCGAGGCGGCGGACGCCGACGTGCGGGCCGAGGACGTGACGCTCGACGAGCGGGGGTGCGCGTCGTACACCCTGGTCATGCCGGAGGGGCGGGCGCCGGTGCGGCTCGGGGTGACCGGCCGGCACCAGGTCGGCAACACCCTCGCGGCGGCGGCGGTGGCGCGCGAGCTGGGCATGCCGCTGGCCGAGCTGGCCACGGCCCTCGGCGAGCTGCAGCTGGTCTCCACCCGGCGGATGGACGTCTTCGACCGCCCGGACGGGGTGACCGTGATCGACGACTCGTACAACGCGAACCCGGCGTCGACGGCGGTGGCGCTACGGGCGCTGGCCAGCATCGGGCAGGGCCGGCGTACCGTCGCGGTGCTGGGTTACATGGCCGAGCTGGGCCCGTACGAGCACGACGGCCACGCTCAGACCGGCCGGCTCGCGGCCGAGCTGGGGGTGGACCGGCTGCTCGTGGTGGGCGAGCCGGCGGCGCCGATCCATGAGGGCGCCATATCAGTAGGTGACTGGGGAGGAGAGTCGGTGCTGCTCACCGATCAGGCGGCTGCCGTCGAGGTGCTGCGGGGCGAACTACGACCGGGTGATGTCGTCCTGGTCAAGGGCTCCCGCTACCGAACCTGGGAGGTGGCCGACGCCCTGCGCGCCGACACCGGTCAGGAGCCCACCCGATGAGGGCGGTCATCGTCGCCGTCGGGGTGGCCTTCCTGGTCTCGTTGTTCGGCACCCCGCTCGCGATCAAGGTGTTCACCCGGCTCAAGGCCGGTCAGCCGATCCGCTCCGAGGGCCCCGCGATGCACCAGGGCAAGAAGGGCACGCCCACGATGGGCGGCGTGGTCTTCATCCTGGCCACGGTGATCGCGTACGTGGCCGGACACCTGGCGTTGACCACTCTGCCGGACCTGCAGATCGCCCAGGTCGAGCCGACCATCACCGCGCTGGTGCTGCTGGGGCTCATGGTCTTCTCCGGCGCGGTGGGTTTCCTCGACGATTTCCTCAAGGTGCGCAAGCGCAACAGCGCCGGTCTGAACAAGCGGGGCAAGCTGATCGGTCAGATCCTGGTCGGCGCGGTCTTCGGCGTGGTGGCGCTGTACTTCCCGAGCACGATGACCGACGCGACGGGCGCGAAGACCAACACCGAGACGGTGGGCAGCAGCACGCTGAGCTTCATCCGGGACATCGACGCCCTGGAGGTCAGCAAGATCGGTGCGGTGATCATCTTCATCTTCGTGGTGATGGCCGCGACGAACGGCGTGAACCTCACCGACGGTCTGGACGGGCTGGCCACCGGCGCGTCGGTGATGGTGCTCGCCGCGTACGCGCTGATCGCGTTCTGGCAGTACCGGCACTGGTGCGCGGACCCGAGCTACACGCAGCCGTACTGCTACGAGGTGCGCGACCCGTTGGAGATCGCGCTGATAGCCGGGGCCGCGGCCGGGGCCTGTGTGGGTTTCCTCTGGTGGAACACCTCGCCGGCGCGGATCTTCATGGGTGACACGGGGGCGCTGGGTCTGGGCGGCCTGATCGCCGGCATGGCGATGTCGACCCGAACCATCCTGCTGCTGCCGATCATCGGCGGGCTCTTCGTGATCGTCACGATGTCCTTGGTGATCCAGATCATCTCGTTCCGGACCACCGGGAAACGGGTGTTCCGGATGTCGCCGCTGCACCACCACTTCGAGCTGGCCGGCTGGAGCGAGGTCAACATCGTGGTCCGCTTCTGGATCATCGCCGGCATCGGCGTGGCCATCGCTTTGGGCCTGTTCTACAGCGAGTTCCTCGCCAACATGACCTGACCCGCCCGTTCGCCTGCCCGGTCGCCCGGTCGCCCGGTCGCCCGGTCGCCCGGTCGCCCGGTCGCCCGGTCCGGGTGGTCGGCCGGTCCGGGTGGTCGAGCGCAAAGGGTCCGAGGTGCCCTACCCGAGGCGGCGAAGCCCGACACGCCCGGTGCATCGTTGTGGGCCACTCGGGCGTGCCGAGCGGTGATGATGTCCGGGTGGGGGAGGAACCAGGCACCGAGGACAGGACATCCGGTCGGCCGCGACGGTCACCGGGCACGACGCGCGCCGCGGAGGCCGCGGGGCCACCGGACGACGCGCGGGGCCCGGAGCCGGGCGCGGCACCGCGCGCGCCGGAGGGCGCCGCGCCCGCACCGCTGCGCGGGCTGGACGCGAGCGGCGGGTTGGTCGCGCTGCGCGGCCTGCTGGACCGGCCGCTGGCCTCCTACTACCTGCTGCTGTCCAGCGCCGGCCTGCTGCTGCTGATCGGGCTGACCATGGTCTTCTCGGCGACCAGCGTGAAGGACTACGCCGAGGACGGCAACGCGTCGGCCTCGCTGACCAAGCAGGCCATCTTCGCGGTGATCGGCATCGGGGCGTTCTGGGCCTGCCAGCGACTGCCCGCCAGCACCTACCGGTCGCTGGGCCGGCCGCTGCTGTTCACGTCGGTGGCGCTGCTGCTGCTGCTCAACCTCCTGGTCGCCTACGGCCGGCTCACCCGTCAGCGGACGGTCGTCTTCGGGCCGGTGGAGGCGCGGCTGAACTGGCTGTTCGTCGGCGGGATCCAGGTGCAGCCCTCCGAGCTGGCCAAGTTCGCGCTGGTGCTGTGGGGCTCGCACGTCATCGCCCGCAAGGGCGCCGCGCTGGGCTGGTGGCGGGAGCTGGCCACGCCGCTCTTTCCGGTCGTGGGCCTGCTCTTCGTCCTGGTCGGCTACAACGACACCGGCACGATGCTCTGCCTGCTGGCCCTGGTGGTCGGCCTGCTCTGGGCCGCCGGGGTGCGGATGCGGGTCTTCGGTGCCCTGGCGGCGGCCGGGCTGGCCGGTATCGGGCTGCTCGTCGCGGTGGCGTCGCTGGGCGCCGGCTCCGGCGAGCGCGGCGAGGAGAACTACCGCTTCGCCCGGCTGGCCATGTTCTTCGACCCACCCGACCCCGAGACGTGCAAACTCGACGGCTGTCTCCAGTTCTACCAGGGTCGGCTGGCCATCGAGCACGGCGGCTGGTTCGGCGTCGGGCTGGGCAAGGGCAGCCTCAAGTGGGACTGGCTGCCCGAGGCGCACAACGACTTCATCTTCGCGATCATCTCGGAGGAGCTGGGCGTGATCGGCTGCGCCGTGGTGCTCGCCCTCTTCGCGGTCCTCGCGTACACCGGGCTGCGGATCGCCCGGCGGGTCGACGACCCGTTCCGGCGCCTCGCCGCCGCCGCGGTCACCACCTGGCTGGTCAGCCAGGCGGTGATCAACATCGGTGGGGTGGTCGGCCTGCTGCCGATCACCGGCCTGCCGCTGCCGTTCATCTCCGACGGCGGAAGTGCCCTGGTCGTGACGCTGGCCGCGATCGGCATGCTGGCATCCTTCGCCCGCGCCGAACCCGATGCGGCCAGAGCACTGCATGCCCGTCCGCCGGCCCGGTGGGTCCGACTACTCTGGGCCCCGTTGCCGCCGCTTCCCGGCCGGCGTCGCCGACCGGCGTCGTCGACCGCCGGCCGAGGGTCCGTGCCCCGGTCCCGTGAGCGGCGCCAGGACGACCAGGCCGCACCACGCGGCGTCCGGCAGGGCCGGGCTCCCGGAGGTACGGCGAGCGAGAGGAGACGCTGATGGGTCCGCTGCGTTCGGTGGTGCTCGCGGGAGGTGGCACCGGGGGGCACATCTACCCGCTGCTCGCCTTCGCCGACTGCCTGCGCCGACACGACCCCGGCGTCCGGATCACCTGCCTCGGCACACCGAAGGGCATGGAGAACGAGCTGATCCCGCCGCACGGCTACGACCTGCGGCAGATCCCGGCGTACCAGCTGCCCCGGTCGGTGAACATGAACCTGGTCCGTACCCCGGGCCGGATGTGGACCGCGGCCCGCGCGGCGGGCAAGGTGATCGACGAGGTACGCGCCGACGCGGTGGTCGGCTTCGGCGGGTACGTCTCGGTGCCGGCCTACCTGGCCGCGTGGCGTCGGGAACTGCCCATGGTGATCCACGAGGTGAACGTGCCGCCGGGCGTCGCCAACCGCCTCGGCATGAAGTTCACCAAGAACATCGCGGTCGGCTTCCCGCACCAGCCGAGCCAGGCCGAGTCGCTGCGCGACGCCGCCGTGGTCGGTGTGCCGCTGCGCCGCAGCATCGCCAGCCTCGACCGGTACGCGCTGCGCAACGCCGCCCGCGCGCACTTCGGGCTGCGCCCCGACCTGCCGGTGCTCTTCGTCGCCGGTGGCTCGTCCGGCGCCCGCTCGATCAACCTGGCGGTGTCCGGCGCGGCGAAGGAACTGGCCCGCAACGGCGTGCAGGTGCTGCACGTGATGGGCGCCCGCAACGAACCGGTGCCGATCCCCACCGACCTGCCGGTGCCGTACGTGACGCTGCCCTACCTGTCCGAGATGGAGCTGGGCTACGCGGCCGCCGACCTGATGCTGGCCCGGGGCGGGGCGATGACCGTCGCCGAGGTGGCCGCGATCGGCCTGCCCACCATCTACGTGCCGTACCCGCACAGCAACCAGGAGCAGAGGCGCAACGCGCTGCCCGTGGTGGAGGCCGGCGGCGGGGTGCTCGTCGACGACGCGGAACTCACACCGGACTGGCTGGAGCGCACCGTCATCCCGCTGATCCGCGACCCGCAGCGGCTGTACGCGATGGGCGCGTCGGCGGCGGCGTACGGGCGGCGTGACGGTGACGAGGCGCTGCGGTCCTTCGTTCTCGAGGCGGTGGCCCGATGACCGCGCAGTTCACCCCGGCCGGCACGCTCACCGCCGAGGAGTAGACGACCGTGTCCACACCGTCGAGGTTGGTCGCCTCGTGGCTCATGTGGATC
>NZ_WBKR01000095.1 GCF_008868155.1 Micromonospora sp. ALFpr18c
GGGTCAGCGTCGAGACCTGCGACCAGGCGCTCACCGCCATCGCCCGACCGGGCGTGGCCAGCGTCCAGATCATTCTGAACGCGGTGCGCCACAAGCCGCTGGAGCGTGTCGTGCCGGCAGCCTCGGCTGCACCCACTGCCAGGGCAGATTGCTGCTGGCGTCGCCGAGTTCGGTACGCATCCGGGGCATCGCGGTGGGACGGCTGTCCCGGATCCAGCCCACCAGGTGCTCGCGGACGAGGGCGCGCAGGTCCCACAGGCTGCCCGCGTCGGCGGCGCTGACCAGCGCGCGCATCCGCACCATCCCGCCGGTGGCGTCGGTGACCTGCAGGACGCAGACCCGGCCGTCCCACAGCTCGGTGCCCTCCACCAGGCGGCGCAGCTCCTCCCGCATGGCCTGCACCGGCACCGCCCAGTCGACGTCGAACTCGGCGGTGCCGAGCACTGCCGCCTCGGTACGCGTCCAGTTCTGGAACGGCTTGCTGGTGAAGTACGAGGTGGGCAGGATCAGCCGCCGGTCGTCCCAGATCTGCACGACCACGTAGCTGAGGGTCAGCTCCTCGATGCGACCCCACTCCCCCTCGACGACCACCACGTCGTCGAGGCGGACCGCGTCGCTGAAGGCGAGTTGCAGGCCGGCGAAGACGTTGCCGAGCAGGCTCTGCGCGGCGAGGGCGGCCACCACACCGACCACACCGGCGGAGGTCAGCACGCCGGCGCCGATGCCGCGCACGCTCGGGAACGTCATCAGCATCACGCCGACGGTCAGGATGACGATCACCGCGATGGTGAGTCGGCGCAGCATCACCACCTGGGTGCGTACGCGCCGGGCGTGCCGGTTGTCCGGTACGTCGACCCGGAACCGGGCCAGCGCGGTGTCCTCCACGACGATCAGCAGCGAGGCGACCAGCCAGGCCGTGGTGGCGATGACGGCGAGGATGAGCAGGTGCAGCGTCAGCCGGCGCCAGCTGTGGCCGACCGCGTACCCGGTGCTGAAGCGGACGGCGAACTGGACGGCCAGGACCGTCGCGGCGACCTGGAACGGACGGTGCGCGTGGTCGGTCAGCTCGGTCATCAACAACGACCGGCGGCCGAACCGGCGGGTGAGCCGGTGGACGACCTCGACCAGGAAGAGCGCGACCGCCGCCGCGGCGAGCGCGGCGACGGCCGTCGTCAGGTAACTCTGCACGGGTTCGGTGCTTCCCTTCGACCAGGCGACGGCGCTTCGGGCAAAAGCCCAATAGTGCCCCACGCCCGCGGAATCGACCAGCTCAGACCTTGCGGTACCGGGACTGGAGGAAGCAGAAGAGGCCGAAGGCGGCGATGCCCAGGGCGACCAGGGTCAGCAGGAACGTGCCGTACGACTGCTCGCGCAGCGTGTGCAGCGCGGCGTCCAGACCACGGGCCTTCTCCGGGTCGTAGTTCACCGCCGCCACGATGATCAGCAGGCCGGAGATGCCGTACGCGATGCCCTTGGCCACGTACCCCGCCATGCCGAGGCGGCGGGCGAGCGTGCGGATCTTCGGGCTCATCTCGCCGGTCTTGAGGTGCTTCTCGAACCGCTTGACGATGCCGTAGATCACCAGACCGACGCCGATCGCGGCGAGCACCAGCCCGGCCAGGCCGACCAGCCAGCGGCCACCGCTGGAGGTCATCAGCTTGCCGGTCAGCGCCTCCTGCTGATCCGCGCTGTTCGACCCGGCGTCGGAGAAGACCTTGAACGCGGTCCAGGCGAAGTAGAGGTAGACGATGGTGCGGCCGGCCGAGGCGAGCCGCTCGACGACCCGCTCCCTGCCCCGCTCGGCGCGGTGCCCGACCGCCGCCTCCAGCGCCTGCCAGATCGCCATGGCGAGCAGGCCCACCGCAGTGGCGATGACCAGGAACTTGCCGAGCGGTTGTTCGGAGAGGGTCCGCAGCGCGCCGGACTGGTCGCCGTCGTCGGACGACGTGCCGAACGCGATCTGCAACGCCAGCCAGGCGAAGAGCAGGTGGACGATGCCGTAGCCGATGAAGCCGGCCCGGGCGAGAAATTCCAGCCACCGGCTGTCCGCCGTACGGGAGGCGGTGGCTTCGGCGCTACGGGTGAGTGACATGGCGCCACAATCTCCGAATTTGTTGATCCCCAAACGTCGGCCACCGCCGCCCGACCAGGTCAGTTGCCCGGATTGCGGGAAACGCGGATCTTGACCTGCTGGTCGGTGACGCTGTCCAGCGTGACCGCGAAGCCACCGGCCTCGGTGGCCTGCTGCCCGGTGGTGAGGGTGAGCTGCTCGCCGGCGACCTCGACGGTCACCTGGTCACCCTCGGCGCCGACCAGCTTGGCCTCGACGCCGAGAATGGTGGCGCTCGCGTCGACACCCCGCTCGAAGGTGACCGTGCAGGCGTCCAGCCCGCAGTCGGTGGAGGCGCCCTGGGAGCTGCAGCCGGCCAGCACGGCGAGGCCGAGCGCCAGACCGGCGAACAGGCCGGCGGCGCGGCGGGCGGGGGGCATCGGGATGGTGGCGGGTCGGTTCGTCACCTCGCCAAGGGTACGAGACGTCCGCGACGCCCAGCCACCAGTGAGCGCCGAGCAGCGGACGCGAACCACCGGTCGGCGAGCGGACCCGGCTGGTCGCGGTGACCGCCGGCAGCAACGCCATCGGCACGGTGCCGGACGTGCCGGCGATCGCCAAGACCGCGCACGCGGTCGGCGCGCTGGTCTGCGTCGACGGGGTGCACTCGGTGCCGCACGGACCGACCGACCTGGCCTCGCTCGGCGCCGACGTGCTGGTCACGAGTGCCTACAAGTGGTCCGGGCCGCACCTGGCGGCGATGGTGGCCGACCCGGCCCGCTGGGCGGCGTTGCGGCGTTGGGCGCCGCCGGGTTCTGCCTCTCGGCCGGCGACTACTACGCCTACGAGTACTTTCAGCTGATGGGGCTGCGCGACAGCGGCGGCGCGGTGCGGGCCAGCATCTACCACTACAACACGGCCGACGAGGTGGACCGGTTGCTCGCCGAACTGGACGCGGTCGCCGACCGGCGAGGGAGAATGGCCCGGTGAGCAACCTGGTCGAGGACAACCCCGCGAAGCACCGCTTCGAGATCCTGGTCGACGACGCGTTGGCCGGCTTCACCGCGTACGTGCCCCGGGGGGAGGTGCTGGTCTTCACCCACACCGAGGTGGACCCGGCCTTCCAGGGCAAGGGCGTGGCCAGCGCGTTGATCCGGGGCACCCTGGACGAGATCCGGGCCCGTGGTGGCCGGCTGGTTCCGCAGTGCCCGTTCGTGTCCGCGTTCATCGACAAGCACCCCGAGTGCGCCGACCTGGTCGCCGAGCAGCCGTAGCGCGCGCAGGGCGCTCAGCGCGTTCGCGGGGCGGTCAGCGCACCCGGCCGGTGAGCGCCTCGGCGGCTGCCCACCCGCTGGCCCGGGTGGCGCCGTGGGTCGCCACGTGCACCGCCCCGGTGACCAGCTCGGGCACGCCCAGCTCGACGACGACGGCGTCCGGGCGGGCAGCGACGGCCCGCCGCACGGCGGCACGCATCCAGGCGTGCCGGTGCAGGTCGCGGACGACCAGCACCAGTGGACGGTCGCCCGCGGCGGCGCCCGGGTCGGCCGGCACGTCCGGCTCGGCGTAGCGGACCGTGCTGGTGCCGGGCAGCAGCTCGCCCAGCGGCTCCCCGAGGCCCCATGGCGTCTCCGCGCCGATGGCGATGTTGCGGGGCGGCTCGAACTCGACCACGTACGCCGGGCGGGTCAGCGGCAGCACGGTCTCCGGCCGCGCGGTGGTGACCCGCACGGCGCGGCGAGCGGCGACGAGCCCGACGTCGGTGGCGTCGCGCGCCGTCGACCGGGCGGTACGGGTGGCCACCGTCCAGGCGGCGAGCTGACCGATCCGCTTGGCGGCCTCGGCGAGGCGTTCCTCGGGCAGTTCACCGGAGATCACGGCGGCCACGATGGCGTCGCGCAGCTCGCGGGCGTCCTGCTCGCCGGCGCGTTCGCCGCCGATGCAGATCGCGTCGGCCCCGGCGGCGAGGGCGCGGACCGCCGCCTGCGCGAAGCCGTACCGGTCGGCGACGGCACGCATCTCCACCGCGTCGGTCACCACCACGCCGGAGAAGCCCAACTCGTCGCGGAGCAGGCCGCCCAGGATGCGCTGGCTCAGCGTGGCCGGCAGGTGCGGATCCAGGGCGGGGACCAGCAGGTGGCCGGTCATCACCGCCTGCACCCCGGCGGCCACGGCGGCCCGGAACGGGGCCAGTTCGCAGGCGTCGAGCCGGTCCCGGTCGGCGGTGATCCGGGGCAGGTCGTGGTGGGAGTCGACCCGGGTGTCGCCGTGGCCGGGGAAGTGCTTGGCGCAGGCGGCCACGCCGCCGGCCTGGAGTCCGCGTACCCAGGCGGCGGTGTGCCGGGCGACCAGGTCCGGGTCGGCCCCGAAGGAGCGGACGCCGATCACCGGGTTCGCCGGGTTGGAGTTGACGTCGGCGTCCGGGGCGTAGTCGAGGGTGACCCCGGCGGCGGCCAGTTCGGCGCCGAGGTCACGGGCGACCGCCTCGGTCAGCGCCGGATCGTCGACCGCCCCGAGGGCGAAGTTGCCGGGTCGGGAGCTGCCCCGGCCGGATTCGATCCGGGTGACGTCACCGGCCTCCTCGTCGATCGCCACGATGACGTCCGGGCGTTCGGCGCGCAGCGTCGCCGTGAGGGTCGCCACCTGCTCGGTGTCGACGACGTTGCGGGCGAAGAGGACCACCGAGCCGAGCCCCTCGCCGAGCCAGCGACACACCCACGGCGGCGGGGTGGTGCCGACGAATCCGGGTTGCAGGACGGCGGCGGCGAGCGCCGGAAGGTGCCCGACGGGCGCGGTCACGCGTTCTCCTCGCGGTGCTGGGCGTCGGTTTCCTGCGTCGGCGCGTTCACGCCGACCCGCTGGTTGCGCTCGCTCATGCGGCCCCCGTACCCCATCTCTCGCGCGCCTGGGGCGCACCGCCCGGGCAGGCGGTGCTGCCATGGTCACACCGAGCGATTGAATAGTCAATAAACCTTACAGTTGCCCGGCGGCCCGGTACCGGGGAGAGTTCGGGGATGGATCCCGCCCTGCTGGCCGACGCGACGAGCCCGGCCGACATCCCCGGCGTACGCCTGCTCGGCCTGGTGGTCGGCGCCCTGCTGCTGCTCGCCGCGATCCGGGCCATGTTCGGCCGCCGCTGACACCGGCTCCGGCACCGGCAACCGGTGTGACCGACGGCGGCCGGGGTACCGCAGTCCCCATCAGCAGGTACGCGCCGAAGGGGACCTCATGAAGATCGGTTACTTTCTGTCCAGTGAGGAGTACACGCCCGCCGAGCTGCTGGAGCAGGCGCGCGGTGCGGAACAGGCCGGCTTCGAGGCGCTGTGGATCTCCGACCACTACCACCCGTGGGTGGACGCCCAGGGTCAGAGCCCGTTCGTCTGGTCGATGATCGGCGCGCTCAGCCAGGTCTGTTCGCTGCCGGTGACCACCGCGGTGACCTGCCCGACGGTGCGCATCCATCCGGCGGTGATCGCGCAGGCGGCGGCGACCAGCGCGGTGCTGCACGGCGGACGGTTCGTGCTCGGCGTCGGCACCGGCGAGGCCCTCAACGAGCACATCTTCGGCGACGCGTGGCCGCAGGCCGACGTCCGGCTGGAGATGCTCGAAGAGGCCGTCGAGGTGATGCGCGAGCTGTGGCGCGGTGACTTCGTCAACCACCACGGCAAGCACTACACCGTGGAGAACGCCCGGGTCTACACGCTGCCGGACACTCCCCCGTCGGTCTACGTCTCCGGTTTCGGCCCGAAGGCCGTCGACCTGGCCGCCCGCATCGGCGACGGCTACGTGAGCACGATGCCGGACGCCGAACTGGTCCGCCGTTTCCGGGAGAACGGCGGCGGCGACAAGCCGTGCCAGGCCGGCTTCAAGGCGGCGTACGCGGACAGCGAGGACGAGGGCATGCGGATCGCGTACGAGCGGTGGCCCAACGCCGGGGTGCCGGGTGAGCTGTCCCAGGTGCTCCCCTCGCCGCGGCACTTCGAGCAGGCCGCCGAGTTGGTCAAGCCGGAGATGATGAAGGAGGCGTTCGTGTGCGGCAACAGCGCCGACGCGCACCTGGAGATGATCGACCAGTACGCCAAGGCCGGCTTCGACGAGGTGTACGTGGCCCACACCGGCCCGCACTACCAGGGCCTCTTCGACCTGTACCAGCGTGAGGTCCTGCCCCGCCTGCGCTGACCCGCCGACCCGACGAGCCCATGATCGTCCGAACGCGTTTCGGCGGTCATGGGCTCGGGTACCTCCGGCCCTCGATGAAACTGTCCACGCATTCGATGTCGTTGCGCCGCGCGGCGCGCAGCCTGTTCGGCTGGAACGCGCTGCGGCCCAACCAACTCGCCGCCATGCGCGCCGTCATGAAGCGACGCGACGCCCTGGTGGTGCTGCCCACCGGTGCCGGCAAGTCGGCGATCTACCAGATCCCGGCGAGCCTGATCCCCGGCCCCACCGTGGTGATCTCCCCGCTGCTGGCCCTGCAACAGGACCAGATCGCGGCCCTCAACGAGCGCCAACGCCCCGAGTTGCGGGCGGTGCGGATCAGCTCGAACGAGTCACCCACCCAGCAGGCCCAGGCGATCACCGAGATCCGCGAGGGTCGGGCGGAGTTCCTGTTCATCACCCCGGAGCAGCTGAGCAACCCCGACCGGATGGCCGAGGTCGCCGCGCTGAAGCCGGCGCTGGTGGCGATCGACGAGGCGCACTGCATCTCGGCGTGGGGGCACGACTTCCGCCCCGACTACCTGGCGCTCGGGCACCTCATCGAGGGCATCGGCCGCCCGCCCGTGGTCGCGCTGACCGCCACCGCCTCCCCGCCGGTACGCGACGACATCATCGCCCGGCTGCGGCTGCGCAAGCCGGAGGTGGTGGTGTCCGGACTGGACCGGCCCAACCTCTTCCTCGAGGTGGCGCACTGCCCCACCGAGGACTACCGGTGGCGGCGTCTGGTCGCGTTGCTGCGCGACGACGAGCGGCCGGGGATCATCTACGTGCCGACCCGCCGCGCCGCCGAGGAGTTGGCCACCCGGCTGACCGACGCCGGCTTCCCGGCGCAGTTCTACCACGGCGGGATGGCGGCCGGGGCGCGCGCCGAACTGCACGAGGCGTTCCTCGCCGACCAGGTGCCGATCATGGTGGCGACCTCGGCGTTCGGCATGGGCATCGACAAGCCGAACATTGCCTGGGTGGTGCACATGGCGCTGCCCGACTCGCCGGACAGCTACTTCCAGGAGATCGGCCGGGCCGGGCGCGACGGACAGCCCGCGCGGGTGCTGTTGCTGTGGCAGGCCGAGGACGTGGGCCTGCAACGCTTTTTCAGCGGCGGCCTGCCCGACGAGACCGAACTGCGTGACCTCGCCGCGCTGCTGCGCCGCAAGCCGGCCACCAAGACCGAGCTGCGCGAGGCCACCGGCCTCGGACCGCGCAAGCTGGGCCAGTACCTCTCCCTGCTGGAGCAGGTCGGTGCCGCCGAACCGCGGGCCCGGCAGCGCATCGGCGCGCCCCGCTACTCGCCCACCCCGACCGACGCCGCCGCCGCCGCGCTGGCCGAGGCGGAACGGCAGCAGACGGTGACCCGTTCCCGGACCGACATGATGCGGGCCTTCGCCGAGACCAACGCCTGCCGGGGGCAGACCCTGCTGGCCTACTTCGGCGAGCAGATGACCAAGGTCTGCGCGCACTGCGACAACTGCCACAACGGCACCAGCGTCGCCGACCAGGGGGCGGTCGGGCCGTTCCCGGTGCACAGCCAGGTGCGCCACCCGGAGTGGGGCAACGGCATGGTGCTCTCGTACGAGGACGACAAGATGACGGTTCTCTTCGATGAGGTCGGGTACAAGACGTTGTCGGTGCGCGTGGTGTCCGAACAGGGCCTGTTGACGCTGGACTAGCCTGATCCGGGCACCGATTGACCACACCAAGCAGGGCGGAAGGGGCGTTGCCGTGATCGAGCAACCGGCGTACACCGGTTTTGGATTCTCCGACGGGGAGTGGGGGCTGCTCGCCGGCCTGCCGCAGTCGGTGCTGACCGCGGCGAGCGCCGCCGAGTCCGACGGCACCCGCCGGACCATGGCGGAGAACGCGGCCGGGTTGGAGACCATCGCGGCCGGACGGGAGTCGGCCAGCCCGCTGGTCGCCGCCGTGGCCGGCGAGATCGTGACCCGGGTCGGCGACCCCGAGACCGGCGAGGAACTGCCGGTCATCGCGCCCGCCGACCCGCGGGCGTACATCGACGACGTGTTGCTGCGGGCCGGTGAGGCCGCCGCGCTGCTGGCGGCCCGGGTCGACGAGGGCGAGGCCGGCGCGTACAAGCACTGGCTGGTCACCATCGCTGAGCAGGTGGTGGGTGCCGCCTCCAGCGGTGGCCTGCTCGGCCTCGGCGGTGAGGCGGTCAGCGACTCCGAGCGGCGCTTCCGCGACCGCCTCGCGCACGTGCTCAACGACTGACCGACGGCATCGGCGTACCGGCCGGTCCGGTCGGCTCCGCGGCCACCACCGCGGGGTCGGCCGGACGGACGCCGCGCAGCGCCATCAGCGCGGTCACCGCCCCCAGCAGCATCGCCACCATGGCGGCGTACGCGGCGAGGTGCAGCCCGTCGGTGAACGCGTACCGGGCGGCGTGCAGCACCGCGTCGCCGAGTTCCGCCGGCAGCCCCTTCGCCACGGCGAGGGCGCCGCCCAACGTCTCCTGGGCCGCGTCGCGGGCGTCCACCGGCAGGTCGGCGGGCAGGCCGTCGACGACCTCGCGGTGGTAGACCGCCGCGCCCACGCTGCCCAGGATCGCCATCCCGAGCGCGCCGCCCAGCTCGCTGCTGGACTCGGTCAGCGCGGAGGCGACACCGGCCTGCTCCGGCGGTGCCGCGCCGAGCACCAGCTCGGTGACGAGCGACATCACCATGACCAGGCCGCCCGCGTAGACGCTGGCACCGGCCAGCAGGAGCCACAGCGGCGAGTCCGGCGTGACCCGGGTCAGCGTCAGGAAACCGAGCACGGCGATCCCGAAGCCCGCGCCGATCAGGTACGCCCGCTCGACGCGCTGGGCGAGCGCGGCCGCGGCCGGGGCGACGCCGCCCACCGCGAGCGACGGGACGAGGCTCCACAGTGCCGCCCGCAGGGGGCTCATCCCGAGCACCAGCTGGAGGTGCTGGGTGGTGAAGATGGCGAAGCCGACCAGCGCGAACATCGCCAGCAGGTTGACCGCGAGCGATCCGGCGAAGCCGCGGCGGCGGAACAGCGCCAGGTCGATCATCGGGTACGCCCGGGTGCGCTGGCGGTGCAGGAACAGCGCTCCGATCAGCACGCCGGCGACGACGGCCAGCACCCGGGCCACGTCGACGCCGTCGCGGGCCATCTCCTTGATGCCGTAGATCACCGGCAGCAGCGCGCCGAGCGACAGCACCGCGCTCACCAGGTCGAACCGCCCGGCGGCCGGGTTGCGGAACTCGGGCACCAGGACCGGGGCGAGCAGGAGCAGCATCAGCATCGCCGGGATGTTGATCAGGAAGATGGAACCCCACCAGAAATGCTCCAGCAGGACGCCGCTGAGCACCGGGCCGATCGCGATGCCGCCGGTGAGCGTGGCGGTCCAGATGCCGATCGCGGTGCCGCGTTGCCGCGCGTCGTGGAACATGTTGCGCACCAGGGCGAGGGTGGAGGGCATCAGGGTGGCCCCGCCGATGCCGAGCACGGCGCGCGCGGCGATCAGCGTCGCGGCGCTGTCGGCGTACGCGGCCAGCAGGGACGCCGCGCCGAACGCGGTGGCGCCGAGCAGCAGCAGCCGGCGCCGGCCGATCCGGTCGCCCAGCGCGCCCATCGTGATCAGCAGCCCGGCCAGCACGAAGCCGTAGATGTCGAAGATCCAGAGCTGTTGGGTGGCGCTGGGACGCAGCTCCTCGCTGATGAAGGGGACGGCGAAGTAGAGCACCGACACGTCCATCGAGACCAGGAGCAACGGCAGCATCAGCACCGTGAACCCGATCCACTCCCGTCGGCCCGCCCGCGGTGCCGGTGTGATCGTCGTCGTCATGATCAGATCCTTTCTGCGTAGGGCGTACGCTGTGATGCGTAGACCATACGCAGAACTAGGATGGCGAGGCAAGGAGGAAAAGTGGCGGCGAAGACGGACGACAGCGGCCCGGTGATCCCACCGGCCATCGAGAGCGCCTGGGGGCTGCGCGAGCGCCCACCCAAGGGGCCCCGGCCGGGGCTCACCGTGCCCGGCATCGTGGACGCCGCCGTCCAGGTGGCCGACGCCGACGGGCTGAGCGCCGTCTCGATGAGCCGGGTGGCGAAGGAGCTGGGCGCCGCCACCATGGCCCTCTACCGCTACGTCGGCTCGAAGGACGAGCTGCTCCTGCTCATGGTCGACACGGGCTACGGGCCACCGCCCGGGCCACCCTCCCCCGGCGACGGCTGGCGGGCCGGGCTGACCCGCTGGGCCCGGGCCGAACGCGACGTGCTGCGGCACCGGACCTGGCTGCTGCACGTGCCGATCACCGGCCCACCGATCACCCCGCAGCAGCTCGGCTGGCTGGAGGACGGGCTGCGCTGCCTCGACGACACCGGGCTGGCCGAGGCCGAGAAGATGTCGGTGATCCTGCTGATCACCGGCTACGTCCGCAACGAGGCCACGCTCACCGCCCAGATCGCCGAGGGCAGCCGGGCCGCCGGCATCGACCCCGGCGAGCTGATGCCCGCGTACGGCCGCACCGTGGCCCGGCTCATCGACCCGGCCCGGTACCCGGCGCTGCACCGGGTGCTGACCTCCGGCGTCCTCAACCAGGACGACGACCCGGACGACGAGTTCACCTTCGGCCTCGACCGGATCCTCGACGGCATCGAGACACTCGTTCGTCGACGGGCGTCGTAAGGAGTCGGATGCTGCACCACAACGCCATCGACACCACCGTCCTGCCGCCGGGCGAGCGGTTCGGCATGTGGCTGGACCTGGTCGCGCGCACCTCGGCGCCGCTGCGGATCCGGTCCGCGCACGCCGACGACTTCGCCGCCCGGGCCGACTTCTTCGACCTCGGCCCGATCCAGCTGGTCGGATACCAGTACCCGTCGCTGGACGCCACCCGCACCCGCAAGCTGGTCCGCCAGTCGGACCCGGAGCTGTACGTGCTGGCCCTCACCACCGGCGGCATCGGCACGTCCTGTCAGGACGGTCGCCGCAGCGAGATCCTGAGCGGGGAGTTCACCTTCTACGACGCCTCCCGGCCGCACGACGTCTGCCATCACGCGACCGAGCCCGAGCGAACCCAGGCGACCTCGATCATCACGCTGATCCCGCACGCCGCGCTGCCGCTGCCACCACAGCGGATGGCCACGCTCTACGGGGGCCGCATGTCCGGCACCGAGGGCATCGGGGCGCTGCTGGCGCAGTTCCTGCTCCGGGTCACCGGGCATCCCGAGCAGTATCATGCCGCCGACGCCGGTCGCCTCGGCGCGGTGGGACTGGACCTGGCCACCACCATGCTCGGCCGACACCTGGTCGCCGAGGACGCGGTGCCGACCGAGGTACGACGTCGTGCGCTGATCACCCAGGTGCAGGCGTACGTGCACCGACACATCGGCGACCCGACGCTCACCCCGCAGGTCGTCGCGGACGCCCACCACATCTCGCTGCGTTCGCTGCACCGGTTGTTCGAGGCCGAGGAGACCACGGTGGCGTCGTACATCCGCGACACGCGGCTGGCCGGGTGCCGGCGCGACCTTAGCGAGGCGGCCCTGCGAGCCCAGCCCGTGCAGGCCATCGCCGCACGGTGGGGGTTTGCCGACAAGGCCCACTTCAGCCGGGTGTTCCGGGCCGCGTACGGCACCAGCCCCCAGGCGTACCGGGAATCCACCTCGGATCCGGCACGGATCGTCAACCGCCCGGCGTCCACGGTCAACTCCCGGCGGGCAGACTGACACCCAACGCGACCGACCACCGCCCGCACAGCGGGCCCGTGCGAGGCCGCCAACGGGGGCCGTGGCGAGGCGCCCGCCGCCAGCGGCGGCGGGCGGCCGCCCGGTGCCAGCCTCGACCGGCCGAGACCCCGGTCCCGTCAGTCTCCCCCCAGGATCGTTGGCGGGGCCGGTCAGGCTTTCTCCAGCAACGCCAGCACGATCCGCTCGGCCTCCTCGCGCGGCGCCCCCGGCTCGACCGGCACCACCACCCCGTCGTGGTAGAGGTCGACGACCCGCGGGTCCACGTACGACGTCCGGGCCACCGTGGGGGTGTTGCCCAGCAGGTCGGCGACCTCGCGCATCACGGCCGCCACCGCCCTACGACGCGCGGTCACCGAGCGGGCCAGACCGACGGTCGCCAACTCGGTCGCGGCGAGCACGGTGGCGTGCCAGGTGCGGAAGTCCTTGGCGGTCATCTCCCCGCCGCTGGCATCGCGCAGGTAGCCGTTGACCTCGTCGCTGCGCACGTCACGCCACTCCCGGCCGTCCCAGTAGCCGAACAACCGGTCCGCCTGCCGTCGGCGACGCCGCAGATTGACCAGCACCCGGCACAGCTCCGGGTCCTCGATGCGGCGCACCTGCTCGATGCCGCCCTTGGCGGGGAACACGAAGACCACACAACCGCCCCGCGACCGGGCGTGCTCGGGACGCAGGGTGGACACCCCGAACGTCGGGTCGTCGCCGGCCGCGTACTGGTCGCTGCCGACCCGGAACATCCCCATGTCCAGCAGCCGGGCCACCGTGGCCAGCACCCGGTCCCGACCGAGTCCCCGGCCGTCCAGGTCCCGCCCCACCCGCTCCCGCAGCGCCGGCAGCCGCCGGGCCACCTCCAGCATGCGGTCGAACTTCGCCTCGTCCTGCTTCTCCCGCCACAGTGGATGGTAGACGTACTGCTTGCGCCCGGCCGCGTCGATGCCGGTCGCCTGGATGTGCCCGTTCGGGTACGGCGAGATCCAGACGTTCTGCCAGGCCGGCGGGATGACCAGCTCGCGCAGCCGGGCCAGGACGTCGGCGTCGCGGACCGGCGCGCCGCTCGGGTCGAGAAAGAGCCAACCCCTGCCGCGCCGGCGACGCCCGTATCCCGGCCGGCCCGGATCGCTACGCCGCAATCGCACCGGAGACCCGCACCACCCGTTCCACCTCAGCCACGGCCGCCAGCACCTCGTCGAGGCGCAGAGCGGCCAACGTCGGATGGCTTCCTACCCCGTCCCACCTGGGCCAATCCCCCTCGCCGGCCCAGAGCACCCGATGCCGGGGACGGTCCGGCGGCGGCCCCCAACGCGCCGGCGGCACCGGCCCGAACAGCACCACCGACGCGGTGCCGTACGCGGTGGCGAGGTGCGCCACGCCGGTGTCCCCGCTGACCACCAGCCGGGCGTCGGCTACCAGCGCGGCGAGCGCGCCGAGGTCGGTCCGGCCGGCCAGCACCGCGTCGGAGGGCAGTCCGGCGTCGTCGGCCACCCGCACGGCCAGAGCCCGTTCGTCGGCCGACCCGGTGAGCAGTACCCGGTGCCCCTGGTCGGTGAGCGCACGGGCCAGCGCCGCGAACCGCTCGGCCGGCCACCGCTTCGCCGGGATCTTGCTGCCCGGATGGAGCAGCGTGGCGCCGGTGGGCAGGCCCCTCGGCGCGGGCCGGCGCAGGCCGAGGTCGGCGCGGTCGGCCGGGATGTCGTACCAGGACAACAGCCGGCACCACCGGTCCACCTCGTGCTCCTGCTCGACCCAGCGGGGGCCGTCGGAGAAGCCGGCGTCGCCGCTGGCGAAGCCGAGCAGCCGGGCGGGTCGGGTGGCGGCCAGCAGCCGGTGTGACCGTGGGCCGCGCCCGTGCAGGTTGACGGCGACCCGCGGCGCCGACCCGACCCGGACCGGCCGGTCCAACCCCGACGTGTCCACCAGCCGGTCGACGCCGCCGACCAGGTCGACCAGCGGGGCCAGCCAGGCCGGCGCGGCCAGCGCCAGCTCCCGACCGGGGTACGCGGCCCGCAGCGCCCGCACCGCGGGCACGGCGGTGACCAGGTCACCGACGCCGAGCGCGCGCAGGACCAGGATCACGGGTACGAGGTCTCCTGCTCGGCGCAGACCACCAGTTCACGAACCGCGCAGCCGGCCGGCTGGCTGAGCGCGAACATGATCGCGGCCGCGGTGTCGGCCGGGTCGTTGAGGATGGCGTCCGGCCCCGGCTTGTACGCCGGGTCGCGCTCGTCGAAGAACGCGGTCCGCATCCCGCCGGGAATGAGCAGGGTCACGCCCACCTGGCCGGCGAGTTCGGCGGCGAGGGCGCGGGTGAAGCCGACAACGCCGAACTTCGCCGCGCAGTACGCGGTGGCGTCGCTGACCGCCTTGACACCCAGGGTGGAGGCGACCGTGACGACCCGCCCCCGGGAGATGAGCAGGAACGGCAGCGCGGCCCGGATCACGGCGGCGGTCGCGAGCAGGTCGACGGTCACGATCCGTTCCCAGGTCTCCCCCGGCACGTCGGCGAGCCGCCCCGGCACGTCCATGCCGGCGGCCGTGACCACCGCGTCCAGGCCCCCGGCCTGCTCGGCGAGGTGCCGGGTGGCGACCTCGGCGGCCCGGGTGTCGGCCAGGTCGCACTCGGTCCAGGACACCCCGTCGGCCGGCGGCTGCCGGTCCAGCACGAGCGGCCGGCCACCGGACGCGGCCACCGCGGCGACCACCGCCGCGCCGAGCCCGCTGGAGCCGCCGGTGACCAGGACACTCGGACCGGTGCCGGTCATCGGACCCCCTCCCGCGTCGGCGTCGGCGTCGGCGCGACGGAACGGGCGATCATGTCGGTGGTCGACCGACCGTCCAGGTAGGGCACCACCACGGTGTTCCCGCCCCACCGGCGCAGGACCTCCGCCTCGGGCAGGCTCGTGGTGTCCCCACCGCCGGTGGCGTAGTCCCCGCCCTTGACCCAGATGTCCGGCCGCAGCCAGGACAACGCCGCCTCGGGGGTCGGCTCGTCGAAGATCATGACCGCGTCCACGCAGCTCAGCGCGGCGAGCAGGCGAGCGCGGTCACCCTCGGACATCACCGGCCGGTCCGGCCCCTTCAACCCGGCCACACTGGCGTCGGAGTTGAGGCAGACGATCAGGCAGTCACCGAGCTGCCGGGCGGCCTGCAGGGTGGCCACGTGGCCGGCGTGCAGGAGGTCGAAGCAACCGCCGGTCGCCACCACCGTGCCGCCCGCGGCGCGTACCTCGGCGAGCAGCGCGGCGACCGGGGCGATGCCGACCCGGTCACCGCCGGGGCCGGCCAGACCGGCGCGTACCGGTTCGCGGCGCGTCCCCACCGGCGGCGGCAGGGCCGCGGCCACTCCCCCGCCGGCCACGTACGCGGACGCCTCGGCGACCGCCACCTGCACCGCCTCGGAGACCAGCGCGCCCTGGGCCAGCGCGAGGCTGGCGGCTGCCGCGAACCGGTCGCCGGCACCACAGGTGTCCCCCTCGGCGCTGCCCGGCGTGGGCACCACCAGCGGCGTCGACCCGGCGTGGCAGAGCAGCGCGCCGTCCCCGCCCAGGGTCACCGCGACCGCCCCGGCCCGCCAGCGTCGGCGCAGTCCCTGTGCGCCCCGGGACGCGGCGGCCAGCCGGGACGTCCCGGGCAGCGCCGGGACCAGTTCCCGCACCTCGGACTCGTTCGGGGTGGCCAGGTGCACGCCGGGCACCGCGGCCGGGCCGCGCGGGTGCGGATCCCACACCACCGGTGCGCGGGTGGCGGCCAACGCGTCGCGCAGCGCCGGCTGCCGGGCCACTCCCCGGCCGTAGTCGCTGACCAGCACCGCCGACGCCGCGCCGATCACCCGCAACACCTCGTCGGAGGGCTGGCCCGGTTCGCCGGGCACACCGCCCCGGTCGTGGCGCAGCAGCACCCGGCCCCGGGCCCGCAGCCGGATCTTCTCCGGAGTCGCCCCGGACAGCGGCAGCGGGTACACCCGCACACCCGCGGCGGCGAGCAACGCGCTCAGCCGGGCACCGCCGGCATCGTCGGCGAGCGCGGTCACCAGCACCACCTCGGCGCCCTGCGCGGCGGCGAAGACGGCCGCCAGGCCGGCGCCACCGGGCCGGTCGGTGGCCGCCGTCTCGTCCAGCACCGGCACCGGTGAATCCGGGCAGAGCCGGTTCACCACCCCTTCCACGTCCCGGTCGAGCAGGGTGTCCCCGACCACCACCACGGGTCCCCTCACGCTGTCCTCCTCGTCCTCACGCGTCGACCTGCTGTCCGGTCCCGCCGTCGAGCACCACCTCGACCCCGGTCCGAACCGGGGACGGCGTGACGGCGGCAGCCGGCGCGGGCAGTTCCTGTTCGAGGTACTCGCAGATCAGGTGACTCGTGACGAGGTGCAACTCCTGGACGACCTGGGTGTCGGCCGACGGCACGGCGAGCACCTCGTCGCACGCGTCGGCCAGCGCGTTGGGGGCCGGTCCGGTGAGCGCCCACGTGGTGAGGCCGGCGTCGCGGCCGGCCAGCGCGGCGGCGAGCAGGTTCTCGCTGGCGCCGCTGGTGCTCAGCAGGAGCAGCACGTCACCCGGCCGTCCGTGGGCACGGACCTGCCGGGCGTAG
Organism: Micromonospora sp. ALFpr18c; assembly: GCF_008868155.1. GTDB lineage: Bacteria > Actinomycetota > Actinomycetes > Mycobacteriales > Micromonosporaceae > Micromonospora. Next base: position 16,559 of record NZ_WBKR01000095.1, read on the forward strand.
ACGTCGGTGTAGCCGTAGTCGTTGGCGATGGCGGTGACCGCGCTCGTCTCGGCGTGCAGGGCGATGGCCGAGAACGGCTGCCGGTCGTCGTGCAGCTTGCCGACCAACTCGGCGGTGAGGTGCTGGGCCTCGGCGGCGCTGCCACCGTTGCCGGCGACCAGCAGCCGGCCGCCGGCCGCCAGGCGGTGGGCCAGCTCGGCACCCCAGCGCGCCACCAGCGGCTCACATTGCCGGTACGGCACCAGCGCCGCGGCGAGGTTCGTCAGGTGGGTGTCGAGCAGGCTGCCCGCCGGCATCAGGCCACCACCCGGGTGGGCCGGCGCACCGCGGCCACCTCGCCGTAGACCTCCGCCAGCCGCTCCGCGGTCGCCGCCCACGAGTACCGCGACCGGGCCCGCTCCCGCGCCGCCGTGGCGTACGCGAAGCGCCGGATCCGGTCATCGAGCAGCCCCTGGATGGCGGCGGCCAGCGCCCGCGGATCCCGCGCCGGCACGAGGTCGCCGGTCGTCCCGTCGACCACGGTGTCCCGGATGCCACCCACGGCGGTGCCGACGACCGGCACCCCGCAGGCCATCGCCTCCAGCGGGGTCAGACCGAACGGCTCGTACCAGGGGGCGGCGACGAGCAGGTCCGCCGAGCGGTACCAGCGGCCCATCTCCTCGCGGGGCACCGCGCCGACCAGGTGCACCCGGTCGGCCACCCCGCACGACTCGGCCAGGGCCCGCAGCCGCCGGGCGTACGGGTCGGTCTCCAGCAGCCCCTCGGGCGGGCCGCCGACCACCACACACTCGGCGTCACCGACCAGCGCCATCGCGCGGACCACCGTCTGGAAGCCCTTGCGCTCGACCAGCCGACCCACGGTCAGGATCCGGGCCCGGCCGGGCTCCCGGTCGGCGGCCGGCCCGAGCGGGGCGAACGTGGAAAGGTTGACGCCGGAGGGCACGACCGTCATCCGGGACCGGGGAACCCCCATCCGGACCAGCTCACCCACCTCGTCGCGGCACTGCGCGACCACCTTGTCCACCGAGCGGCCCAACTCCCGCTCGTAGGCGATCCGCCGGGCCGGGCTGGTGTCCTGCACGCCCTGGTAGCGGCGCTTCACGGTGCCCAACGCGTGGTACGTCTGCACCACCGGCACCCCGGTCTGCCGGCCGGCGGTCAACGCGGCGAGGCCACTCATCCAGAAGTGCGCGTGGATGACCTCGGGCGTCCAGTCGCCGCCACGCCACCGCTCGACCAGCCACCGGCTGAACTCCCGCATGTGCGGCAGCAGCGCGTCCTTCGCCACCGGCTCGGCCGGGCCGGCCGGTACGTGCACCACGTCGTACCCGTCCGGGCTGCGGACCGTCACCGGCAGGTCGAGCGCGTCGCGGCGGGTGTAGACCCGCACCTCGTGCCCGGCGGCGGCGAGCGCGGCGGACAGCTCCGCGACGTGCGTGTTCTGGCCGCCGGCGTCCTCCCCTCCGAGGATGGCGAGCGGGCTGGCGTGCTCCGAGATCATCGCGATCCGCATACTTCCTCCTCCAGCAGCCGGTCCCAGTCAGCGAGGAAACGGTCGAGGCCGTATCTGTCCCGTACGGCGGTCCGTGCCGCCACGCCGGCCTGACGCGCGGCCTCCGGTTCGGCGATGAACCGGCGGGCGGCGTCGAGCAGGGTGTCGGTCCGGGTGGCCAGCGCCCCCGCCTCCGGGGGAACGGCCGTCACCGCCTCGGTGGTGGCGAGCGCGACGACCGGCATGCCGATCGCCATCGCCTCGATGAGGCTGAGCCCCAGCGAGGTCCAGCGGCACAGGTGCAGGTACGCGCGCCGGCGCGCCAGCTCGGCGTGCATCCGGTCCTGGGGTACGTCGTCGTGGCTGGTGAGCCGGTCGGCGGGCAGGCCGAGGTGGTCGGCGAGGCCGGCGACGCCCATGCCGAACACGTCCAGCGGCGCGATCTCGGCGAAGCGGGGCAGCAGGTCCGTGCCGGTGACCCGGCCCCGCCGGACCGGCTCGTTGATCACCACGGCGAGCCGGTCCAGCTCACCGGTGTAGGATGCGGCGGGAGCGACGATGCCGTGGTCGACGACGGTGGTACGGGTGGTGCCGGTGTCCCAGAAGATCTGGTTGAACCCGGTGACGTGGGCGATGAGCAGGTCGTCGCGGTCGGCCATCGGGTGGCGGGTGTTCGGCACGTCGCCCTTCGGCGTGTTGTGCTCGACGTAGATGGCGGGCACGTCGCGGCCCGGACGGCGGCCCAGCCACCGCGCGGCGAGGTCGATCTCCTCGGGCCGTTGCAGGATGACCAGGTCGACGTCGGTGGTGGGCAACTCCTCGGGGGTGACCTCGACGGCGCTGTCCGGCCAGGGGTAGGTGCGGGCCCGACCGAGGCCGTCGGGACCGCGATCGGGTGTGGTGGGGATCAGGTAGCGGTGCCGGCCGTGCACGAACGACGTGGTCCACGAGCCGTGCACGTGCCAGAGAAGGACGTTCATCGGCCGCCACCACCGGGGACGGCGAGCACCCGCAGCGCCTCGACCACCTCGGCCGGCTGGACGCCGCTCAGGCACGGATGCCCGGCGACCGGGCAGCTGGCGGCCCGGGTGTCGCGGCAGAGCGCCGCGGCGTCACCGAGCCGCACCGTGGGCACCCGGTACGGCCCCCACTGTCCGAACGGGACGGTCGGCGCGAAGAGGCTCACCACCGGCACCCCGGCGGCGGCGGCCAGGTGCGCGGGCCCGGTGTTGCCGACCACCACCGCACCGGCGTCCGCCACGATCGCGGCCAGCCCGGCCAGGTCGGTCCGGCCACCCAGGTCGGTGCCGCCGGCCGCCGCGACCCGGGCGGTGACCGCACGCTCGTCGGGGCCACCGGTGACCAGCACCCGGTGCCCGGCGGCGGACAGCGCACCGGCGATCCGGGTCGCCAGCTCGGGCGGGCAGGCCCGGCTCGACGCGGCCGAGCCGGGGTGCAGCACCACGTACCCGGGGTCACCGAGATCCGCCGGGCGCGGCGGCACGGCGTCCGACCGGAGCCGGAGAACGGGTTCGTCGCCGTCGGGCAACCGGTGGCCGGCGGCGGCGGCGAGGGAGAGCGCGCGTTCGGGTTCGGGGACGCCCACCGGCACCCGGTGCCGGATGTCCAGCAGGGAGCCCGGATAGTCGTCGCTGATCGCCGCGATCCGGCCGATCCCGGCCATCCGCAGCAGCAACGCCAGCGGCAACGCCGACTGGTGAAACGAGGTGAACACCACCGCCTGGTCCGCGCCGACGGCGGCGAGGCGCGCGGTCAGGCCACGCACGGCGGCCGGGTCGACCGGCGCCGGAGTCGGGTCGATCCACGGCAGCGGATGCTCGATGATCTCGTCGACGCCGGGCAGCAGCTCGGCGGCGGCCCGTCCGCGCGGGCCGCACAACAGCACCACCCGCTGCGCGCCGGCCGCGACAGCGCGGATCGCCGGGCCGGTGACCAGCACGTCCCCGGCCGAGTCCGAACGCACCACCAGCGCCGTCCCCACCCGCTGATCGACCGGCGCGGGCCGTACCGCCTGCTGGCGGCGCAGGATCTCCTGGACCGCCGAGGGCAGATCGGTGGCCACCCATCCGGCGGCGGCGATCTCCTCCGGCCGGGTCACCGGCGTGGGCACCAGCACTCCCGCCGCACCGGCGGCCAGAGCGGCGGCGACGTCCCGGCCGATGTCGCCGACCATGACGCACCGCGACGCGCTCGTGCCCAGCTTCCGGGCGGCGGCGTGCACCAGGCCGGGAGCCGGTTTGCGGCAGTCGCACCCGTCGGCGTCGTCGTGCGGGCACACCAGCCACGCGTCGAAGCGGCCCAGCAGCTCCTCGACGCGGGCGTGCACCGCCCGCATCTGCTCGTCACTGAAGTAGCCGCGGGCCAGGCCCGACTGGTTGGTCACCACCGCCAGGCGCAGGCCGGCCGCCCGCAACCGGTCCAGCGCCGCCCGCGCGCCCGGCACCGGCCGCACCTTCTCCGGGTCACCGTTGTACGGCACGTCCTCGATCAGGGTGCCGTCCCGGTCGAGCAGCACCGCGTCGTACAGGACCCCCCGAGGATGCCCGGACAAGGCCCGGTCAGCACCGGCGTACACCCGGGCTGACCTGCGCTGATCCGGATCCTCCTGGTCCTGTCGCACAGCCGGCGGGTTCCCTGCGCCCGGAGGAGTAAACGTCGGGCCGGCGCGGTGGGCCAGCACCGCCAGCGGTGCCCCGGATCGGCCTTACCCGCCACTCCGGAGAAGCTAACCCGCGGGTCGTTAGGCCCCAGCATGACGCGGGTATGTGAGCCCAGTGGCGATTGTGGAGAAAGTGATCGACGCTCCCCCGCAGCAGGTCTTCGCCGTCCTGGCCGACGGGTGGACGTACAGCGACTGGGTGGTGGGCACCGCGCACGTGCGGGACGTCGACGACGCGTGGCCGCGGGTGGGCAGTCAGCTGCACCACCGGGCCGGCCCGTGGCCGTTCTCGTTGCAGGACGCCTCGACGGTGCTGGTCTGCGAACCGCCACACCGGCTCGTGCTGCGGGCCGGTCTGTGGCCGGCCGGCGAGGCCGTCGTGGCCTTCACCCTGGAACCGGTCGGCGACGGCGCCACCCGGGTCCGGCTCGGGGAGGACTTCGCCGCCGGCCCGCTGCGCTGGGTGCGCAACAAGGTCAACGACCTGGTGCTGCACATGCGCAACAGGGAGACCCTCGAACGGCTCTCCGACATCGCCAAGCGGCAGAAGGGGTGACCGTGACGCAGACCGTGGTGGTGACCGGCGCGAGCGCCGGCGTGGGCCGGGCGGTGGCGCACGCGTACGCGGCCCGGGGCGCCCGGTTGGCCCTGCTGGCCCGGGGCGAGGCGGGCCTGGCCGCCGCCGAGCGGGACTGTCGGCTGCGCGGCGCCGCCGACGTGCGCGTCTACCGGGTCGACGTGGCGGACGCCGGCGCGGTGCAGCAGGCCGCCGACGACGTGGTGCACCGGTGGGGTGGCATCGACGTGTGGATCAACAACGCCATGGTGTCGGTGTTCGCACCGGCGTGGGAGATACCGGCACGCGAGTTCCGTCGGGTCACCGAGGTCACCTACCTGGGCACCGTGCATGGCACCCTGGCCGCGCTGCGACACATGCGCGCGCACGGGCGGGGTGCGATCGTGCAGGTGGGCTCCGCGCTGGCCTACCGGGGCATCCCGCTCCAGTCGGCCTACTGCGCGAGCAAGCACGCCGTTCAGGGGTTCAACGACTCGCTGCGGGCCGAACTGCTGCACGACTGCCCGGGGGTGAAGCTGTCGATGGTGCAGCTGCCCGCGGTGAACACGCCGCAGTTCTCCTGGGTCCGTACCCGGCTGCCCCGGCATCCGCAGCCGGTGCCGCCGATCTTCGCACCGGAGCTGGCGGCCCGCGCGATCGTCTGGGCCGCCGACCACGGCACCCGGGAGCTCAACGTCGGCGGCCCGACCTGGCGGGCCCGACTCGGCGACATCCTGATCCCCGGCCTGCTCGACCGGAAGCTGGCCCGCGACGGGTACGACAGCCAGCAGACCGGCGAGAAGATCGACCTCACCGCCTGGCGAGACAACCTCGACCACCCCGGCGACGAGGACCGGGACCGGGGTGCGGCAGGCGTGTTCGCGGACCGGGCGCGGGACCGCTCGGCAGCGCTGTGGGTCGGCACCCACAAGCCGGCGCTGTCCGGTCTCGCGCTCGCCGGTGTGGCGGTGGCCCTGACCGCCGTGGCCCGGCGTCTGCGCTGACCCGACCCGGGTGCAGGCGGTCGTCGGCATGGCACGACCTCGTCCGCAACGCCCGGAAGGGGAGCGTTTTCCACTCCGACGGGGCAACTGGATACCCTCTCAGGTAGCCCTGTCCGCAAACCGAGGATGTCCGACATGATCGAGCCCGTGCAGCTGCCGTCGCCGTGGCGGGACGCACGCCTGACCGTCGTGGTGCCCACCTACAACGAGGCGGGCAACCTCCCGGCGTTGGTCGAGCGGCTGCTCGCGCTGCCGCTGCCGGGGCTGCGCGTCCTCGTCGCCGACGACAACTCTCCCGACGGCACCGGCGAGGTGGCCGACAAGCTGGCCATCGAGCACCCGGACCGCATCGAGGTGGTGCACCGGGCCGGCAAGGAGGGCCTGGGCCGGGCCTACGTGGACGGGATCGGGCGTGCGCTCGACGGTGGCGCCGAGTACGTGGCGCAGATGGACGCCGACCTGTCGCACCCGCCGGAGGCGCTGCCGGGCATGTTGGGTGCCCTGCTCTCCACCCAGGCCGGCGTGGTCATCGGCTCCCGGTACGTGCCCGGTGGCGAGCTGGACGAAAACTGGCCGCTGTACCGGCGTGCGCTCAGCGGCTGGGCGAACCTCTACGTGCACACCCTGCTGCGGGTCCGCATCCGCGACCTGACCGCCGGCTTCAAGATCTGGCGCGCCGACGCTCTGCGCGACATCGGCCTGGACCGGGTGCAGTCCAACGGCTACAGCTTCCAGGTGGAGATGCACTACCTGGCCACCAAGCTCGGGCACACGATCCTGGAGGTGCCGATCCGCTTCGAGGAGCGGCGCGACGGCGAGTCCAAGATGACCACCGCCACCAAGATCGAAAGCGCCCTGATGCCGTTCCGCCTCCGCAACAAACACCGCAACATCACCCG
>NZ_WBKR01000096.1 GCF_008868155.1 Micromonospora sp. ALFpr18c
GTTAGAAGCGGGCGGGCTCTCGGTAGGTGCCCCACTCGGCGCGGAGGGCGTCGCAGATCTCGCCGAGGGTCGCCTCGGCGCGGACGGCGTCGAGCATGGCGGGGATCATGTTCTCGTCCGTCCTGCTGGCCTGGACCATCCGGGTGACCGCGGCGCGGACCGCGCCCTCGTCCCGTGCACCCTTGCGCTCGGCGAGCACCCGGCGCTGCTCCAGCTCCACCTCGTGCGAGATGCGCAGGATCTCCAGCTCCTTGGCGACCGTGCCGGTGTGGCAGTTGACGCCGACGATCTTCTTGTCGCCCTTCTCCAGGGCCTGCTGGTAGACGAAGGCCGACTCGGCGATGTGCCCGGTGAACCAGCCGTCCTCGATGCCGCGCAGGATGCCGGAGGTCATCGGGCCGATCTGGTGCGGCCCCTCGCCGCCGAGCTGCCGGATCCGGGCGAAGATCTCCTCCGCCTCGGCCTCGATCTTGTCGGTCAGCGCCTCGACGTACCAGGAGCCGCCGAGCGGATCCGCCACGTTGACCACGCCGGTCTCCTCCATCAGCACCTGCTGCGTTCGCAGGGCGATCTCGGCGGACTCGTCGGTGGGCAGCGCCAGGGTCTCGTCCAGCGCGTTGGTGTGCAGCGAGTTCGTGCCGCCGAGCACCGCGGCGAGGGCCTCGACGGCCGTCCGTACGACGTTGTTGACCGGCTGCTGGGCGGTCAGCGACACCCCGGCGGTCTGCGTGTGGAACCGCAGCCACAGCGCCTTCTCACTGGTCGCGCCGTAGACGTCGCGCAGCCAGCGGGCCCAGATCCGGCGGGCGGCGCGGAACTTGGCGATCTCCTCGAAGAAGTCGACGTGCGAGTCGAAGAAGAAGCTCAGCCCCGGCGCGAAGACGTTCACGTCCAGCCCGCGCGAGAGGCCCAGCTCCACGTACCCGAATCCGTCGGCCAGGGTGTACGCCAGCTCCTGCGCGGCGGTGGAGCCGGCCTCGCGGATGTGGTAGCCGGAGACCGACAGCGGCTTGTAGCGCGGGATCTCGGCGGCGCAGTACTCCATCAGGTCGCCGATCAGGCGCAGGTGCGGCTCGGGGTCGAACAGCCACTCCTTCTGCGCGATGTACTCCTTGAAGATGTCGGTCTGCAGGGTGCCGTCCAGTTTGGACAGGTCGGCGCCCTGCCGCTCGGCGGCCACCAGGTACATGCAGAACACCGGCACCGCCGGCCCGGAGATGGTCATCGAGGTGGTGACGCCGGCCAGGTCGATGCCGTCGAAGAGCGCCTGCATGTCGGTGGCGGTGTCGATCGCGACGCCGCAGTGCCCGACCTCGCCGAGGGCCTGCGGGTCGTCCGAGTCGCGGCCCATCAGCGTCGGCATGTCGAACGCGACCGAGAGGCCGCCACCGCCGGCACCGAGGATCATCTTGTAGCGCTCGTTGGTCTGCTGGGCGTTGCCGAAGCCGGCGAACTGCCGGATCGTCCAGGTCCGCCCGCGGTAGCCGGTCGGGTACAGACCCCGGGTGTACGGGTACTCGCCCGGCCAGCCGATCCGCTCGAAGCCCGGGTACGCGCTGCCCTCCGGCGGCCCGTAGACCGGATCCACCGGCATCCCGGAGAGCGTGGTGAAGTCGGCGTCACGCTTGCGCGCGGCGTCGTACCGGGCCTGCCAGCGTGCCCGTCCGGCGTCGATCTCGTCGGCGTCCATGCGCAGGGCTCCTCCTCGGTCCTCGACTGCACGTCGAGTGTAGAGCCCTCGCCTGAACGATCGCTAAGTCACGCCGTACCGGCGGGTAACCAGGTCAGACGGTGGGAGCGGCGGGGCCACCCATCGCCACGTCGTCGACCCGGATGTTGACCTCGTCGACCCGCAGCCCGTACGCCTCGACGGCCTCGGTGACCCGGGCACGCACCTCGCCGGTGATCTCCGGCACCGGCTGACCGGCCTCGATCACCAGCACCAGGTTGACCACGGCGGCGTCCCCGGTCACGTGGGCCGAGCAGCCCCGCCGGGCGTCGCCCACCTGGTCCAGCCCGACCCGGTCGAGCACCGAGTTGAAGAACCGGGCCACGTCCCCGCCCAGCTCGGCCACGCCGGGCACCGCGCGGGCCGCCGCCACGGCGATCTTCTCGATCACCTCGTCGGAGACGTGCGTCGTACCGCCGGCCGGCACCGATGCCGTGCTCAGCTCCTGCGTCGCCTCGTGATCCATGCCCGCTCCCCTGCTCCTCGTGCCGACCCCACCGCCGTGTGGCGGTGCGAGCCTACAAGGACGAGGTGCCGCCGAGGTGTCCCCGGTGGACGGTCAGCGGGCGAGCTGGGCGAGCAGCGTGTCCGCCGCCGCGTACGGGTCGAGGGCACCCTCGGCCACCCTGGCGGCGAGCGTGCTCAGCTCCGTACCGTCGCGCAGGGAGCCGATCCGGGCGCGGAGGGTGCCGAGCGCGATGGCCTCGACCTCGGCGGCGGCCCGCGCCTCCTGGCGGCGGCGCAGCTCGCCGTGCTCGACCAGCCAGCCACGGTGCTTGTCGATCGCGGCGGCGATGTCGTCGATGCCCTCACCCCGCGCGGCGACCGAGCGGACCACCTGCGGTCGCCACTGCCCCGGCCCGCGCTCACCGAGGGCGATCATGCCCTGGATGTCGCGGACGGTGGCGTCGACGCCGTCCCGGTCGGCCTTGTTGACCACGAACACGTCGGCGATCTCCAGGATGCCGGCCTTGACCGCCTGGATCGCGTCGCCCATCCCGGGTGCGAGCAGCACCAGCGTGGTGTCGGCCAGCGAGGCGACCTCCACCTCGGCCTGCCCGACGCCGACGGTCTCCACCAGCACCACGTCGCAACCGGCGCCCTCCAGCACGCGGACCGCCTGGGGCGTCGCCGCGGACAGCCCGCCGAGGTGCCCCCGGCTGGACATGGACCGGATGTAGACGCCCGGATCGGTCGCGTGGTCCTGCATCCGCACCCGGTCGCCGAGGATCGCGCCGCCGGTGAACGGGCTGGACGGGTCGACCGCCAGCACCCCCACCCGGTGCCCGCGCGCCCGCAGCGCGCGGACCAGCTCGTTGGTGGTGGTCGACTTGCCCACCCCGGGGGAGCCGGTCAGCCCGACGACCTGGGCCTGCCCGGCGTACGGCGCGAGCGCGGCGGCGATCTCCGGCAGCAGCGTGTCGCCGTTCTCCACCAGCGTGATCAGCCGGGCCACCGCGCGGGGGTCACCCGCGCGGGCCCGCTCGACCAGCATCGGTACGTCCCGGCTGCGGCGCACCGACGTGGTCACCTCTGCGCTCACTTGTCGGTCTCAGCCTTACCCGGCACGTGGATGATCAGCGCGTCGCCCTGGCCACCGCCGCCACAGAGCGCCGCGGCGCCGGTGCCGCCGCCGCGCCGCTTCAGCTCCAGGGCGAGAGTGAGGACGAGACGCGCGCCGGACATGCCGATCGGGTGCCCCAGCGCGATCGCGCCGCCGTTGACGTTGACCCGGTCCGGGCTGACGCCGAGGTCACGGGTGGACTGGATGCCGACCTGCGCGAACGCCTCGTTGATCTCGATGAGGTCCAGGTCCTCGACGCTCAGGCCACCCTTCTTCAGGGCGTGGTTGATCGCGTTGGACGGCTGCGAGTGCAGGGAGTTGTCCGGGCCGGCGACGTTGCCGTGCGCGCCGACCTCGGCCAGCCAGGTCAGGCCCAGCTCGTTGGCCTTGGCCTTGCTCATCACGACCACGGCCGCCGCGCCGTCGGAGATCGGCGAGGAGCTGCCGGCGGTGATGGTGCCGTCCTTGGTGAACGCGGGACGCAGCTTGGCCAGCGACTCGGCGGTCGTGTCCGGGCGGATGCCCTCGTCGTCGCTGATCACCAGCGGGTCACCCTTGCGCTGCGGGATCACCACGGGGGTGATCTCCTCGGCGAAGTGGCCGTTCTTCTGCGCGGCGGCGGCCCGCTGGTGGCTGGCCGCGGCGAACGCGTCCTGCTCCTCGCGGGAGATGCCGTGCTTCGTGCCGAGACGCTCGGTCGACTCGCCCATCGAGCAGCAGTCCCAGGCGTCGCTGAGCCCGTCGTGCGCCATGTGGTCCTTGACCACCACGTCGCCGTACTTGTAGCCGGAGCGCTGGCCCAACAGCAGGTGCGGGGCGTTGGTCATCGACTCCATGCCGCCGGCCACCACGATGTCGAACTCGCCGGCCCGGATCAGCTGGTCGGCCAGGGCGATCGCGTCCAGGCCGGAGAGGCAGACCTTGTTGATCGTCAGCGCCGGCACGGACATCGGCACGCCCGCCTCGACGGCCGCCTGGCGGGCCGGGATCTGGCCGGTGCCGGCCTGCAACACCTGCCCCATGATCACGTACTGGACCTGGTCGGGGCTGACCCCGGCACGCTCCAGCGCCGCCGAGATCGCGATCCCGCCGAGCTTGGTGGCCGGGAGGTCCTTGAGGTTGCCCAGCAGCCGCCCCATCGGGGTGCGCGCGCCGCTGACGATCACCGAAGCCATGCCTGCCTCCGAGGGGGGTGCCGAGCTGTACGCCTTAACGATTGTTCGGTCAGACTAGCGCCATGGCTGAGAACTCCCCCGCCGAGCCCGGTGCGGACTACGTCACAGACATCGGGCTTCGCAAGATTGACCACGTCGGGATCGCCGTGGCCGACCTGGACGCCGCGATCGACTTCTACCAGCGGACGTTCGGGATGCGTTGCGTACACGTCGAGACCAACGCCGAGCAGGGCGTCCGGGAAGCGATGCTGACCGTCGGGCCGACCACCGAGGGTGGCTGCGTGCAGTTGCTCGCCCCGCTCACCCCCGAGTCGACGATCGCGAAGTTCCTCGACCGCAACGGGCCGGGCGTGCAGCAGGTCGCGTACACCGTGGCGGACATCGACGCGGCCTGCGCGGCACTGCGCGAGCGCGGGGTACGACTGCTCTACGACGAGCCGCGACGCGGCACCGCCGACAGCCGGATCAACTTCGTGCACCCGAAGGACGCCGGCGGCGTGCTGATCGAGCTGGTCGAGCCCGCCGCCGGCCACTGACCCGCCCCTGCGGGCGCCCCGCCGGGCGCCGTCCTACCGCCCTGCCGTCCAAGATCCGCACAACATCCGGGATGTGGTGGTCTCCGCCCGCCGTGAGGCCACTACATCCCTGACGTTGCGGCCACCCGGCGGCGTCCGGCGCACGTCAGTGCGCGGTTGGCGGGGTGCCTGGACACCTTCACGCATCGGCGGATGCAGTTTTTCACAGAGGACTTCCGGCTTTAGCTACCGTTCAGTAACGTCCCGGCCCACAGGAGCGCGACCGGTGCCGGATGTGTCGAATGCCGACATGGCGGTCGTGCCCACCGGCGCCGACGATGGCAGCACCCGGGCCCGTACGGGTGCGGACGAACCGGAGGTCACCGTGCAGGACATCCTCGAAGCGATCATGGCGGCGGAGGAATCGAACGATCCGGACCGCGAGCTGGCCGGCGTCGCCGGGCTGCCGGTACCGGAGAGCTACCGGGGTGTGGTCGTCCGCGCCGAGGAGTCGCGGATGTTCGACGGCATGGCCACCCGGGACAAGGACCCCCGCAAGGCGTTGCACGTGCAGGAGGTGCCGACCCCGGAACTCGGGCCGGGCGAGGCGCTGATCGCCGTGATGGCGAGCGCGATCAACTACAACACGGTGTGGACCAGCATCTTCGAGCCGGTGTCCACCTTCACGTTCCTCCGGCGCTACGGGCGGATCTCCGAGCTGACCCGCCGGCACGACCTGCCGTACCACGTGGTCGGCTCGGACGCCGCCGGCGTGGTGCTGCGCACCGGCCCCGGGGTCACCCGGTGGGCGGCCGGCGACGAGGTCGTCGCACACTGTCTCTCCGTCGAGTTGGAGGACGCGGCCGGGCACGACGACACCATGCTCGACCCGCAGCAGCGGATCTGGGGCTTCGAGACCAACTTCGGCGGCCTGGCCGAGCTGGCCGTGGTCAAGGCCAACCAGCTGATGCCCAAGCCGCGCCACCTGAGCTGGGAGGAGGCGGCGAGCCCGGGGCTGGTCAACTCGACCGCGTACCGCCAGCTCGTCTCGCACCACGGCGCCAACATGAAGCAGGGCGACGTGGTGCTGATCTGGGGCGCGTCCGGCGGCCTCGGCGGGTACGCCACCCAGATGGCACTCAACGGCGGCGCGATCCCGGTCTGCGTCGTCTCCTCGCCGGAGAAGGCCGAGCTGTGCCGCCGGATGGGCGCGGAGCTGGTCATCGACCGGGCCGCGGAAGGTTTTCGGTTCTGGAAGGACGAGGAGACCCAGGACCCGGACGAGTGGCGGCGCCTCGGCGAACGGATCCGCGAGCTGACCGGCGGCGAGGACCCGGACATCGTCTTCGAGCACCCGGGCCGGGAGACGTTCGGCGCGAGCGTCTACGTGGCCCGGCGCGGCGGCACCATCGTCACCTGCGCGTCCACCAGCGGCTTCCAGCACCAGTACGACAACCGCTACCTGTGGATGCACCTCAAGCGGATCGTCGGCAGCCACTTCGCCAACTACCACGAGGCGTGGCAGGCCAACCGGCTGGTCGCGCTCGGCAAGGTGCACCCGACGGTGTCGCGCACGTACCCGTTGGAGCAGACCGGCCAGGCGGCGTACGAGGTGCACCGCAACGCCCACCAGGGCAAGGTCGGGGTGCGTTGCCTCGCCCCCACCGACGGGCTGGGCGTTCGCGACGGGGAACTGCGGGCCCGACACGAGGACGCGATCAACCGGTTCCGGGGGCACTGACCGGGCCACCGGCCGGACGGATGAGCACCGGATGGCCAATGCGGTGATCGGCCATTGTTCTTCCACCCTCATTTGCGCAACGCCGCTCGGGATCGAACAAAGGGCCACGGGACATCCCCGTGGCCCTTTTCCATGTCACGCTGCGTGGCGTCCGACCCGCCCGGGACCTGCCAAGATCGGCGATTGGTCCGGCATCGCCGAGCGCGGGAGTTGACCATGTAAAGAGGACACGAAAGCTGCGCACCGCTCTTGCGAAGCACCCTGGGGCGTCTGCCAGTATGTCCCAATGCCCCAGCAGCAGTCCTCCCCTCTCGCGTTCTTCGATAACGCGAACTCGCAGCCAGATTTCACCGTTGGCCTGCGCGGATACAACACTCACCAGGTCGATGACTTCCTCGGCCGGATGACCGCCGCGCTGACCCAGTCCGAGCAGGCCCGTGCCGAGGCCGAGCAGCGGATGAACGACGCCCAGCGTCGGCTCCGCCAGGCCGAGCAGCGCATGAGTGCGCTGGAGCAGAAGCTCGCCGACACCAACAAGCAGCTCGAAGAGAACAGCCGGCCCACCCTCTCCGGGCTCGGCACCCGCGTCGAGCAGATCCTCCGGCTCGCCGAGGAGCAGGCCAACGACCACCGCAACGAGGCCAAGCGCGAGTCGGAGGGCATCCTCTCCGCCGCCCGCCTCGAGGCCCGTGAGATCACCGACAAGGCCCGCGCCGAGGCCGCCGCGATGAAGGCGAGCGCCGAGCGCGAGGCCGGCAACCTGCGTACCGCCGCCGAGCGCGAGGCCGCCGAGGTCCGGGTGCAGGCCCGCCGCGAGGCCGACACGCTGCGCGCGGACGCCGACCGCGAGACCAAGCAACTGCGCACGGTCACCGCGCACGAGGTGGCCGAGCTGAAGTCGACCGTGGAGCGGGAGGTGGCCACCCTGCGCGCCACCGCCGAGCGGGAGATCACCCAGCAGCGGGCCAAGGCGGCCCGCGAGGCCGAGGAGAAGCGCGCCGAGGCGACCAAGCTGCTCACCGACGCGCGGGACAAGCGCGACAAGGATCTGCAGGCCCTGGAGCTCCAGTTGGCCGAGCGGCGGGAGAAGGCGGAGCGCGAGGAGTCCGAGCGGCACGCCGCCCAGGTCGCGCAGACCCAGAAGCTGGTCAGCGAGGCTGAGCAGCGGGCGCGGGCCGCGCAGGAGCGGGCCAAGGAGATCGAGCAGCGCGCCGAGGCCCGCCGGGTCGAGTCGGAGCGCAACGCCGCCGAGACGGTGGACAAGGCCAAGGCCCTGTCCGAGAAGACGCTCAACGAGGCCAAGGCCGAGTCGCAGCGCCTGCTCACCGAGGCCCGCACCGAGGCGGAGCTGACCACGCAGGCCGCCCGCCGCGAGGTCGAGGACCTCACCCGGCAGAAGGACGCGGTCACCTCGCAGCTCGGCCAGATGCTCTCCGGGCTCGCCGGGATCGTCCCCGGGGTGCCGGCGTCGGCAGCTCCGGCGGCCAAGCCGGAGGCCAAGAAGACCGACGGTGGTCAGGAGCGGGTGACCGCGGAGACCGCCGGCTGACGCCAGGCGTCAGGTCGGGGCATCGACGGCGCGAGGTGACACCGGGTAACCGGTGTGACCTCGCGCCGTATGCGTTTCCCAGCCCGTGGCACGCAGTGCCGCGAATGGAGTGAAGTAGGTCCCACAAGGGGCGTCCGTATCGCCCCAGCCGGAGCCGATGCGTGTGAGGATGGGGGCATGTCGCACGGCGAGGAACTGTTCGCGCTCGGCGGGGACGTGACGACGGAGCCCAGCTTCGAGTCCGCTCTGCGGGGGTACGAAAAGAAACAGGTCGACCGGTACGTCGCGCGTGCCGAGCACGAGATCGCGACCCTCGCCGCCGAACGGGAACAGGCCTACACACAGATCCACAAACTCGCCGGCCAGGTCGAGGTGCTGCAACGCGACCTCACCCAGGTACGCAAGCAGATGAATGTGGTGGACCGGGCGTCGTTCCGACACCTGGGCCCCCGGGTCGAGTCGATCCTCACCCTCGCCGAGGAGCAGGCCGAGCAGATCCTGTCGGCGGCCAACGAGGAGATCGAGGCCCGTCGTACCGCTGCCGAGCACATCATCGAGGAGGCCCGGGAGCAGGCCGGGCGGGCACTGAAGGACTTCGAGATCGCCCTCGCCGCGCGGCGCGCGGAGGAGGAGCGGCACAGCGCCTCCCGGCGTGCCGAGGCGGAGGCGACGCTTCAGGCGGCGAAGGATGAGTCGGCGAAGCTGCGCAAGGCGGCACAGGACGCGTTGGCGAAGGCCCAGCAGGAGGCCACCCAACTGCGGGACACCGCCAAGGAGATCCACACTCGGGCTCAGCAGGAGTCCACCAAGCTGCGCGAGGCGGCCCGCGAGGCGCTGACCACCGCCCGGCAGGAGGCCAGCGAGCTACGCGAGGCCGCCAAGGAGGTGCACGCCAAGGCGCAGCAGGAGGCAAAGCGGCTCACCGACACCGCGACCGAGGCGGGCCGGGCCACCCACGCCAAGGCGCAGCAGGAGGCCAAGCAGATCATCGACGACGCGTCGATGGCCGGCCGGGCCACCCGGGCCAAGGCGCAGCAGGAGGCGGAGCGGCTGACCACGCAGGCCACCGAGTCGGCCAAGCGCAACCGGGCCGAGACCGAGGCGTACGTCCAGCGGATGCGCACCGAGACCGAGGCGTACGTCAAGCACGCCCGCGCGCAGACCCAGCAGGAGCTGGGCGCCTGGCGCGCCGGGGTGGAGCAGGAGGTCAACTCCCGGCGGGAGGCGGCCGACCGGGAGCTGGCCCAGCGGCGGTCCACGGCCGAGCAGGAGTACGCGAAGCGCCGCGACGAGCTGGACAAGCAGCACGCCTCCCGTCAGCAGGAGCTGGAGGCCGGGTTCACCAGCCGTCAGCAGGAGCTGGAGAGCACCTTCACCGGCCGCCAGCAGGAGTTGGAGTCGAGCTTCACCGCCCGCCGCGACGAGCTGGAGACCGAGTACTCGACCCGCAAGGAGACGCTGGAGACCGAGTACACCGGCCGCAAGAACGAGATCGAGCAGGGTGCCGAGGCGATCCGCCTGGCGGCCGAGCGGGACGCGTCGGCCCTGCGCGAGCGCGCCGAGTCGGAGGCCGCCGAGCTGCTGAGCCGGGCCGAGGCCGAGGCGGGCGACAAGCGCCGCAAGGCCGACGAGCACGTCGCGGCGTCGCGTCGCCAGTTCGAGGAGTACGCGGCCACCACCCAGCAGCACCTCGCCACCACGCAGCAGCACCTGGCGGCCACCCAGCAGGAGTCGGCGGCCGGCCGGCAGCAGCTCGCCCAGGTGATGTTGGAGATCGCGCAGGCCCAGCAGCAACTCGCTGACCTGCGGCAGGAGACGTGGAGGGCCCGGCAGGAGTCCGACGAGATCGAGCGGCGGATGGCCGAAGTGCGGCTGCACAGCACCACCGGCCCGATCGACGGCCCGACCGCGCCGGCGGCGGGCGATCGCCCCGACGACGCGCCGGCGACCGGCGAGGCTTCCGCCGTACCCGCGACCGTGGCGACCAGCGGCGGGAACGGCCCGGCCGACGACGCCGGTACCGACGGACCGACCAAGACCGCGACCGTTGCGGCCGGCGGCGGGAACGGCCCGGCCGGCGGCGACGGTGCGGCCGGTGGTCTCAAGGTCGCGCCCGACGGCGTTGCGCAGCCGGTGAACGCCAGCGCCGACGATTCCGGGCAGTCGACCACGCGACCGGTGGCCGAGCCGGTGACCACTGTCGACGGTGGCACGGCCAGCGCCGGGGTCGACGGCGAGCCGACGGTGGCGGCCGTTCCGGGCGAGGGTGGCCGGGACGCCAAGCCGACCAAGATCACCAGCACCGGCGAGAACGGCAAGCGCCCCAGCAAGCCGACCACCGACGAGCGCAGTGCCAAGCCCAGCAAGGTCACGATCGAGAAGGACTGACGGACGCCCACACCGAGCGTCGAGATCTTGGACAGTTTCCGTTAGGACGTGACGGAAACTGTCCAAGATCTGCACGGAGCCAGCAGGGTCTAGCTGACGTGCGGGGGTGGATCGATGATCGGGCGGCGGAACGGCCCCCACGCCACGAAACGTTCGAACAACTCCCTGGGCGTCGGCCCGTCGTAGGGATTGAGCTGGTACAGGTCGTGTGCTGCCTCGTGGTAGAGCCCGGCCAGGTAGATGGTCAGCGCGGCAGGATCTTCGTCGAACTCCGCCTTGAGCAGCAGCCGGGCGTCCGCACAGGGCCAGGGTCGGCCGTCGGCCCGGCAGCGCCACATGGGTCGCAGCGGAGTGTGCGGCGTCCGCGCACCGCAGGGTCGGGGGAACGCGGGGTACGGCCCAAGTCGCGGCTGGGGCAGCCCCGATGCCGGCGTACGGCCCCGGCCACCCGATCCAGAGCCCGACGGCGTGCATCTCGACCGGGGCGCCGCGGTGACGGGCAGCGCGCGACCGGCACGGCGAGAACTGGGCATGGGTACCTCCTCGACTGGAAACGGTTGCGCCGCCGGGAACAGGGCTTGAGGCGACGACAGCCGCACGATCCGGTACGTGACAGTCTGCTGACCAGGCCACTACGTTCGGAAGGCACCACCGTGTTCGACGGCGGCGCTGTGTCGACGGCACGGCGCGCCGGGACAGTTGGTGGAATCGACCCACGACCTGCGGAGGCACTGTGGAAGGCGACGCCGCGCCGACGGCTGACATGATCCGCGCGCAGTTGCGTCGGCTGCGGACCGCCGCCGGGATGAGCCAGGAGGATTTCGGCCGTCTGGTCCACTATCCCGGCTCGATGGTGTCGGCACTGGAGCTGGGCCAACGACCCCTGGACCGGCTGTTCCTGGCCCGCGCCGACGAGGTGCTGACCACCGACGGCCTCCTCGTCCACCTGCTCGAGCTCGCGGAGCGGGACGGTCAGCCGAGCTGGTTCCGTCCGTGGCTGGACGCCGAGCGCAGCGCCCGCCAACTGCGGTGTTTCCAACCCACGCTGATCCCGGGGCTGCTACAGACCGAGAACTACGCCCGCGCCGTTATCCGTTGCGACGACCTGCTCAGCGACGACGAGGTGGAACGCCGGGTCCACGCCCGCCTGGACCGCCAGTCGCTGCTGATGCAGCCGGATCCGCCGCAGTTCGTGGCGGTGGTGGACGAGTTGGTGCTGCGGCGGTCCGGCGAGGAGGTCCGCGGCTTGATGGTCGAGCAGCTCACCCACCTCGTCTCGAGCATGGAGCGACCACACGTCAGCCTGCACGTCATTCCGGCCGACGTCGGGCTGCACGTCGGCCTCTCCGGGCCGTTCAACCTGGCCCGTGGTGCCGACGGTGGTTGGGTTGGGCACATGGAGCACCAGATTGACGGTCTCGTCGTGGATGGCGACCATGAGGTGGCTACGCTGCTGGCGCGCTGGGAGATGATCAGAAGCAGTGCGTTGTCCCGCCGCCAGTCGATCGAACTGATGAAGGAAGTTGTGACCTCATGGACCTGACCGGCGCGCTCTGGCGCACGTCCAGCCGTAGCGGTAACGGTGAGTGTGTCGAGGTGGCGGACAACCTGCCCGGGGTGGTGGGGGTGCGGGACAGCAAGGACCCGTCCGGCACGGTGCTGGTCTTCGCGCCGGCCGCGTGGCGGGCGTTCGTGGCCGCCACCCGTCGTCCCACCGCCTGAGCCGGGAGGTCCCTGGTGCCGCAGCATGACCCGTCCGGCGACGACCCGGACGTGACCCCCGAGTCCTCCTCGGCCCAGGCACCCGCGCCGGTGCCGGTCCCCGCCCCGGGAATCGACCCCGACGAGCCGCCGGCGGTCCCGTCCGGGAAGTTCGGCACTCCGGGGCGTCCGCTGCGGCGCAGCAGTTTCCTGATCGGCTTCACCGGCGCGTTGGGCGTGCTGCTGGCGTACACCCTCTATCTGGGGATTCGCAACGCCGGCGGCATCCTGGTGCTGGTGGTGATCGCGCTCTTCCTCGCGGTCGGCCTCAACCCGGCGGTGGTGCGGCTGCGCCGGTGGGGCGTGCCGCACGGCCTTGCGGTCGCGGTGGTCGCGTTGACCGTGGTGTTGCTGATCTGCGGCGGCGTGGTGGCGTTGGTCCCGCCGATCGTGACGCAGTCCGGGCAGTTCATCGACCAGATCCCCAGCCTGCTTGAGGAGTTGCGCCGCAACCCGACGGTCAACGACCTGGTGGAGCGGTACGACGTGGTGGAGCGGGTGCAGGGCGCGGCGAACGCGGACACCATCGGCCGGGCACTGGGCGGGGTGCTCGGCGGGGCCCAACTGATCTTCGGCACGGTGTTCCGGACACTGACCGTGCTGGTGCTGACCATCTACTTCCTGGCGTACTTCAACCGGCTGCGTTCCCTGGGCTACGCGTTGGTGCCCCGCTCGCGGCGGGAGCGGGTGCAGCTGATCGGCGACGAGATCCTGACCAAGGTCGGCGCGTACATGGTCGGGGCCCTGAGCATCGCGGTGCTGGCCGGCGCGACCACCTTCGTGTTCGCGTTGATCGTCGGGCTGCCGTACCCGTTCGCGTTGGCCGTGGTCGTCGCGGTGACCGACCTGATCCCACAGATCGGCGCCACCCTCGGTGCGGTGATCGTGAGCCTGGTCGGCTTCGCCGCCGACCTGCCCACCGGCATCGCCTGCGCGGTGTTCTTCCTGATCTATCAGCAGGTGGAGAACTACCTGATCTACCCGAAGGTGATGCGGCGCTCGGTGGAGGTCAACGAGGTGGCCGCCCTGCTGGCCGCGCTGCTCGGGGTGGCCCTGCTGGGCGTGGTGGGTGCGCTGATCGCCATCCCGACGGTGGCCGCGCTGCAACTGATCCTGCGTGAGGTGGTGCTGCCCCGGCAGGAGCGGCGCTGACCCGTCAGTCGCCCGGCCGGGGCACGGGGGTGTCCGCGAAGGCCGCCACCGTCCGGTCGGCGTACGCGCTGACGTCGCCGGCCTCCATCGGGCCGTCCCAGGTGGTCGGCAGGGGCACCTCGACCGCGGGGTTGACCCGGCGGACGATCTCGTCGAGCACGGTCTCCGCGTCGCCGACCCAGAGGTGCTTGGCGCCCGGCACCCCGACGACCTCGGCCTGCGGCACGGCCGCGAACCGCTCCCGCGCCTCCGCCGGGCGCAGGTAGTCGTCGAACTCCGGCACCAGCGCCACCAGCGGCCGACCGGAGCCGGCCCAGGTGGCCAGGTCGTCCGGTGTCGAGAAGCGCAGCGGCGGGGAGAGCAGGATCGCGCCGGCGATGGCCGGGTCACACCCGTACTTGAGGGCCAGGTCGGTGCCGAACGACCAGCCGACCAGCCAGATGTTGGGCAGTTCGGCGAACTCCGCGTACTCGATGGCGGCGGCCACGTCGAAACGTTCGCCCACCGCACCGTCGAAGGCCCCCTCGCTGGTGCCGCGCACACTGCTGGTGCCGCGGGTGTTGAACCGCAGCACGGCCACGTCGGCCAGCGCGGGCAGCCGCCAGGCCGCCTTGCGGAACACGTGGCTGTCCATCATTCCGCCGTGGGTGGGCAGCGGGTGCAGGCAGACCAGGGTGGCGACCGGCGGTCGCTGCGCCGGCAGGGCCAACTCGCCGACCAGCCGCAGACCGTCGGCGGTGTGCAGCTCGATGTCCTCCCGACGACCGGGCAGGATCGACGACGCGCGGATCGGTGTGCTCACCGCCCAAGTCTGTCGCGAAGTCGCCGCCGCCGCCCGCCCAGGCGGGAAGAGGGTGATCCAGGTCGCTCGCTCAGTAGCGCGGGGTGCCCCGGCCGCGCTGCACCGCCGGGCCGCGCCGCTCCCGGGCACGCCAGCAGCCGCTGTGCCAGTGCCGCCGGTCGGTCAGGTCACCCAGGCCGTCCGCCGGCCAGGCCACCAGGTGCGCCACCCCGGGTCGGATCTCCTGGTCACAACCGGGGCAGCGGTACGTCTTGACCGACGCGCCCGCGCCGATCCCGCGCACCTGCCAGGCACCGTCGGTCCACTGCTGCACCGAGGCGACACCCTGCCGGACCCGGTCGGCATCCAGGTTGGCGTTCTCGTCCCGGCGAGGGCGATTGCGACGGGGGCTCACAGTCACCAAGCGTACGTTCCGCCGGACGGACCAGCCCCGGGGGCGGTCCGTCCGACGGCTGCGCTCACTTCCAGCTCTGCGGCCGCGTCGGGTCGTCGACGACCCGCGCCCCCGCCAGCACGGTCGTCGCGTCCGCCTCGGTGAAGCCGCTCGTCGCGCCCGGCTCGGCGTCGGCCGGCCGCCGCCCCTCCCACTGCCAGTTGAAGCTGACGCTCACCGTCGTCCGGGGGATGCCGAGCAGATCCAGGGTCGACCCGTCCGCGGAGAGGTTCGCGGGGCGGCCAGCGATGGTCCGGTTCCCCTCGGTCCGGGTGCCGGCCCCGCTCGCGTAACGGTAGGTCACGAACATGATCTGGTTCGCCGCCCGCCCGAGGGTGAAGTCCGAGGTGACCAGCTTCGGGTACGCGCTGACGTCGACCGAGCAGGTGTTGATCGGCGCGCCGTCGGGCAGGGCGTCGAGCCGCAGCGGCACGGCGCACGAGCGGGCCTCGTTCCAGCGCAGTGCCCCGACCGCCCGCTCCAGCCCGGCGCGGTCCCCCTGCAGGATGACGGCACGGGCGTACAGACCCGGTGCGGGATTCCAGGACGTGACCAGCCCACTCGCGCCGCCACTCGTCGGGTGGATCGTGCCGTCGAAGGACTGGATCCCCAGCCTGGCCACGTCGACCTCGACGTTGCCGAACGAGACGCTGGTGGACAACGATTCCGGCGTACGGCTCACCTGGACATGCACCGGTTGGTCGTCCCGCACGCTGAGCCGTACCGACTCGGTGTGGCCCCGGACGACCGACCAGCCCAGGTAGCGCACCCGGGTCGGGTCGAGGCCGAAGTGCAGCACCGTCGGATCGCTGCCGACCAGCGCCGGGTCGGCGGCGGCACCGAGCACCCCGTCGACCCGGGGCGGCACTGGCGTGGCGCCGGCGGGCGTGGCGGCGGGCCTGGCGGCGGTCCAGGGCAGTCGACCGGTCAGCCCGTCGGGGCCCGTCCCGGTCACCCCCACCACGCCGAGCGCCCCGACCAGGGACAACGCGGTCCCGGCGGCGACCCGGCGGTGCAGTTGACGGCGGCGGCCGCGCGCGCGGGACGCCCGCAGCAGCCGGTTGGTGTCGACGTCGCCCTCGGCACGCTCTCGCAGGGTCTGGGCGATCTGTTCGTCGAGGTCGATCACGGCCGGCTCCCGTTCTTGGCCGGGGCACCGCAGCGCTCCCGGAGGTTCGCGAAGGCCCGCATCGCATGGGTGCGGACGGTGACCGGCGAGCAGTCCAGGATCTGGGCGATCGTCGCGTCGTCGAGGTCCTCGTAGTAGCGCAGCACCAGCACCGCCCGCTGGCGGTCGGGCAGGCCGAGGATCAGCCGCCACATCTCGTCCCGGTCGGCCACCTCGCCGCCGAGGTCGCCGCGCTGCGGGCGGTCGGCGACGGTGTCGACGGCCAGCTCGCGGCTGGACCGGCGGCGCCACCAGGAGTTGTTGGCGTTGACGAGCATCCGACGCACGTACACGTCGGGACGGTCGGCCCGGGAGATCCTGCGCCAGTGCACGTACGCCCGGGACAGCACGTCCTGGGTGAGGTCCTCGGCCCGGTGCTCGTCGCCGGTCAGCAGCCGCGCCAGCCGGACCAGGGCCGGGCCGCGGCTGGCGACGTACTCCTCGAAGGTCACACCATGCAGACGCGGCCGGGACGTTCCGGCGTTGACCCGGTCAGCGGTGCGAGTGGTCGCGGAATCCCCGGCGGGTCTTGCGGCCCAGGTAGCCGGCGGTGACCAGGTGCTCCAGCAGTGGCGCGGGCGCGAAGCCCGGCTCGCGCAGCTCCAGGTACAGCTCCCGCTGGATGGCCAGCGAGACGTCCAGTCCGACCACGTCGAGCAGCTCGAACGGGCCCATCGGGTAGCCGCAGCCCAGCTTCATCGCGTGGTCGATGTCGTCGGCGGTGGAGTAGCTGGCCTCCAGCATCTTCACCGCGTCGTTCAGGTACGGGAAGAGCAGCGCGTTGACGATGAACCCGGACCGGTCGCCGCAGACCACGCCGGTCTTGCCGAGCGCGGCGCAGACCGCGCGGGCGGTGGCGGTGGCCTCCGGCGAGGTGCGGATGGTGCGGACGACCTCGACCAGCGGCATGACCGGCGCCGGGTTGAAGAAGTGCAGCCCCACCACGTCGGCCGGCCGCTGGGTGGCCATCGCCACGTCGATCACCGGCAGGGAGGAGGTCGTGGTGGCCAGCACCACGCCCGGCTTGCAGATCTCGTCGAGGCTGGCGAAGAGCGCCTTCTTGACGCTCAGCTCCTCGACCACCGCCTCGACCACCAGGTCGACGTCGGCGAGGTGGTCGAGGGTGCCCGACCAACTGATCCGGCCGAGCGCGGCGTCCCGGTCGGCCTCGGCCAGCTTGCCGCGCACCACGCCCTTGTTCAGCGAGGTCTTCACCGCCTCGCAGACCGTCGCGGACTTCTCCGCGCCGCGGGTCACCGAGACGACCTCGTAGCCGGCCTTCGCGAACACCTCGATGATCCCGGTGGCCATCGTCCCGGAGCCCACGACGCCGACCTTGGCGATGGCTCGCGCGCCGTCGGCGAGCGCGGCCTCCGTGGCCGGCGGCGTCGCCTCATCCGGTACGACCACCGGGGAGCCGGGCCGCTCGTAGGTGTAGAAGCCCCGGCCGGACTTCCGGCCGAGCAGTCCCGCCGTCACCATCTGCTTGAGCAGCGGCACCGGGGCGTGCCGGCGGTCCCGCCCGCCGCGCCGGTACATGGTGTCCAGGATCTCGTACGCGGTGTCCAGGCCGATCAGGTCCATCAGCGCGAGCGGGCCCATCGGCAGGCCGCAGCCGAGCTTCATCGCGGCGTCGATGTCCTCCCGGGTCGCGTAGTGCGACTCGAACATGCCGACGGCGTGGTTGAGGTAGCCGAAGAGCAGCGCGTTGGCGATGAAGCCGGCCCGGTCGTTGATGGTGACGTCGACCTTGCCGAGCCGGCCGCAGAGCGCCTCGACGTCGGCGACCACCTCGGGCGAGGTGACGACCGTGCGGACCACCTCGACCAGCTTCATCACCGGGGCCGGGTTGAAGAAGTGGATGCCGATCACCTGGTTGGGCCGGGTGGTGGCGACCGAGATCTCGGTGACGCTCAGCGACGAGGTGTTGGTGGCCAGGATGGTCTCCGGCCGGCAGACCCGGTCCAGTTCCGCGAAGATCCGCTGCTTGAGGTCGAGGTGCTCGGGCACCGCCTCGATGACCAGGTCCACGGAGTGCAGCGCGTCCAGGCCCACCGCGAAGTGGACCCGCTCGTGCAGGGCGTCCCGGTCCGCTGCCGCGAGCTTGCCCTTGGCGACGGCCCGGTCGGTGGAGCCGGTGAGGGTGGCCCGGCCGCGTTCCAGCGCCGGCTCGGAGATCTCGACCGCGACCACGTCAATGCCGTTGCGGGCGAAGACCTCGACGATGCCGGCACCCATGGTGCCCAGCCCCACCACACCCACGGTGCTGAACTCGCGCGCCACGACCGGCCTCCCCAGACACTCCACACGGCCACTGAACGGCCGCTAAGGTTATGCGCGCGAGTCTGCCACGTGACGCTTGGTTGTCGAGACGCCGTGGCATATTTCACCCACGGTGCCCCAGTGCCCCTAGACGGCCGGCACGTCGGTCAGGGCCAGCAGCTCCGCGACGAACTCCGCCGGGCGTTCCAGGTGCGGGCTGTGCCCGCAACCGGGCAACACCACCTCGTGGTACGCGCCGCCGGCCGCCGCGTACCGCTCCAGCACCGCCCGGGTCTGGCCGACCATCGGCTGCGGCGGGCAGACCTCCTCCCCGGGCCAGCCGGGCAGCACGCCCAGCGAGCCCAGGTACGCCAGGTCGAACAGCGAGGTGTCCGACACGATCACGTCGGCGCCCCCGCGTACCCAGGTGACCGGCGGCTTGTCGGCCACAGCGACCAGTTCGTCGGCGAGCCGGAACCAGGTCGGCGCGAGCGCGTTGAGCACTCCCCGCTCCCCCGGCGCCATGCCCGGCCAGTTCTCCGACGGCACCGCCGTGCCCGGATAGTTGTCGTCGCCGGTCGCCGTCGACAGCAGGCTGTCCAGCAGCAGCTCCTCGTCCGTGTCCAGCGAGGCCGGGTCGGCCACGTAGGTGGCCCGCAGCACGGCGCGTGGGCTGGCCTGCGCCTCGGCGCCGCGGTCACCGGCGGCGAGCCGAGCGGTGAAGTCCCGGTTCGCCGTGCCGCCACCGGTACCGGCGAAGTCGGGGGTGGTCGGTGTGCCCGCCACGTCCCGGGTGCCGCCGAAGCCGTACGGGGAGACCGGCGCGGCGAGCAGCAGCGCGCGGACCCGTTCCGGGTGGTCGACGAGCAGCCGCATCGCCACCCCGCCGCCGAGGGAGTGCCCGACCACCACGGGGGTCGCGTCGCTGCCGCCGAAGAGCGTCGGGTCGTCCAGCAGTGCGGCCACATCGTCGGCGAAGTCCCGCAGGCCGCGGGTGGCGTCCACCGGCGCGGTCTCGGAGTCGCCGTAGCCACGCAGGTCCGGTGCGACCACCCGCAGCGTCGGCGGCAGCCGCCGGATCAGTGGCTCCCAGAACAGGGACGACGAACAGTTGCCGTGGATCAGCAGCAGCGGCGTGCCGTCCGGGGGGCCGGCCACCCGTACCGCCTGGGTGATGCCGTTGGCCGTGACGGTCCGTTGCTCGGTCTCCATCCGCGGCATGCTGCCACGGCGCTCCGCGCCGGTCCAGACCCCCGACGCCTAGCGCCGCGCGGTGGGCGGCGCCGCCAGCGGCAACGGCAACGTCGGCCGAACGTCACGCCGGGACGGGCCGAACCTGAGCCCGACCGGATCGGTGTGCGCGACCCCCGGGTCGAACAGGCGCAGCTCGGTACGGCCGATCCGGATCACGTCGCCGTCGGAGAGCAACTCGGTCCCGGTGATCCTGCGGTCGTTGAGCCAGGTGCCGTTCGTCGAGCCCAGGTCCCGCAGCGACGCGCCCTCCGGGGCCAGCCACACCTCCGCGTGCCGGCGGCTCAAGTGGGGATCGTTGATGACCACGTGACCGGTCGGCGCTCGACCGATCACCTGTGGCTCGGCCCGCAGCCGAAAACTCGCCCCGCGCATCGGCCCACCGGCAACCGTCAACAACGGCAGCAACTCTGGATGTTCCTCCATGGACAGTCAGCCCTCCACCCCACACCGTCACTCCGCGCGTCAGCTTGCCATCAGACGGTAATCGTCAATACCGACCAGCCGGTCAGCTCCTCGTCACCTCCCGGTCACCTTGTGTTCGACGATTCGGGCGACGGAGAGTCTCCACCCAGGGTCTGACCTGCCCTGATCAACGAGTGGGCGGATCGATGCGACTCCCGTCCGGCCGGGTCGGAATCGCGGCCTACCGATGAGTAATCTTCGGGTCTAGACTGCCACCATGACGGCTGTCCATGTCCCTGGCACGCCTCTCGTCGATGCCGGCCACCTGGTTTCCACCAGTCCGGCCACCGGCGCCGAGGCCGGCCGCCTCCCGCTCGCCACCGAGGCCGACGTGCGGCAGGCCGTCGACCGCGCCCGCGCCGCTGGTGAGTGGTGGGTCGGGCTGGGCTTCAGCGGCCGTCGCGCGCGGCTGCTGCGCTGGCGCGCCCTGCTCGCCAAGCGGATCGAACAGCTCGCCGAGTTGGTGCACGTCGAGGGCGGCAAACCGGTCGCCGACGCGATCGTCGAGATCGTCACCGCGATCGAACACATCGACTGGGCCGCCCGCAACGCCGGCCGGGTGCTCGGCCCGCGCCGGGTGCGGTCCCGCCTCATCCTCGCCGAGTTCTCCGGGCACCTCGAATACCAGCCGTACGGCGTGGTCGGCGTCATCGGGCCGTGGAACTATCCGGTGTTCACCCCGATCGGCTCCGCCGCGTACGCCCTCGCCGCCGGCAACGCCGTGGTGCTCAAGCCGAGCGAGTACACGCCCGCCGCCGGCCAGTGGCTGGTGGACAGCTTCGCCGAGGTGGTGCCCGAGCAGCCGGTGTTCACGGCGGTGCACGGGCTGGGCGACGTGGGCGCGGCGCTCTGCCGTTCCGGGGTCGGCAAGTTGGCCTTCACCGGCTCCACCGCGACGGCCCGGAAGGTGATGGCCGCCTGCGCCGAGACACTGACCCCGGTGCTGATCGAGGGCGGCGGCAAGGACGCCATGATCGTCGACAGCGACGCCGACCTGGACGCCGCCGCCGAGGCGTGCGTCTGGGGCGGCATGACCAACGCCGGTCAGACCTGCATCGGCATCGAGCGGGTGTACGCCGTCGACCCGGTCTTCGACGCCTTCGTCGACAAGGTGGTGACCCGCGCCGGCCGGTTGACCGTCGGGCCGGAGGGCACCGACATCGGCCCGATCACGATGCCCGGCCAGCTCGACGTCATCCGCCGCCACATCGACGCCGCCATCGCCTCCGGCGGACGCGCCGTGCTGGGCGGCCCGAACGCGGTGCAGCCGCCATACGTCCACCCGACCGTCCTCGTGGACGTCCCGGAGGACTCGGCCGCCGTCCGCGAGGAGACCTTCGGGCCCACGCTGACCATCAGCCGGGTCCGCGACGCCGACGAGGCCGTCGACCGGGCCAACGCCCTGCCGTACGGCCTGGGGGGTTCGGTCTTCGGCCGGCGACGCGCGGTGGCCATCGCCCGGCGGCTGCGCTCCGGCATGGCCTCGGTCAACTCCAGCCTGACCTTCGCCGGAACGTCGACGCTGCCGTTCGGCGGAGTCGGTGACTCCGGCTTCGGGCGCACCCACGGGGAGGACGGGCTGCGCGAGTTCGGTCGCGCCAAGGCCATCACCAAGCGGCGTGCCCGGTCACTGCTGCCGTCGATGACCTTCGAGCGCACCCCGACCGACGTGGCACGACTCATCAAGGTCATCAAGACGATGTACGACAGGTGAGTGTCGGAACCCGGCGCGTGAGCGGTCAGAAGAGGGTCAGCTCGTCCTTCTCGATGCCGCGCAGCTTGTCGTAGTCCACCACCACGCACCGGATACCCCGGTCGGTGGCGAGCACCCGCGCCTGCGGCTTGATCTCCTGCGCGGCGAACACCCCGGTGACCGGGCTGAGCAGCGGATCACGGTTCATGAGTTCCAGGTAGCGGGTCAGCTGCTCCACACCGTCGATCTCACCGCGCCGCTTGACCTCGACGGCCACCGCGCCGGAGTTCGCGTCCCGACAGAGCAGGTCGACCGGGCCGATCGCCGTCATGTACTCGCGGCGGACCAGCGTGTACCCCTCACCCAACGCGCCCGGGTTGGCGGCCAGCAGCTCCTGGAGATGCGCCTCCACCCCGTCCTTACGCAGACCCGGATCCACTCCGAGCTCGTACGAGGTGTCCTGGAAGATCTCGTCCAGGGTGATCCGCAGTTCCTCGCCAGCCTTGTTGACCACCCGCCACACGCCGGGGGCCTCCTCCAACCGACACGGTGGGCTCATCCAGTTCAACGGCTTGTACGCCCGGTCGTCGGCATGGATCGACACCGACCCGTCCGCCTTCACCATCAACAACCGGGTGGCCAGCGGCAGGTGAGCCGACAGCCGTCCGACGTAGTCCACCGAGCACTTCGCAATGACCAACCGCACCCGACGAGGGTAGCCGAGCACCCCCCGGTCGCCACCGAGCGGCACTGGCACGTCGGTGCGATGCTGAGACTGTGCTCGAAGTCCTCACCGGTACCGGCCTCGCCGCCTCGGCAGGGTTGAACGCCTACATACCCCTGCTCACCCTCGGCCTGCTCGCCCGCTACACCGACCTGATCGACCTGCCCAGCGGCTGGACGTGGCTCGGCAACGGCTGGGTCATCGTCATCCTGGCCGTACTGCTCGCCGTGGAGATGGTGGCCGACAAGGTGCCGGTGGTCGACCACATCAACGACGTCGTGCAGACCGTGGTCCGACCCACCGCAGGCGGCCTCGCCTTCGGTGCCGGATCATCGTCGGAGACGGTCACCGTCAGTGACCCGGGAAGCTTCTTCTCCACCCACCAGTGGGTGCCGGTGGCCACCGGCGTAGTGCTCGCGTTCGGCGTCCACCTGCTCAAGTCCGCCGCACGCCCGGTCGTCAACGCGACCACCGCCGGGTTTGGCGCCCCGGTGGCCAGCACCGCCGAGGACGCCACCAGCGTGATCGTCTCACTCGTGGCGGTCATCCTGCCGGTACTGGTCCTGGTCTTCCTGCTCGCCCTGGTGTTCTTCGTCTTCTGGTTCGTCCGCCGCCGCTCCGAACGACGCCGCGAACGAGAGGCGGCCCGCGCCGCCGGCTTCCGCGTCTGACACCGAACATGCCGAAGGCCGGCACCCTGTGCGGGTGCCGGCCTTCGGTGTTGTTCTGCGGGTCAGCTGTTCCAGTGCTGGTTGACCAGGTCGGTGGCCTGCTGTTCCCACTGGGCGTAGGCGTCCGGGTAGGCCGACA
>NZ_WBKR01000097.1 GCF_008868155.1 Micromonospora sp. ALFpr18c
GGGCATGGATCAACAAACCCGACAACAGCGACCCCGCACAGACCACCGCCTCGCCTGTGCTTAACCAACCAGCAGCACAAAGCTAAACAAAATCAAGAAAATGTCTCAGTTGACTTGACAGGCTCCGTGCGCTCGACGTGCCACCGCCGGGTGGCCTGGACCGGGGCTTTGACGCCCTTGCGGGCGATCTCGCCGGTCAGCCTGCGGTCGGTGAGCAGGTCGCGGGTCTTCTGGGAGTCGTACCCGGCGTCCAGATGCACGGTGATGGTGTCGGGCAGCGGGCCGAGGTCGTCGAGCCGGTCCAGGGTGGATTCCAGCAGCGGGGAGTCGTGGCGGTTGGCGCCGGCCAGGACGCGGCCCAGTGGGATGCCGCGGGCCTCGACCATGACCGAACGTTTCATGCCTTGCTTGCCGCGGTCGACCGGTGAACGGCCAGCGACCTCGCCACCGCCGGGCGCCTTGGTGATGCACCCATCGACGGCGAGGTCGTCCAGCAGCAGCCCGACGAGACGGTCGTAGGCATTCAGCGCGATCGTCTTGAGCTGGGCGAACAAGCCCAACCGGATCCACTCGTCGCGGCGGTTGCGGATCGTGGTGGCCGAGCAGGTCGAGTCGGCGATGCCCTGGTAGGAGCAGCCGAACCGCAGCACCTGCAGCAACTTGTCGAACACGATCCGGTCGGCGACCCGCCGGCGGTGACAGCCCAACGGATGAGTGGGATCGGTAGCGGGGCGGGGTGGCAGCAGCGCGGCGAACTGGTCCCACAAGGGGTCGCTCAGCCATGATGGGACAGCGGGCACAGGCGTTCCAGTGATCACTAGGCGTAGGAACCTTCATGATCACTGACGCCTGTGCCCGCCTCCTACCCGGCTCATCCCCGCCGACCTATTTGCGCGCCCACTAAAGGGTCAAAGCTCGATCTTGCGAACGCCCTGGGCGCTACCCACCCGACGTTGGCCTCACCGCTGTCGGCGGCGGCAGCGGTCTGGCCGGGCTGCGACACCGGGTGGAGGTCGTCGGCGGCACGCTGTCCACCGGGGTGACGCCGGACGGTGGCTTCACCGTGTCCGCCACACTCCCGGCGTACGTGCCGACGGCGGCAGGGCGGTGATCCGCGTCCTGCTCGTCGATGACGAGCGGATGGTGTGCGCGCACCTGCGTACCATCCTCACCGCTTGCGGCCTGGACGTGGTCGGGGAGGCGTACGACGGTGCCGAGGCGGTGGAGGCCGCGGTCCGGCTACGCCCCGACGTGATGCTGATCGACCTGCGGATGCCCGGCGTCGACGGGCTCACCGCGATCGAGCGCATCGCGACGCTTCCCACGCCCCCACGGATCGTCGCTCTCACCACCTTCGATCTGGACGAGTACGTGCTCCGCGCGTTGCGGGCCGGCGCTGTCGGGTTCCTGGTCAAGTCCACCGCACCGGGGGAACTCGCCGACCTGGTGCGGGTCGCCGCCTCCGGCAACACCGTCCTGTCGCCGATGGCGGCCCAACGGCTGATCGGCAGTACGGGGCACCGTCACCGCCAACACGTCCGCGACATCTGCGCCTCGCTGACCGATCGTGAGCGGGAGGTGCTGGAGGGCCTGGGCGCCGGTTGGTCGAACCATCAGATCGGGCGTCGTCTGCACCTGTCCGAGGCCACCGTCAAGGGTTATGTCTCCCGGCTGTTGGTCAAGCTGGACTGCAAGAACCGCACCGAAGCCGCCCTGTTGGCCCACCAGGCCGGCCTCGGCACGCCACGGTGAAGCCGTCGGAGAAGCATTTCCTGACCATGACTCGGTGTCGGGCGAGCGATGATCGACTCAGCCCGCTGCGTCCAGCGAATGGCGGCCCCCGTTGGCAGCGGTCCGGGCGTGGGCCGAGCAACACAGATCAACCATTGAGGAGCGACGCCGCAGCCCGGACCGTTAGTGGTTCCCCGCGCCGGGACGGGATGATCCCCGGTTCCCGGCCGGTTGTCGGGGCGGCCGGCGCGAAGTCCGGCCCGATCGACGCCGAACGGGTTGCCCACGACGGGTCCGCGAACCCCGGTGTCCTCGTCGATCCCACCGGTCGACGGTGACGTGGTGTCGAGTCCCGTAAGGCTGGTCGGCCACGGCCGGCACGTCCGGGCGCGGTGGGGGAGAATTGAAGAATGTTTGTCATCAGGGAACGGTTCTTCTCGATCGGCGACGACTTCGACGTGCTCGACGAGCACGGCACCAAGGTCTTCCACGTCGACGGCAAGGTGCTCAGCGTCCGCAACAAGGTCGTCATCGAGGACGCCTCCGGCCAGGAGGTCGCCACGCTGCACCGGCACCTGGTGGCGCTGCGTCCCACCTACGAGATCCGGATCGGTGGCGAGAAGGCCGCAGAGGTCCGCAAGAAGCTCCTCACGCCGTTTCGCGACAAGTTCACCATCGACGTGCCGGGGCCCGACGACCTGGAGATGAAGGGCGACCTGCTCGACCACGAGTACGTGATCGAACGCGACGGCACCGAGGTGGCCGCCGTCTCCAAGCGGTGGCTGACGATCCGCGACACCTACGCCGTGCAGGTCACTGCCGGCGTCGACCCGCTGCTCATCATCGGCAGCGTCCTCGCGCTCGACCTGGCCCTGAACCGCGACAAGAAAAAGAGCGACGAGGACTGACCCGGGATCCGCGCGGCGCGCGGACCGCCTACGGCTGGGGGCGGGGTGCGGTACTCCGCGCCGGGTGGTCCGGTTCATGCCGGTGCCAGTCCGTCGTGTTTCCGGAGTCGGCCGGCGGCTGGGTCAGGATCGTCGTGGACGACGTCCGGGCCGAGACCATCGGGGACGCCCACGAGGTCGTCTTCCGTGGGCTCCTCATGGTGTCCCGCGGCGCGGGCGCCATGCACAAGAGCGACGTCGCCGGTAGCTGAGATCCGTGTGGCACGGACGGCGGCGCTGCAGGAATTCCGCGGCGCGAGGCGCCGGCAGGCACTTGCGCCCGAGCGTCGAAAAGCGAGATCATCACGCATGCTCGACCCCTCGCCCGAGGACGACGGGACTTCACCGACGGTCTCGACGCCGGATTTCGTGGGTCGTGATCGGGAGATGGCGGCGCTGCGGGCCGCCTTGGCCCGGCCGCCGGCGATCGTGCTGGTGGAGGGCGAGGCGGGCATCGGGAAGAGCCGACTGCTGCGAGAGTGGTTGGCGACGGCGGACGAGCGCACCGCCCTGGTCTCGGTGTGCCCACCGCTTCGCGAGTCGTTGACCCTGGGGCCGATCGTCGACGCGTTCCGTGGCATCGACCGCCCGGTGTCGCGATTGCCGCTCACCGCCCTGGCGGGTGCGTTACGGCCCCTGTTCCCTGAATGGTCCGCGGACCTGCCGCCCGCACTGCAGCCCCTGGACGACGCGAAGGCGGCACGGCATCGCCTGTTCCGCGCCCTGGACGAGCTGCTGCGGGCCCTGCGTGTCGACGTCCTCGTGCTCGAGGACGCCCACTGGGCCGACGAGGTGACCCTGGAGTTCCTGCTGTTCGTCACCTCCCGACAGCAGACGGACGGCCCCAGTCTCGTGATCTCCTATCGGCCGGAGGAGGTGCACGATGGGTCGCTGTTGCTGCGGCTGACGTCCCGATTGCCCGCCGGCGTGACTCAGCTGAGGATCGCCCTGGCGCCGATGCGACCCGACGACACGGCAGCGCTGGTGTCCTCGATGCTGGACGGCAACCCGGTATCGCAGGAGTTCGCGACGTTCATGCACGAGCGGACCGGTGGCGTTCCTCTGGCGCTGGAGGAGTCGGTTCGCCTGATGTGCGACCGCGCCGACCTCGTCTTCCGCGACGGGCAGTGGGTCCGGCTGAAGCTGCGCGAGCTCCGGGTTCCGCCGACGGTGCGCGACTCCACCCGGGAGCGGGTGGGCCGTCTGTCGCCGCCGGCGCAGCAGGTGTTGCGAGCCGCGGCCACGTTGGCCGAGCGGTCATCGGTGGCCACGATCGCGGTGACCGCCGGTCTGTCTCCCGTTGCGTGTCGAGGCGCCATCGCGGAGTCGGCCGACGCCGGCGTCCTGGACGCGGACGACCGCGGCCAGTGGGGATTCCGGCACGTGCTGGCCGCGACGGCCGTCTACGAGGCGATTCCGTTGACCGACCGCAGACACATCCACCTGCTGGCCGGCCGTGCCCTGGAGAACATCCACCCACCGCCTGTCGCCCGCCTTGCCCACCACTTCCGTGAGGCGGGCGAGACGCGTTCCTGGGCGCGATACGCCGAACAGGGTGCCGAGCTGGCCATGGCCTCGGGTGACCACACCAAGGCGGTCGACCTGCTGGTCGAGCTGTTGTCGTGGGCCGTGCTGCCGCCGGCGGATCGGGCACGGGTCGCGCGCATCGCCGGAGTTGCCGCGCTGGGCCGTCGTGAACCGGTCGACGAGGTCTACCACCGCGTGATCCGTACCCTGCGCTCGGTGCTGGAGACCCCCGGTCTCTCCGCGCGCCAGCAGGCCGAGATCCGCAACCCCCTGGGTCGGCTCCTGATCACCGGGGGTGAGGCGCAGGCCGCGCTCAGTGAGCTGGAGCGGGCGGTGGCCAACCTCGACCATGACCCGGTCGAGGCGGCCCGGGCAATGACCTATCTCGGCTGGGCCTATGCGGGTCCGTGGCCGGCGTCGACCCATCGGCGGTGGTTGGACCGCGCCGGTGAACTCACCGCCGAATTCGACTCTCCCGCGGAGCGGCTGAACCTGGCCGGCAACCGGGCCGCGGCGCTGCTCATGCTCGGCGAAGAGGAGGCCTGGGACGTCGTCGCCGGCTTGCCCGTCGACGGAGCGACCGCGGCCGAACGCCTCGACGTGGCCCGCATCCACGCGAATGTCGGCACCGGCGCGCTGATCTGGGGCCGGTACGCCGACGCGGACAGACACCTCGCGGTGGCCAGGCACCTTGCCGAGACCGAGCAGGCGTCCCGGTTGCAGCACAACGTCCGACTCGAACAGGCCAACCTGGCGTGGTTCACCGGCGGGTGGGAGGGCCTCGCGGAACAGAGCGCGGCCCTCACCGACGCCGACCGGGACCGGCCGGCGCACTACCTCGGCAGCATCCGCCTCGCGGCTCGGTTGGCGGCCGCAGCCGGACGGCGGCGCGTCGCGGAGGAGCAGTTCCGCCTGGTGCTCGAGGAGTCCGCCCGTCTCGGCGCGGCCGACGACACGATGGAGGCCGCCGCCGCGCTGGCCAGACTGTGGCTGACGGACGGGAACAGCGGTCGGGCGCTGCAGATCACGAACGAGCCGATGGACACCGTCCGGAGAAAGGGCATCTGGATCTGGGCGACGGACCTCGTCCCCGCCCGGATCGAGGCGTACCTCGCTGCCGGCGACCTGACGGCCGCGGCACGCCTGGGCGACCAGCTCGCCAGAGGACTGCGTGGCCGTACCGCGCCTGCGCCCCGCGCCGCGCTGGCCGTGTGCCGTGCCCTGCTGCTCGCCGCAGCCGGAGACCACGCGCGCGCGGCGACCGCCTACGATTGCGCGGCGCGCGCCTGGAGCGCGTTGCCACGCCCCTACGACGCCATGCTCGCCCGGGAGCGTCAAGCCGAGGCTCTCGTCGCGCACGGCCAGATCGACCAGGGCCGAGAGCTGCTGGCGGCACAGTACGAGCAGCTGTTCAGGCTCGGTGCCCGCGGTGACGCGGACCGTGTCGCACAGCGGCTCCGCGAACACGGCGCCGAGGTCCCGCGACTGTGGCGCGGCGGCCGACGCGGGTACGGCGACCAGCTCTCACCGCGCGAGCTGGACGTCGTCCAACTGGTTGTCGCCGGCAAGACGAACCGGGAGATCAGCCGGATCCTGGCCAAGTCGCCGGCCACGGTGGATCAACAGCTACGTGCGGCGATGCGCAAGTTGAAGGTGAGTTCCCGGACCTCGCTCGCGGTCAAGGCCGTGGAGGCCGGAGTGTTCGCCGAAGAGGACGCCCGCGACGACGCGTCGTGAAAATTGACGTATCCGCTGGATAGCTAAGGTCGCGCGTCTCGGCCGAGCATGACTACATGATCCATAGCCCACGGGCAATGCATGCCTGAGCGACCTGTCGTGCGTGACGACTCCGCCATCGACGATCCGCCGCCGCCTCTGGAGCTGCCGCGGGAGCCGCACGACAGCTCCCGCAATGCCGTTGACGCCCGCGACGCCGACGACCACGAGAGCCACGACCCCTACCAACCCCTGTAGGCGGAAGGACCCCCATGAGATTCAAAGCCCTCGCGGCAACGCTTGCCGCAGCGGTCGGCCTGAGCATGCTCCAACCACTATCGGCGTCCGCCGCCGAGCCGGACCCCGGGCCGTCCGCCAAGATCGCGCCGACCCTGAAAAACCGCTTCCGTACGTCTCCGGCCTCCGACTTCTGGATCACCTTCGAGACCAAGGCCGACCTCGCGCCAGCGAAGAAGATCACCGACTGGACCGCTCGTGGTCAGTTCGTCTACGACGCGCTGACCGCGGCGTCGAAGAACTCCCTGGCATCGGTTTCCGCCGAACTCGACCGGGCTGGCGTCAAGTACACCCCCTACCCGATCGCCAACGCCGTGCTCGTCAAGGGTGGCACCGAGAAGCTCGCCCTCGACGTGGCATCGCGCGTGCAGGTCGCCGAGATCCATGCGACGCCGCAGGTCGCGCTGGTTGAGCCGGTGGAGAAGAAGCTCCCCGCTGACCAGGCCGCCCGACCCGCCGCCGGAAAGGCCGCCGGTGCGGACGGCACCGTCTCGTGGGGCCTGGACGCCATTCACGCCCCGCAGGCGTGGGCCATGGGCGCCACCGGTGCGGGCATCACGGTGTCCAACCTCGACACGGGCGTGCAGTTCGACCACCCCGCCCTGATGCACCAGTACCGCGGTACGAAGGCCGACGGCACCGTCGACCACAACTACAACTGGA
Source organism: Micromonospora sp. ALFpr18c (assembly GCF_008868155.1). GTDB lineage: Bacteria > Actinomycetota > Actinomycetes > Mycobacteriales > Micromonosporaceae > Micromonospora. Next base: position 6,882 of record NZ_WBKR01000097.1, read on the forward strand.
TGGCCACCCGGGGCTCGTGCACCGGCGCGCCGTGCGACGACGTGGGACACGGCACGCACACCATGGGCACCATGGTCGGCGACGACGGCACCAACCACGTCGGCGTCGCCCCGGACGCGCAGTGGATCGCGACGAACGGCTGCTGCGACAGCACCGGCGTCGAGTCGCTGCTGCGGTCCGGCTGGTGGCTGCTCGCCCCGACCGACCTCCAGGGCAACAACCCCGACCCGTCCAAGCGCCCCCACGTCATCAACAACTCGTGGGGCCAGACCACCGAGCACGACTTCAACGACTTCTTCCAGGCCCTCGACGATGCCTGGACCGCCGCGGGCATCTTCAGCGTCTGGTCGTCGGGCAACACCTCACCGTACGCGGCCTGCGACACCGTCTCCTCGCCCGGCTCCGCCGAGAGCGCCTACTCCGTCGGCGCCTACGGGTCGGACGGCACACTGACGTTGTTCTCCCGCAAGGGCGAGGGCGAAAACGGTCGGATCAAGCCCGAGATCGCCGCGCCGGGTGACAACATCCGTTCGTCGTACCCGAACAACAGCTACGTCGAGGAGTCCGGCACCTCGATGGCGGCCCCGCACGTGGCCGGCGCCGTCGCGGCGCTGTGGAGCTACGACCCGACCCTCATCGGGCAGGTCGACCAGACCCGCCGCCTGCTCGGCGAGTCGGCCGTCGACGTCGACGACACCGAGTGCGGCGGCACCGCCGAGGTCAACAACAAGTACGGCGAGGGCCGGCTCGACCTCCTCCGCCTGCTTGAGCTCGCGCCCCGCAAGGGCGGCACCCTCACCGGCGTCGTCACCGCCAACGGCGCCCCGGTCCCCGCCGCCGAGGTGACGATCAGCGGGCCGTTCAGCCGGTCGATCGGCACCGACAAGGACGGCCGGTTCACCACGAACCTCCCGGTCGGCGACTACCAGCTCAGCACCAAGGTCTTCGGCTACCTGACCACGACCGCCAACGTCACGGTCTCCCTCGGTCAGGACACCCCCGTCACGCTGAAACTCACGGCCGCCGCGAAGCACGACATCAGCGGCAAGGTCGTCGACGACAAGAAGCGGCCCGTCCCGAACGCCGACGTCTCGGTCCGGGACACGCCGCTGAAGCCGGTACGCACGGACGCGAACGGCGCGTTCACGATCACCGCTGTCCCCGAGGGCGCGTACAGCCTGGCCGTCACGGCCAACGCCTGCTTCTCGCCCACGACGGTCCCGCTGACCGTCGGCGCGCGAAACGAGTCGCCCACGATTCCGGTCGGGCTCGTCGTCGACAAGGGCGGTTACAGCTGCGCCGTCTCCGAGGGCGAGTACCTGCGCGGCACCGAACCGGTCGCGTTTGGCAGCGGCGTGTGGGCGACGGTGAAGTTGCCGTTCCCGATCGCGCTCTACAACGGCAGCCACGACACTCTCGGCGTCGGCCTGCGCGGCGTGATCTCCCCGGACGGCACCACCGACCCTGGCTACGGCGGCGCGGGCGCCTTCCCGCTCTATGTCGAGATCCCCGTCCAGTTCGCCCAAGGCGGTGGTGTCTTCACGGCAGCCACCAAGGTCAACGGTGAGGACGCATTCGTCTTCGAGTACCGCAACGCGAAGCTCTGGGCCTACCCGAACCGGTCGGAGTACACGAAGCCGGTCAACTTCTCGGCCACCTTCACCCGCTCGGGCACGATGATCTTCGGGTACGGCGACGGCTTCGGGACCGACGACCCGGTGACCGCCGGCGCGAACGCCATCACCGGCATCCAGGGCTGGTCCGGCGTCGACGGTATCCGCTTCTCCGACCACGCTCCGGTGCTGCGCGACGGGATGATCGTCACCTACGACCTGCCTGACTTCGGGTACCTCGACGCGACCGTCGTCGACCGTAACGACGGGCTACCGCTGGCCGACGCCAAGGTCTCGTTCTCGAACAAGAACGGGCTGGTCGAGACCGTCACCACCAACGGCACGGGCCTCGTGCACCGCCAGCTTCCGGTCGGCAGCTACACCATGACTGTCGAGGCGCGCAACTACTCGACCGCTGCGTACCCCTTCTCGCTGAAGAAGCTCTACGCGAAGGCCACGATCGACGCACGCCTGGCCACGGGTGTCGCCGGCCTGAAGGCCGACGGCCTCGAGACGCTGCTGGGCACCGACCAGAACGGCGCGGGCTCGCTGACGCTGACCAACAACGGCTCCGCCCCCCTCACGTACAGCCTGGGCGAGGCCGAGCGCCACCCCGAACTCGACGCCACCGGACGCACCGCGCGCACGGGGAAGGGTGCGGCCAGCACGATCGACCTCGCCGCGTGGAAGAAGGACGCCAGCGGCACGAAACCGTCGAACGTCGACGGCATCGCGGCCAAGTCGAGCACCGCGGAGGCGCAGGCGGCTGCCAAGGTCGGCGCGACCGTCGGCGGCGACGTCATCACCCGGATCCCCATCCCCGGCAAGGCCGGGGAGAAGGAGGTCACCGGCATCGGGTACGACGGTGACGTCTGGGTCCACGACTACAACAAGCGGACCAACACCGCCTACACGGTGACCGGTAAGCCGACCGGGAAGGTCTTCGACGCGGCGTGGAACCCCGCGTACCGGGCGTTCGACATGGCGCTCGACACCAAGACCGGTGACATGTGCCAGATGGAGGACAGCCCGGCCAGCCTCATCCACTGCTTCAACCGGGACACCGGTAAGGAGACCAGGCAGATCAATGGTGACTTTTCCACGTCGCAGCTGACCGGGCTCGCCTACAACCCGATCCGGGACGTGTTCTACGTCGGCGGCCGACGGAACGGCAAGATCGGGACCGTCGCCGGCACGTCGCACGACAACCCGGGCGCGCTGCTGTCCTACTGCACCCCGCCGCTAACCGAGGTGATGGGCCTGGCCTACAACCAGGCGTCCAACACCATCTGGTACACCGACCTCACCTGGAACCGGACCAGCCGCCTGTTGCAGATCAACCCCGACGACTGCTCGCTGGTGAACGCGTGGTGGTTCCCGGGCCAGAAGGTGGCCCAGGGCGGCGGCCTCGAGACCGACTCGACCGGCGCGCTGTGGGCGGCGGACCAGGTCGCCGACGACGTCGTGCTCGTCGACGTCGAGGACGATCTGCTCACCGACCTGCCGTGGCTGTCGCTCTCCTCGGCCGGCGGCACCCTTGCCCCCGGTCAGTCGACGACCGTCAAGGTGTCGATCTCCTCGAAGGGCGCCAAGCCCGGAGTCCTCGCCGCGAACATCGTCGTGCGGTCCAACTCCGGACGCCAGCCCAGGAGCTACGTCCCGGTGACGCTCACGACCACGAAGTACCAGGTCGGTGTCAACGCCGGCGGCGCGAAGCTCACCGACGGCTCCGGCTACACCTGGTCCGCCGACCAGCCCGCCGGCAAGAAGGCGTGGGGCTACGAGGGCAACAAGACGAAGGTCACCGCCACGAAGGCCGGTATCGCCGGCACGACGGACGACGCCCTGTTCCAGTCGCAGCGCACCACAGCGGACAAGCAACTGTTCTACCGATTCCCCGACGCACCCAAGGGCACCTACGCGATCGACTTCGGGTTCGCCGAGATCGACAAGGTGGCCAAGGGGAAGCGGGTGTTCGACCTCCTCGTGGACGGAACTCTGACGGACTACGCCTACGACCCGACCGGGGCCGTGGGGCCGAACGCCGCCGACTGGCGTAAGGCCGTCGTGACGCACGAGGGCGGTCCGCTGACCGTGGAGTTGCGCGGCTCGAAGGGCCTGAAGGCCCCGAGCATCGCCGCGCTGCGGGTGACGCTCGACCCGCGGGCGGACGCGGCTGAGCCGGAGCCGGAGCCGGAGCAGCCGGATCCGGGTCCGGTGCCGGTGGCTCCCGCCGGTCGCTCGTACTCGATGAAGGTGACCGACGGGCTCTACCGCCAGGGCACCCAGGAGTCCGGATGGCACGGCGACGACCTCTGCGGCGTGCTGTGGTTCGACTCCACCTTCCTGGCCCCGTTCTACGACACGGCCTGGGACGGCGTCTGCGTGACGACGAACGGCACGCTGATCTTCGACCGCGCCGACGCGCCGGCGAACAACACGGCACTGCCGTCGCCGTACCCGTTCGACGCGATCCACCCGTTCTGGGACGACCTGGTCGTCGACGACGAGGCGGGCATCTACTTCGGCACGACCGAGGTGGACGGGCTGGCCGCGCAGGTCATCGAGTGGCGCAACGTCACCTTCTCCAGCGACCGGACGGCTCGGGTGAGCTTCTCGGTCACGCTGATCGCGGACGGACGGATCCAGATCGGGTACGGCGACGGCGTCGGCGGTGACAACCCCCTCACCAAGGGGTCGTCGGCGACGGTCGGCGTGGAGAGCCTGACGCGCAACCCGGCGAGCCAGTACTCCTTCGACCAGCCCGTCCTGAAGGCTGGCCTGGGCCTGGAGTACACCCTCCCGGCCGCGGGCACGATCGAAGGTACGGTCACCGACAAGAACGACGGCAAGCCGATCGAGGGCGCGATCGTCACGCTCAAGGGTCCGGCCGGCGAACGGGTCATCACGACCGACGTGAGGGGCCGCTGGAAGGCCCAGGCGCTGGTCGGCGAGAACACCGTGCAGGTCGGGGCCCCGAACTACGTCACCGCCAGCCACCCGGTGATCATCGCCAAGAAGGATCAGGCCGAGGTGGTGGACACGGCGTTGACCACGGGCATCGCCAGCGTCACCGGAGCCGACCTCGACTGGCTCCTCGACAAGGGCCAGAAGGCGACGGCCGACGTGACCGTCACCAACACCGGCTCCGCCCCGATGCAGGTACGGGTCAGCGAGCAGAAGCGCACCAGCGACGGCGGGCACGAGGCCGGCGACCTTCCGTGGCTGACCCTGACGGGCGCGGCCGCGACCGGCACGGTCACGCTCGCGGCCGGAAAGGCCACCACGGTCACGGTGACGGCCGACAGCGCCGGCAGCAAGCCCGGCGTGCTCGTCGGGGACGTGCTCGTGACGTCGACCACCGGCAAGGCTGAGACCCAGCTCAAGTCGGTACGGCTGGCGACGTCGGCCTACACGAAGGGCGTCGACGCGGGCGGGTCGGGGTACGTCGATGCCGACGGTTTCTTCTGGTCGCCCGACCAGTCGGTCGGCTCGCGGCAGTGGGGCTACGTCGGCGGCAAGGTACGTACCACCAAGGCCGACATCGCCGGCACCGAGGACGACGCGCTGTTCCGCACCCAGCGGACCGGCGAGACGTTCAGCTACGTGTTCAAGAACGCCCCGGCCGGGACGTACCGGATCGGCCTCGACTTCGCGGAGATCGAGAAGATCAAGGCCGGCAAGCGTGCCTTCGATGTGCTCGCCGACGGCAGGATCGCGCTCTACGACCACGACGTGCAGGCGAAGGTGGGTGCGCTGACCGCGGACCTGAACACGGTCACCGTCGAGCACGCCGGTGGCGATCTGAAGATCGAGCTCCTCCGCGACAAGGGGGAGAGCGACCCGATCCTCAACGCCCTCAAGGTCCAGGAGGATCCCCGCCTCTGAGATAGCCACACCAGTGGTCGGGGCCTCCGCGGGACGATGTCCGTGGAGGCCCTGACCGCTGCTGCGGTGTGAGGCGTACCGCACTGTTCGCTCACCTGACGGCTCCGTGTGACGTCTCCGTCAGCTACATCCATATCTATATATCCATGACTGGACACCACCCGCACCACTGCCACCACGACGAGCGGTCCGACGACGAGGTGCCGTACGGCCAGGTCGAGGTCCCCACAGGCTTCGGCCGACGGACGCTTCTGGCCGGTGCCGGCGGGACGTTGATGCTGGCCGCGCTGCCGACCGCGGCCCGGGCGGCCAACACGACGAGGGCCGGCGCCCCAACCGCGGCGACCGGCGCCAGCCGGACATCCCTGATCACCCAGGGCACGATGTTGGTCCACACGGACATGCACAACCACACGGTCATGTCGGACGGGGACGGCAGCGCCGAGGCCGCGTTCGCCTCCATGCGCGAGGCCGGTCTGGACGTGGCCGCGCTGACCGATCACGCCACGCTCTTCTCCATCGACGGGCTCAGCTCGTCCGAGTGGCGGACCACCGGCGACCTGGCCAACGCGGCCAACGACCCGGGTCAGTTCACCGCCATCCGCGGGTTCGAGTGGTCGCATCCTCTCCAGGGGCACATCAACGTCTGGAACACCTCCGACTTCGCCGATCTGCTGCGGGCCGGCAGCCCTGGCAGCCTGTACAACTGGCTCACCGGCCGGCCCGGGGGTCTGGCGAGCTTCAACCACCCCGGCCGCGAGGTGGGCCGGTTCAACAACTTCTCCTTCAACGCCTCGGCCCGTGATCAGCTCGTGGGGCTGGAGATGTTCAACCGCACCGACGACTTCCTCTTCGAGGGCTGGTCGTCGGGTGTGACGTCACCGCTGGTGGCCTGCCTGAACGCCGGTTGGCGGCCGGCCCTGACCGGCGTCACCGACGAGCACGGCACCACCTGGGGCTTCCACGAGGGTAAGGGGCGCAGTGGTCTGTGGGTCGCCGAGAACACCCGCGCCGCGGTGTTCGAGGCGATGGCCGCCCGTCGATCCTTCGCCACGCGCGTCTCGGGGCTCCGGGTGGACGCCACGGCCAATGGCGTACGCATGGGCGGCGTGCTGAACGTGACCTCCGGCGACGTCCGGTTCCTGCTGGACCTCGACCGCGGCTCGGCCTGGGACGGCAAGCCGCTGCGGATCCAGGTGCTCCGGCCGGGCTCCTCCGCGCCGACCGTCGTCGACGTCATCGACACCGTCAACGGTCGGGTCACCGATTTCACCGTGCCGCTCACCGTCACCGACGGCGACTGGGTGGTGCTTCGGATCTCCGACCCGTCCCTGCCGAACGGCACCCCTGGCCCGGCTGGTCACCCGTGTAACGACTTTGGCGTGGCCTACACCAGCCCCTGGTGGCTGCGCCCCTGAACCCCCGAGGTGCGGCGGGCCAGCCACGGACGGCTGTGCCCGTCGTTCCGGGGACCGGCTCGGATCCGCGAGATGGTCGCGTCCCGTCCAGGTCAGAGAGGTGGTGGGGGCAGTGTCGGGCTGTCCAGCCAGGTCTCGAACAGCTCACTCAGGGGCTCACGGGTGAAGCGCTGGGCGTGCAGCCGGAACTGCTCGGTCGTCACCGTCGCGTGTTGGTGCTCGGCGACCCAGGCTCGCAGGAGCGTGAAGAACGCCTCGTCGCCGACCCTCTTCCGCAGGGCGTGCACCGTGAGCGCGCCGCGCTTGTAGACCAGCGGGTCGAACATCCGGTCGACGCCGGGATCCGCGACGACGACCCTGCGCGGCCGGGCCGCGACCCAGGCGTACCACTCGGCGGCCACGGCGTCCGTCGGGAGGTTGCCGCCGACGCCGGACCACAGCCACTCGGCGTAGGTGGCGAAGCCCTCGTTGAGCCAGATGTGCCGCCAGTCCGCCACCGTGAGGCTGTTGCCGAACCACTGGTGGGCCAGCTCGTGGACGACGAGCCGCTCGTGCGTGCGCCGCCCGTCGACGTGGTTGCGCCCGAAGACGGCCATGCCCTGCGCCTCGACGGGATCGTCGAGGTCGTCGTCGGCGACCACGACGACGTACTCCCGGAATGGGTACGGCCCGAAGAACCGCTGGAGCGTCGTCATGATCTCGTCGTGCCGGCTGAGGTCGTGGGCGGCGTTCCGGCGCAGCGCGGGTGGGATCGCGGCTCGCTGCACCACCGCACCACCACCCAGATCCAGCATCTCGTAGCGTCCGATCTGAACGCTCATCAGGTACGGCGAGGTGGGCTCGCGGCGCTCGTACACCCAGGTCGTGTCGCCCGCGCCCCGCCGCTGGAGCACGGGATCACCGGTCACCAGCACGGTGTACGGGGAGGAGGTCGTGACTGCCACCCGGAAGGTGGCCTTGGCACCGGGCTGGTCATCGCACGGGAACCAGGACGGCGATCCGTTCGGCTGGCTGGCCACGAGCACCCCGTCGGTGAGTTCCTCCCACCCGATCTCGCCCCACCGGCCGGAGATGGGCACCGGCTTTCCCGCGTACCGGATCTCCACCCGGAACGTGTCCCCGGCGCCGATCGGCCGCTCGGGTTTGATCTGAAGTTTGTCCGGCCGGTGCAGGTACTTCGCCGGGCGCCCGTCCACCCGGACGTCCTGGACGCGGAGCCGACCGAGGTCGAGGGTGAACCGCGACAGCGACTGCACGGCCACCCCGCTGAGGTCGGCCCGGCCGGCAAGGCGGTTCGACACGACCCGGTAGTGCAGGTCGAGGTCGTAGTGCAGCACCCGGTAGCCGCCGTTGCCGTGCTCCGGCAGGTAGGAGTCGCCGGAGCGAGCGGCACCGGGCGTTGCGCCGCTCGACGCCGACGCCTTCGGATTCACGCCGACCGTGCCGCTGGCGCCGGCCAGGTGGTGATCGGGTTACCCAACCACCGGCTGTCGCACGGCACGGCGTCGCCGCGGGTCACCAGCGAACCGGGCCCGACGGTGGTCCGCGCGCCGATGCTCGCCCCCGGCAGGACGATGCCGTGCGGGCCCAGCGCCGCTCCCGCGCCCAGTGTCACCTCGTCCATGCTCATCACACGATCATGGAACAGATGGGTCTGCACCACACAACCGCGGTTCACCGTCGCGCCATCGCCCAGCCGCACCAGGTCGTACTCGGGCAGCCAGTAGGTCTCCAACCAGACGCCCCGGCCGATCTTCGCACCGAGCGTGCGCAGCCACGCCGCGAGCAGTGGCGTGCCGGTCGCGAAGCGGACCAACCACGGCGCGGCGAGGACCTCGACGAACGTGTCGGCCAGCTCGTTGCGCCACACGAAGGATGTCCACAGCGCCCGATCGGCGACTCGGAAGCGCCCGACCAGCAGCCACTTCGCGGCCGTCGCGACGGCGGCGGCGACGATCGCCGCACCCAGCAGCACCGGTCCGGCCACGAGCGGGGCGGCCCACCACCCGGCGGCCCTCCACACGAGCGCGAGGACGGCCAGGACGCCGATCGCCAGGGCGCCGGCGCACATCATCGGCACGATCCGGCACAGCTCGATCGCAGCCCGGGCGAGCTTCAGCCGGACCGGCGGGTCGAAGGTGCGACTGGTGTCGGCTGCCTGGACGGTACGGCGCAGCGGCATCGGCGGTGCGCCGAGCCACGACGAGCCCTTCTTCGCCTTGAACGGCGCCGACGACAACACACCGACGAGGCCACGCTTCGGCACCGAGCGCCCGGCTGCGGCCATCCCCGAATTGCCGAGGAATGCCTGCTTGCCGATGCGGGCCGGGGCTACCCGCAGCCACCCGTGGCTCAGCTCGTAGGTCGCGACCATGGTGTCGTCGGCCAGGAAGGCCCCGTCGGCGACCGTGGTCATCGCCGGCAGTGCGAGCACGGTGGACGCCTCCACCCCGCGCCCCACCTTGGCGCCGAGCAGCCGCAACCACACCGGTGTGAACAGGCTGGCGTAGAGCGGGAACAGCCCGACCCGGGCCATCCCCATCAGCCGCTCGGTCGTCCAGACCTGCCACGCCACCCGCCCCTGCACAGCGTGATACCCGGCGCGCAGGCCGATGCTGAGCGTCCGGACGAGCCCGAGTACCAGCAGCGCGTAGCCCACGACGTAGACGACGGTCGCCACCGCGACGGCGGCCAGCACAGCGCCGACCGCCGGCCGGACGGCGAACGTCCAGCCGAGCAGGGCGAGTGCCGGCAGGGCGGCCACGATCGGGACCAGCGCCAGCAACTGGGCGGTCATCCCGTACGCGAGCGGCCAGAGGCATGCCCCTGTGCGCGATCGGGGGGGACGCTGCCCCGGCCACCCGTCCGAATCCTTGTCGGCCGCGGCTGCCGCCGGTGAGCCGGCCCAGTGGTGGTTCGCCGGTACGGCGCCGGCCACCGTCGAGCCCGCGGCGACGCGGGCGCCCTTGCCGATCCGAGCGCCCGGCATCAGGATGCTGCGAGACCCGACCCGGGCGTCGGCACCGACGCGAACCCTGCCGATGCGGACGACATCGCCGTCGACCCAGTGGCCGGACAGATCGACCTCCGGCTCGATCGCCGCGCCGCGGCCGAGCTTCAGCAGGCCGGTCACCGGCGGCGCGGAGTGCAGGTCGACGTCGGCCCCGATCTGCGCGCCGAGAGCCCGGGCGTAGATGGTCATCCAGGATGCCCCGGCGACGCTGGTGGCGCCGGTCAGCTCGGCGAGGCGTTCGGCGGCCCACAGCCGCAGGTGGACGCCGCCACCGCGCGGGTAGCTGCCGGGGCGTACCCCGCGCAGCAGGAGGCGAGCTCCTGCGGCGGCCATGGCGATCCGGCCCGGCGGGCTGAACAGCACAAGCCAGCCCAGCGCCACCCACCACCAGGACACAACCGGCGCCCAGGGTGCCGGAGCGAACCGGCCGAGGACCGTGCCGAGGGCCGCGAGGACGGTCAGCCAGCGGAGCCCGACCAGCGCCAGCATCGGAACCATCATCGCGGCCTGGATCAGTCCGGCACGCCGTGGCGTCGGCCGGACCTCCCGGCGCTTCGCCTCGGTGGTGTCGAGCGCGTCGAGCACGGCCGCGAGCCGCGACAGTTTCGGGTGAAGGTAGATGTCGGCCACCGAGACGCGCGGGTACCGGCGCCGGATCCACGCCACCAGTTGCGCCGCGTTCAGGCTGCCGCCGCCGTGGGTGAAGAAGTCCGCGTCCGCCTCGGTGGGGCGTACGCCCAGGATCTCGGCCCAACCGCCGGCGAGCCACTCCTCCGTCGCGGTCAGCTCACCCGCCGTGTCCTGCCCGGTGGCCAGCGGCCAGGGCAGCGCGGCCCGATCCACCTTGCCGGATGTCCGGGTCGGCAGTGCCTCCACCGTGGCCAGCAGCGGCACGAGCGCCGCCGGCAGCTGCTCACGGATCCGCAGCGCCGCCGCCGCGGCATCGAACGTGACGCCGTCACGCGGGACCACGTACCCCACCAGCAGTTGGTTGCCCGCGGCGGTGCGCTGCACCGCCGCGGCGGCACCGGCGACGTCGGGCAGCGCCTGCAGTGCGGCGTCGATCTCGCCGAGCTCGATCCGGCGTCCCCCGAGTTTGACCTGCTCGTCACCGCGGCCGACGAACAGGAGCCCCTCGGGCTCCGCCCGGACGATGTCACCGCTGCGGTACGCCCGCTGCCAGCCGAGCGCGGGCAGCGGCGCGAACTTCTCGGCGTCCTTGCCCACGTCCAGGTAGCGGGCGAGCCCCACCCCGCCGATCACCAGCTCGCCGGTCTCACCCATGGCGACCGGAGCGCCGGAGGCGTCAACCACGGCGAGCTCCCAGCCGGCCAGCGGCAGCCCGATGCGTACCGGTCCCTCGCCGGTCATCCGCGCGGCGCAGGCGACCACCGTCGCCTCGGTTGGTCCGTAGGTGTTCCAGACCTCGCGTCCCTCGACGGCCAGGCGCTGCGCCAGCTCCGGTGGGCAGGCCTCGCCACCGAAAATCAGCAGCCGGACCTCCTCCAACGCCTCGACGGGCCACAGCGCGGCGAGTGTCGGCACCGTCGACACCACCGAGATGCGCTGCTCGGCCAGCCACGGCCCGAGGTCGACGCCGCTGCGGACGAGTGACCGCGCGGCCGGCACCAGACACGCGCCGTGCCGCCACGCCAGCCACATCTCCTCGCAGGACGCGTCGAACGCCACCGACAGCCCGGCCAGAACCCGGTCCTGCGGACCGATCGCCTCGCTGGCCTCGTCGGCGAGGAACAACTGCGCCTCGGCGTCCACGAAAGCCGCCGCCGCGCCGTGGCTGACGGCCACACCCTTCGGGGTGCCCGTAGAACCGGAGGTGAAGATGATCCAGGCGTCGTCGTCGGGATCAGGTCGGCCCGTGCGACCCCCCGGGGTACGACGGAGCGACACCGCCAGCCCGTCACTGAGCACCGCGACGACCCCCGCCTCGGCGAAGACGAGCTCGGCGCGTTCCTCGGGATCGTCCGCGTCGACCGGCACGTAGGCCGCACCCGCCGCGAGAACGCCGAGGATCGCCAGGTACAGCTCGGCCGTACCGGATGAGATCCGGATGCCCACCCGGTCACCGACACCGATGCCGCGCCCGGCCAGCGAACTCCGGACGGCCTCGACCTCACCGGCCAGGTCGCGGTACGTCAGTGCCGTGCCGTCGTTGTCGATCGCAACCGCGTCGCCGTGCGCGCGCACGGAGTCGTCGAGAATGTCGACAAGCGTGCGGCGGGCCGGGGTCGAGGGGGAGCGGAACACCGCCGGGTGCGCCGGTACGGTCGCCGCCGGCGGAAGCGCGACTATCTGCGGGCCACTCGTCACGGGCACCGGGTGTTCACCATCTTCACCTCGCGGATTGGCGTCAACCAGGCGTGCGGAACGCGGACCTGCCCTGGCCAGCCGTCAACGCTACGTCGCACCGGCCGCATCTGACGACGGAGCCGAGCGTTCGTGTCCACCACCACACCGCTGTGTTCCGGGGACACCTGACGGTCGCGACCGCCATGCTCGCGTCGTACTGGGCGGCCGGCGGCGACGGCCGACCGTTCGCACGCGGCGCATCCTGGGCGTCAACGAGTCACGGAGCGAACCGGTCAGGTGCGCAGCACGTTGGCGTAGATCAGCCAGGCCAGCGCGGACTTGGCCACGAGACTGAGCACGATGTACGAGACCTCACCGTAACGGTAGTCCCGCCAGCGGCCACGCTGCGCGTACTGCAACGCCATGTTGACCGCGAAGCTGGCGAAGAGCACGAACTGGACGATGATGATCGCCCAGACGAAGCCGGGGATCTCCGGCGGCTGCGCGACGTACACGATGATCGCCAGCCAGGGCGCCGCGCCGACCAGCGAACCGAACCAGAACGCGCTCCAATCGGCGCGGCCCGGCGTCTGCTGCCGCTCCATCAGCAGGCCGAACAGGATCATCGCGGTGTTCGCGGCGAAGATCCCGATGACCGCCGCGAGGTCGCGGATCCCGACGAACAGGCCGATGAGCACGATCATGATCGAGGCGCTGACGGAGTACTCGATCCAGCGGGCGTAGTTGGCCCGCCGGTCGAGGTTGCGCTCGTACCATCGGTGCACGCCGGGGGCGGCGGTGACGAAGTGGTCGAGCGCGGCGAGGAGCAGGAAGACCGCCACCGCCGGTCCGACGGCGATGCGGAAGGCCACCTCTGGCAGCGTCGCGTCGCGCAGCGTCACCGGATCGGCCGTCAGGTACGACGCGGTGACCGGCAGGGTCAGGTCGCTGCTGGCCGCCCACATCCAGCTGCCCTCGACCGCCAGTACCAGGCCGACGAGCACATTGAAACCGCGCAACCGCCGGTAACGGTCACGGCCCGCCGCCTGGTGCCGCATACGCGCCACCATAGGTAGGGGAACGTCCGTCCGCCGGGCTTTGGGCATATCACCGCCCGCGACGTCGTCGTGTACGGCGTGGTCCTCGCCGTCGGGCAGCGTTCAGCGGTTGAGGTAGGCGGTCAGTCCGCCGAGTTCCTCGTTGGCGATGAACACCGAGCGCACGTTGAGGATCGCCTCCTCGACATGGGTGGGGCAGCCCCACGCCGCGTCGCCCCACGAATCGGCGATCTTGATCTCGGCCGGTGCGGTGCAGCCGGCGGCGCCGCCGAGCTGGCAGTGCTCGGGGTGCGGTGTGGCGGCCTGTGCGGCTGCGGCGGCCCGCATCCGAGCGGCGAGTTCGGCAGCGGCGGCGGCACGCTGCTCGGCCTCGGCGCGCAGCTCCCGCTCGACGCGTACCACCTTGGCGAGCTCGTCGTTGGCTGACGTGGCGCGTGCTTCGGCGGCGAGTTTCCCCTGCTCGATGTGGTGGCGTTCGATGGCCAGGGCCGCGGTGCCGGCGAAGAGCCGGGCGAGCGCGAGGTCGGTCTCCTGTGGGACGCGCGGGGTGCGGTGGTACATGGCGAAGGTGCCCAACAAGCCGCCGTCGCGGGCCAGGATCGGCGTGGACCAGCAGGCCGCCAGCCCGGCCCGGCCGGCCAGGTCCCGGAAATCGTTCCAGAAGGGATCGACGGCGATGTCGGTGACGATGACCGGCTCCCGCCGGTGAGCGGCGGTGCCGCACGAGCCGACACCTTCGCCGGTCGCGATGCCGTCGATGGCCTCGTTGTAGAAGTCGGGCAGGCTCGGCGCGGCTGACCCGCTCGCTTTGGGAGCGAGAGACACGGGGTTCGACACCCCGGTCCCGGACGTCGGCGCGATTGACGCCAACCCCATGGGCCGTTGGAGCAAGGTGGCAGCTCACCTGGTTCTCAGCCAGGAGGTTACGGGTTCGAAACCCCGTACGGCCGACGCGGCAGGGTTCGATTCCCTGCTCCCGGAACGCCACCTTCCGCGGGCTCGTGGTGGAACTCAGGTAGACACGCACGGCTCAGGTTGAAGCGGGTTCGAGTCCCGCACGCGCGACCATTCCGGCGTCGCCCGATCGGTAGAGCAGCGGACTGTTAATCCGTCAGGTACTGGTTCGAATCCAGTCGCCGGAGCCGAGCCCGTGTAGCTCAGGGGGAGAGCGTCGCTCTGACAAGGCGAGGGTCGGGAGTCTCTCCGCTCCCACCTATGCCCGAGCAGTTCGGTGGTAGCGAGATCAGACCTGGTCGTGTGCCCGAGTGGTCAGGAGCGGTCTGCAAAGCGGAAACGGAGGGTCGAGCCGACCGCCCCGGCCGGAGCCGAGGCGGTCGGTCACGGGCCCCCGTTGGTGCGTCCCGCGCGTCAGTGGTTGTTGGTGAGCCAGATGCAGCGCCGCTGGACGGGTGTGTTCGTCGGGTCGTGATCCTCAGGTGAGGGAAGCGAGCCTGAACTGCTGGTTGGCCTGTCCGTTGCAGTCGTACAGCTGGACCTGTGCTCCGTTGGTGGTGCTCCAGACGTCCAGGCATCGTCCGGACTGCACGCCGGTGATGGTGCCGTTGGAGTTGATGTTCCACTGTTGGTTGGTCTGGCTGTGGCAGCTGTAGATCTGGACGGCGGCGCCGTTGCCGGAGCCTGCCGCGTCCAGGCACATGCTGCCGTACACCTGTAGTTGTTTGCCGGAGGTGTAGGTCCAGGACTGGTTGGTCTGCCTGTTGCAGTCGTAGAGCTGGACACGGGTGCCGTTGGTGCGAGAGGCGTTGGGCACGTCGATGCACCGGCCGGACTGCGCGCCCACGATCTCGCTGGCGGAGCCGGGTGGGGTGGTGGGGGTGGGGGTCGGCGTGGTGGGCGTGGGCGTGGGGCCGGGACCGGTGCTGTTCAGCGCCTCCAGGGTGGCCGTGTAGGCAGCCTTCTTGGTGCCGTTGCACTCGAAGAGCAGCGGAGTGCCGCTGGAGCGCCACGAGTCGCAGTCCCGCACCCCCCACACGGTGAGCCCGTTGCAGCGCGCCACGGCCAGGCAGTCGTTGACCACGTTGCGGTAGGTGTTGGCCTGCGTCGTGCCGGAGCCCTCGATGTCCAGCTCGGTGATCTGCACGTCCACCCCGAGGGCGGCGAAGCTGGACAGCGTCGTGCGGTAGTTGCTGTTGTACGGTGAGTTGGGGTTGAAGTGCGACTGGAACCCCACGCAGTCGATCGGTACGCCACGAGACTTGAAGTCGCGCACCATGTTGTACACGGCCTGCGTCTTGGCCCAGGTCCAGTTGTCGGTGTTGTAGTCGTTGTAGCAGAGCTTCGCGTCCGGGTCCGCCGCGTCGGCGGCGCGGAACGCCGCCTCGATCCAGTCGTTGCCGGTGCGCTGCAGGTTCGAGTTACGACGGGCACCGCTGTTGCCGTCCTCGAAAGCCTCGTTCACCACGTCCCACGAGTAGATCTTGCCCCGGTAGTAACCGGCCACCCGGTTGATGTGGTTGAGCATCGCGTTGCGCAGCGCGGTGCCCTCCATGCTCTGCATCCAGCCCGGCTGCTGCGAGTACCAGGCCAGGGTGTGGCCGCGGACCTTCCAACCTCGCGAGAGGGCGTGGTTCACGATCCGGTCCGCGTTGCTGAACGTGAAATTGTTCTGCTGCGGCTCGGTCGCGTCGATCTTCATTTCGTTCTCGGGCGTGACGGCGTTGAACTCGCGGTTCAGGATCGTCGTGTACGCGCTGTCGCTGAGCTTGTTCGCGGCGACGGCGGCACCGAAGTACCGGCCGGACTGCGCCGCGGCGGCACCGAGAGTCGTCTCGGCGGCCTGAGCGAGATTGGGCAGCAGCGACACGACAAGGGCCGCAACTATCGCGGCCGTTCCGGAAATAGTGAGTGTTCGTAGACGGGTACGCCCGGGGGGACGGGTCCGGGAAATCATGCTGATCCTCCAGTG
>NZ_WBKR01000098.1 GCF_008868155.1 Micromonospora sp. ALFpr18c
GCTCAGCCCGCACGCCCGGGCCCACCATCGGATAACTCATCCACTCGGTCCTATCTGTGCTAGCCGGACTCCACCGGCCTTAACGGAAATTCGACATATTCCGTTACACAGATCTCCCTACAGGCCCCAAGCCGGCGCCGAAGTCGCTGCGGGGAAGATCGGGTCGGGGTCCGGGCCGTCCGGCCGGGCAGCCGGGGACGACGCTGGAACAGGTCGCCGACCCTGATGTGATCGTCCGGCATGTTCCGGCCGCCTGTGGGGGGTGTGGTGCCGGTCTGACCGGCGCCTTACCGGTGCGGGTGGCCCGCCGGCAGGTGTTCGACATCCCGGACCCGAAGATCGTGGTGACCGAGCATCAGATCGTCACGGTGGCCTGCCCCTGCGGACAGCGCACCACCGGCACAGCGCCGGCGCAGGCGACCGCACCGGTGGCCTACGGGCCGCGGCTGGCCGCGATCGGGGTGTACCTGCTGCACGGGCAGTTCCTGTCGGTCAGTCGCACCGCTGAGGCGCTGTCCGACCTGTTCGGCGTTCCGGTCGCCGCCACCACGGTGGCGTGCTGGGTCAAACGCACCGCCCTCGGGATCATCGACAAGGTGTTGCCGGTTATCGGCGACCGGGTCGCAGCCGCGCCGGTGGCCCACTTCGACGAGACCGGCTTGCGTACCGCCGGGAAGTTGGCATGGCTGCACTCCGCCTCCACCGCCACGGATGTGCTGCTCAGCGTGCACCCTCGACGGGGCACCGAGGCGATGAACGACGCCGACGTGCTGCCCCGGTTCACCGGCGTCGCGGTGCACGACGCGTGGGCGCCGTACGACACCTACACCGCCGCCACCCACGCCCTGTGCAACGCCCACGTGCTGCGGGAGTTGGTGTATGTCACTGACACCGCCACCGGGCAGGTCGCCGACCTCTCCCAGCAGGCCATCACCGCCCTGACCAGCTTGTGGCGGCTCGTGTGCGCCGCTCGCGCCGAGGACCGCGAACCCGACCAGAGGGTGATCGCCGAACCGCTACACCTGCTGCGTTCCGCCGTGATCCTCGGCGCTGAAGCGACCACCGCCCGGACCACCCCGCTAGAACGCAAACACCACAACCTGTTCCTGCGGCTACGCGAGCGGCGAGCCGACTACCTGCGGTCCGTCACCAACCCTGCCGTGCCGTTCGACAACAATGCGGCGGAGCAGACCATCCGGATGCCGAAACTGCGGATCAAAGTATCCGGGAGCATGCGCACCCTCACCGGCGCGCAGCACTTCGCCGCGATCCGCAGCTACACCGCCACCGCGACCAGACAAGGCATCAACACCCTCGACGCCCTGATCCAAGCCGCCACCGGCAACCCCTGGATCCCCACCACCACCTGATCGTCTCCTCAAGCGTTCCCACCTGCCCAAACAGAGACACCTATCCAGTTACTCCGACTTTAAGCATCAGGAGGCCGCCGGGTTGGACTTCACGACGAACGTGACTCGCCTGTCGCCCGCATTCGCATAGCGGGCAAAGAATTGTCTTGCGGTCGCTCCAACTCGCGCCTCACGAATCTCTGCCAGCTCCCCTTCCACAGACTCCGTGTACCAGTTCTCACCTGACGGGTAGTACTCGCCATTTTTAAACTCCCAAAGGTCTCCGCCAAGCAGAGCCACACCGTTCACCAGAAGTATTTTGAGCACTGCTGGAGCTGCGGAGAGGGGAAAGCAGTACTCTTTCGATCCAGCGACCGCACTGAGATCAAAGGCAAGTTCAGCCAGGTCAGGAGGCAGCAAACTGAGCATGTTGGACTGAACTTCGCTGACCATGGTTACTTCATCCTCCGATCAAAGAATCGATGGTTAATCGAACCATCAGACTCAACAATCCAATGGAACGTACCCCTCGAACCATTCACGGAGCCGGGAAGCTTTACATGCAGACGTGAAATCCCGTCACCCCCCTTGACCATCGACGTATCCCGCATCGTTGGCAAGGTGTCAATTGACGCAGGGAACGCATGATCATCGCCACTCTTGATCTGCTCCTGAACCTTCTCCGTGTACCGTGTGCCCTGAAGCGGATTAGCGTCCGGCCGCTCCGGCCCGAGTGGCTTGCCCGCCATGTACGGCGCAGGAGTGTCGCCACCGCAGTTGTGTACGAGTACCGGTGTGTTGCCGGCGAGCACATAGTACGTGTGGGTGTTGGCGACGGTGAGGTTGTGGACGGTGGCCCACGGGGTGGTCCAGCGTTCGACCGCCGTGATCTGCACGAGGGTGCCGGCACTGGTCCGCAGCATCTGACCGGATCGCAGGTCGGTGGCGTCGACCCACTCGTTCAGCTCCGGCACCCAGAACGGGTGACCGTCGGTCGCCGTGACCTCGGCCGTGCCTGATCCCTGCTCACCGTCGGTGTCGATGGTGACCTTCACCAGGTGCTTGACACCGTCACCCTTGATCGCGGCGGTGACCGTCTCCACCTCGACCCGACCCGTCTCCGGATCAGTGACCTGGACCTTGTCGCCCGGCTTCACGTCCTCGATCGGCTTAGCGGATCCATCGGCCATCAGGACTTTGGTTCCCGGGACGAAGCTGTTGGTGAGGCACGACTCGCCGCCGTCAGACTTCCCGGCGCCGCCTCCTCCGCTGGCCCCGCCATTACTGCGGCCGGAGGCACCCGACGCACCGCCGGGCTTCGAGTCGCCCTTGCCGGCACCGCCCTTGCCGGCGCCACTCGATGCGGCCGAGGATCCCTTCGGGTTGCCCTTCGCCTGGGCCTGTTTCTGGACCGGGTTTCCGGTCTTCTTCGTGGCGTTCGTCGCCTTGTTACTGGTCGTGTTGATCTTGTCGGCGGCCTTCTTCTTGGCTGCCTGGGCTGCTTTCTTCGCCCGTTCGATCGCCAACTTCTTGGCGTTCAGCGCCGCCGTCTCCGCCGCTCGAACAGCCGCCAGGACAGCCTCAGCCGCCCGTTTTGCGGTCTTCCACGCCTGGATCGCCGCGATCGTCCGGTCGATCGCCCGGATCACGGCCGGGATCTTGCCGATCTTGCCCCAGGGAATCGCTCCGATGATCAGGCTGCCGCACGCCCACATGTCACCGCCGAAGCAGTTGATGGCGTCGTTGATCCCGATGAAGTCCTTCAGCATGTACCACGCCGAATCGAGGATCACCGACATCAGCGAACGGCCCATGTTCGCCTGCGCCTGGGAGACCATCGCCGCCGACAGGCCCGCGCCCGCCAGCGCCGCCGCCGTCTCCGACGCGGTCAGCGCCACCGACAGACCGGACGGGTCCGAGTGGGTCACCGGGTTGTTGTGGGCGTACGCGTACCCGTTGGACTGTGCCGGGTCGGTCAGATCCAGGACCGGGTCGGCGGAGAGGAACCGACCCACGCTCGGGTCGTACAGACGCGCGCCGAGCGGGGTGTAGCCGGAGGCGTCGTCGCGGACCGCGCCGAGGAATCCCTTGTTGTTCTGCATGTTGACGCTGAGCGGGGTGGTGCCACGCTGGTTGCCGAACGGGTCCTGCTTGCGGATCCGCACCGGCATCGCCGTGTCGTACATGCCGATCTCGGCGTACGTGCTGCCCTGATGGTCGCCGGCGAGGGCCAGCAGGTTGGACCCGTTGACCGCACGGTTCGCGTAACGGACCACGGTGCCACCCGGCGCCGCGTACGAACGTTGTACGGAGACCTGCACCCCGCCCTGCTGCACGGTTAGCTGCGCCTCGCCCAGGTTCAGGGTGGCCTGGCGCTGCTGGATCGTCAGGAGACGGCTGCCACCCGGCCCGTAGATGTGCCGGGTCTCGTCCTGCGCCTCCCACTGTTGCGCGGGCACATTGGCGCATGCGGCCAACACGATCGGCGTGCCATCGGTGGTCGCCGCGTCCTTGACTGCGACGCAGAGCCCGGACGCGGTGTGCTTGAGCTGGCCCGTCGACAGGCGTTCCAGTTGCTGGCCCGCCGAGCCGGTGCATGCCTGCACCGCGAGGACCGAGCCCGCGGTGTTGGCAGCCGGCTGGAGACACCAGGTGTCGTACGCGGCGAGCGTGCCCAGGTTGGCGTTGCTCTGGTTCGGCGTGGCAGCGAACGCCCACTTCTGTGCGGGCGACTCGTTGCACGGGTAGAGCATGAGGGGCTGGTTGGGGGTGGCGAGTCCGTTGGTGAGGTCAAGGCACTTGCCGGCCAGACCGACGTACGGGCTCTTGCCCTTGCTGCCCGCACCGACGATCCGGTCGATCTGGCCGTCGTAGGTCCAGGACAGGGTCTGCTGGTCGCCGTTCTCGATCGAGGTGACGGACTTCGTCTCGCCGGTCAGCTCGTACAGCCGCTCGGCGGCGGCGGTGACCGCAGCACCGGCCGGGGTGACGTAGTTCTTGGTCACCTTGGTGAGGGTGCGCGGCTGACTGCCGTCGGCCTTGCCGTAGGTGTACGTGCTGGTGGCGTCCTTGGCGGTCGCGCCGGTCAGGTCCTTCTCCACCAGCTTGGTGCGGTTACCGAGCAGGTCGTACTCGTACTCCTGCCAGTAGCCGGACTTGTCCGGGCCGGCCGCCACGTTGACGGAGCCGTCCGCGTTGACCGGGCCCGGCGAGCACTGCGCCTGGTTCTTCGCGGTCCAGGCCGTCTTCACCCGGCCGAGCGCGTACTGGAAGCACTGCCGCTCCTCGATGCCGGTCGCCTGCTCACGGATCGCGAGGACGTTGCCCGCGTCGTCGTAGGCGTAGGAGCGGTTCGAGACGAGGTTTCCGCCGACGACGCTCTTGTCACCGGTCTGCTCGCGGTAGACCTGCTGGCTGTTCAGGGCACCGCTGGCGTCGTCGTACGAGGCCATCGTCCACACCCGGTACGGCTGGGCGCCGAGGGTGGACCGCAGCACCTGCCCGTACGGCGAGTAGACGGTCTCCGCGCCATACCAGTCCTTACCGGACACCGACAGGGGCAGGCCGCCCTTGGTGTAGCGGACGAGGAGCTTCTCCGACGGCAGGCTGCCGACGGCGGGCAGCGTGGTCGACTCGGGCAGACCGGTGTCGGTGTAGCTGTATTCGTAGGTGTAGGAGGTCCGCAGGCCCCACGTGTCGGCGATGGCCTGCGGCAGCGTGAGGGTCGTCGACGTGGGCTGGTAGTCGTCGCTGTAGCCGCCGACCGTCTGGGTGTACGACAGGCCGTCGGTGTACCGGGTGGCGCTGGCCGGCAGGCCCTTGCCACCGGCGACGGTGTCGTAGGTGAACTCGCCCAGGAGTGTCCCGGTGCTGCCGCCGAGGCGCTGCTGCGTCGGGCGGGACAATTGGTCGTAGCCGTTCCAGACGGTGACGTTGCGGGCGTTGGTGGAGGTCAGCTGCCGGTCCCGGTGGTCGTACGTCATCCGGGTGGTGCCGGAGTCCGGGTCGGTGGCGGTCTCCAGCCGGCCGCGCTGGTCGTAGGTCCAGGTCCACGGGCGGGTCGGGTCGGCGGAGTGGGTGGCCTTCACCATCTGGCCGCGCGCGTCGTGCTCGTACCGCATCGTGGTGAACTCGGTGCGGGCGGTGTTGGTGAAGGTGTCGACCCGGGTCGTGCGGCCCAGGGCGTCGGTGAACAGCCGGTAGGAGGTCGCACCCGCCGGGTTGATCACCGTGGAGTGGTCGGCGCCGTACGCGTAGCTGGTGGCACGCCCCGACTGCTCGCTGCCGGCCAGTACGGGCAGTTCCTGGGTGACGCGGCCGAGGCCGTCGTAGGTGTAGAGGGTGGCGTTGGGTACGGGTGCCGGGTTGGCCGGGTCCACGAACGGCATGAACAGCTGGCCGCTGGGCGATCCGTTGGCCAGGTAGGCGTTGTTGGTCCGCCATACCTCGCCGGAGCTGTTGTACTCCGTGTCGGTGATCAGCCGGCCGCTGCCGGTGGCCTCCTCCTGGCTCTGCCGTTCGCGGCCCAGGCCGTCGTAGATAGTGACGGACGTCTGGATCCGGTTCTCGTGCCCCCGGCTGAAGGTGGTGACGTACGGCGGTTTCCCGGCGGAAACCGTGTACTGGGCCCGGAAGTCCGGGACGGCCGTGGACGACGGGGTACGCCCCGGGCCCCAAGCCTCGACGAGGCGGCCCAGCGCGTCGTACTTCGCCTCGCTGACCCGGTCGTTGAGGTCGGTGGTCTTGACGGTGACCGCGCGGCCCGGGTCCAGCTCCCGGACCTGCTTGTGCCCCAGCGAGTTCTCCTCGGTGACGCTGGTGGCCTGACCGGTGGCCGGGGTGTAGGTGATCCTGGAGGTCTTGCCGTCCGGGTCGGTGCTGCTGACGACGCGACCGATGGCGTCGAAGCCGGTGGTGCCGTCGGACTGGAAGCCGGAGCCGTCGCCCTTCAACGACCAGGTCTGGCTCGCCAGGCCACGGGTCGAGGCGCCAAGGGCGACGTCGTACGCCTGCCCGTCGTAGGCGACCCGGCCCGCGGAGCTCAGCGTCTTGAGGTCGTCGAAGTTGGCGGCGGCGCAGGTCGTCGGGCTGGTGAGGATCTGCTTGGTCAACCCGATGAGGTTCTTGTCGTCGCGGTGCAGGTAGTCGATCCGGGTGCAGGACTCGTCGCCGTCCTTGCCGGTGTCACCGAGGGACTCAATGCGTTCCGGCAGGCCGAGGGCGTCATCGAACTTCGTCGTCGTCTCGACCTTGCGCAGAGTGCGGGCGTCGTCGCCGGTGCCGGAGGACCTGGTGTACGAGGTCTGCCGGGGCTCGGTGACCCGCCACGCCTTCAGCGGGCTCAGGCCGTCGTCGCGTGAGCGCGACGCGAGTTCCTGCGCCTCGGGGTACGTCACGCTGCGGGTGAGCCAGTTGCCGTCGGCGTCGTCGGCGTTCGCGTACGTCAGTTCCTCGGCGACCCGGCCGGCGAACGCCTCCCGGTCCTTGGCGATCTCGACCTCGGCGGCGTCCTTCACGGAGACGTTGTCGCCCATGCCCCGGAAGTAGCGGGTGACGGACTTGGTCCGCTTGCTGCCGATGTCGGGATCGTCGGCACCAGTGAGGACGGTGACCTGGTCGACGCCGGCGAACTGGGAGTACGTGCGGGTGGACTTCTTGGTGAACTCCTGCTCGGCGAGCCGCCAGGCCGGCTTGCCGTACGCGTACCTGGTGATGGTGGTGTACGCGCCATCCAGGTTGGGAAGTTCCTCGACGCTGTCGACGACGTACTTCTGGAACCAGTCGATCTCCTCGGCGGCCGGGTCCGGATGCCAGAAGGCGGGGTAGCACAGTCGGTCGTTGGCCTTCAGCGCGGCGGTGTCGCTCTTGCCGGGTAGCCCGGTGCCCTCCTTGCAGTCGTCCACCGGCGCCTTGTAGTTGATGACGGTCTCGCCGCCGTACTCGTTGATGACCCGGGCGATCCGCAGCCGGGAGAAGCCGGGCCGGCTGTCCCGCTTGACGCGGTTCGGCATGTCCTCGGTGTTGGACTCGAAACGCACCGCGTTGAGCGCGATCTTGTCGTCGTTCCTGCCGTGGCCGGTACGGGTGATCGACTCCAGCCACAGGGCGGTGTTCGGGCCGGTCTTGAGGATCGGGAACGACTGCTTGAGCTGGTACTCGTCCACGAGCTGAAGCGACTTCGCCGACGTCCGCTGCGCCGACGTGGTGATCGTGTCGAGGCGCTTGCGGGTGAAGAAGGACGGCGAGGCGTTCCAACACTTCTGGCCGCCGACGCATCGCAGGTCGGCCGGGGTGTCGTACCAGATTCGGTACTTGTCGGGGTTGGTGCTGGCGAAGTTGCCGTCGGTGCAGGTGAGGGATCCCTCGGCGAAGCAGCGCTCCGCGACGCTGAAGGAGATCCGCGCCAGGGGCTCCTCGGAGAAGATGGTGTTGGCGCGCTGCCCGTAGTCGATCCGGGCGAGGTAGCCGCCACGGTCGTAGCTGACCGGGTCCTTGAAGTTGAAGTTGCGGGCGTAGTGGTTCGTCTCGCGTTCCCACCACAGGCTCATGGCGTTGCCGTGGATGTCCTCGACGTAGTCGAGGGACCACCGCCACGCCTCGGTGCAGACGGAGCCGGCCCAGTTGCCCGCCTTGTAGCAGGGCTCGTCCGAGTGGTTGCTGTAGACGGGCACGGTGAGCACCGAGTTGGTGACCGGGTCGTCGGCGGCGCTGCCCCGGTCGGACCAGCCGGGCAGGCGGTTGCGGCCGAAGTGGTAGCGGGTGCCGTCCCGGGTGGTGACGATCCAGTATTCGCCGTCGGCGTCGCCGTTCGCCAGGCTGGTGTCCTGCACCAGCTGGACCTTGGAGCCGTCGCCGTTGGCGGTGAACCATGCCTTCTTGCCCTCGTCCCAGACCAGTTCGGTGGTCATGCCGGCAAGCGACAGGGTGGCGTTCTTCGAGCCCCAGCACAGGTCGGCGGTGCGGTGCGTGGAGTTGTTCGCACCCGGCTTCTTCGAGTCCTCCCGGCAGCTGGCGTAGCTGCGGGTGATCGCCCCCGCGCTGTAGTCCCAGCCGTCACCGATCCAGGACGCCTGGTTGTTGGTGGCCGAGGTGCGGCCGTCCACCGACTGCGAGGAGTACGACAGGGCGACCTTCGGCATCAGGCCGGCGGCCGTCTCGGGGGTCTGCACCTGGTACGAGTAGGTGAAGGCGCCGGACGACGAACCCGCCGCCCAGGAGCCCGAGGAGAGCAGCGGAGTGGCGGTGAAGTCGCCGGCCGCCGACGCTCCGGTGTCCAGCACGCCGACGACACTCGAGCCTTCCGCCGCGGCCGTGCGGGCGCCGGGCCCACCGGTCGCGTTCTGTGCGCCGAGCAACGAGCCCACGGGCACCTTGCCGGTGACGACCCGCTGCGTCGGCTCGTTGGCGGTGGCCGTGCCGCGGGCCGATGCCTTGGTGGCCGGCAACAGCTTCACCTCGCTGGGCACCACCTGGGCACTCGCCGCACCGGACATCGTCCCACTGCCGCCGTCGGTGGCGCAGTCGCCGGCGTCGGGGGCGTCGAAGACGCAGTTGGGCAGCAGCATGACGCCGAAGCGGTCGGCGGCCAGCGGACCGTAGAGATCGGCGAAGTCCGTGTAGGTGACGTGGAGCGCGACCTCGGCGGCCGGGTCGGCGGTGGCCGGCGGCGTGATCTTCATGATCAGGCCAGACACGCTGGCCGCCTGGGACGCCTCGGGGGCAGCGAGGTCGACGGTCCAGGTCCCGGCGAGGGCGGCCGGGTCGCCACCGTCCGGTACGCCGAGGGAGACCGGCAGATCGTCGACCTTCTTGGTCTCGCCAGCGACGACGCCGGTCAGGTCCACGGCGCCGCTGTCCTGCTGCCACGGCTCGACGGACCCCGGCACGTACGGGACCACCGGCACCTGATCGGCGGTCAGCAAGTCAGTGTCGGCTTCCCCGTTCTGAGCGACCTGCTTGCTCTCCGGGACGTCCGGCAACTGGACCTGGGTGTCCTCGCGGCTCATGCCGGGTCCGGGCACCGCCCACGCTGCGGCGGGCACGGAGGTCGCGACGAGTGTCGTGGACAGGAACAGCACCAAGGTGGTGTGTGCACGACGCCGCCAACGAGGGCGGACCGCCTCCGTCGAGGTCCGTCGGCCATGCCACCGCCGGGACAGCAACCCGATACCACGCATACGTGTCGACTCCACCCAGGCGCAAAACGAACGAGAAGGCGCGGACAACCGCGAAAAGCACGTGCCACTGTCGGCACGTGCGTGAGCACTCTGCGGTAGTCGCGGTCCCTACTCAAGGCCAGATGTCCGTCACCGAAGTGGCATCAGGTGATCTGGGTCACTCGACGATTGGTGATCAGTTAGCTGCGCATGGCAACAACCGGACACAGTGGACAGATTTGTCTATACATGGCGGTTCCGCGCTACCAAAACGTACACAAGATCGAATTCCGCCCGCACGTTCGGCGACGCCGGCGCGATATATAACAGATTTATAACGTTGCCGGGATGGACGAGAACGGCTCACGTCATGCGATCGTGTGCTCGCATTTGCCCCTCGGCCCGCCGACGGGGCCGCTTGCTGTGCCTTCCCTTGTCGCCGGCCCCCCACGGGAGTAGAAGCGCCGTGACCGTGCCTCGCCTGCTCAGCCCGTTCGTGCGTACGCGCACCAGGCTGACTCTCACCCTGGGCGTCCTGCTGGCCGCACTGGTCGCGACTCTGCTGCCGCTGTCGCGGAGCGACCAGCCGCGCCGCGCCGCCCTCGCGCCGGTGCCGGCCGCACCCCGCAACGAGGCGTCGGCCATGGCCGACGCCCTGAAGATCGGCAAAGACGTGCTGGTGGACACGGCCACCACCGCCACCTCACTCACCTGGGCGATGCCGAGCGGGCAGCTGCGCACGACGATCCACGCCGTACCGCAGCGGGCGAAGAACACCGCCGGACAGTGGGCGGCGGTCGACAACACGCTGACCCGCGCCGGAAGCGCCACCGGCGGGCTGGACATCCGTCCGGTCAACGCCGCCACGCCCGTGCGGTTCTCCGGCGGCAGCGCCCCCGGTCAGTCCGAGGGCACCGCGAGCATCCTGACCGAAATGGACGTCGAGGGTCACACCATCGCGTACACCTGGCCCGGTCGCCTGCCGAAGCCGGTGCTGGACGGCCCGCGCGCCCTCTACCCCGAGGTCCACCCCGGCGTGGACCTGCTCATGGTCGCACGCGACGACGGCGGCTTCGGCCAGCTGCTGATCGTCAAGAATCGTGAGGCCGCCACGATCCAGGCCGTCCGCTCCCTCACCTACGGCCTGCGCTCCGACACAGTGGTCTTCCGTCGGGACGCGACGACCGGCGGCGTCCTCGCCCTGGACAAGGTCAGCGGCGAGGAGGTCAGCTCGATCCCCAGCCCCTTCGCGTGGGACTCCGCCGGACGGGATCCCGAGGCTCCGGAGGCCGGACCCCGCACCGCCGTCGCCACGCCCTCCGACGTGCTGGCGCTGTCCGGCCTCGTCGGCAGCGAGCCCGGCGCCCGCCAGGCCCAGATCCCCACCCGACTCGACGGTGACGGCACCGGCAACGTACGACTGCACCTCGACGCCGCCGCCACCGGGCTGCTCACCGGCGCGGACGTGCTCTTCCCCATCTTCCTGGACCCGACCCTGATCAGCGGCAAGCTGGCGTGGGCCACCGTCTACTCGCAATATCCCAACGGCAACACCTACAACGGCACCAACTACAACTCCGGAACCACTGACGCCCGAGTGGGCTACGAGGAGGACTCGCCGCTGCGAACCCGCTCCTTCTGGCGGATGGGCTACGACGCCGGGATGAAGGGTGCGACGGTCACCTCGGCGAGCTTCAAGGTGCTGAACAACCACTCGTGGAGCTGCAGCGCCAGGGAGATGCAGCTCTGGCTCACCGGTTCCATCTCCAGCGGCTCGACCTGGAACAAGCAGCCGGCCTGGAAGGAGGAACAGTCGAGGCGTTCCTTCGCCTACGGCTACGGCAGCAACTGCACCGACGACTACGTGAGCTTCGACGTAAAGAAGGGCGCCCAGGACGCCGCCAACGGTGGCTGGTCGAACCTGACTTTCGGCATGCGCGCCAGCAGCGAGTCCGACACCTTCACCTGGCGCAAGTTCAAGGTCACCTCCGCGGAGCTGAGCGTCACCTACAACCGGCCGCCCAACGAGCCGACGGGCGGCACCACCTCACCCGGTGGCGCCTGTGTGCCCGGCACCGGCGGAGGCGTGATGGTGGCGAAGACCAACATCGTCCTGTCCGCGTCCTCCTCCGACGCCGACGGCAACCTCAAGAGCCTGCGCTTCCGCTTCTGGAAGAACGGCACGGCCGTTCCGGCGGGCACCGTCGTCACCACCACGAGCGCCGGCAAGGCGACGCTGACGATCCCCGCCGGCAACCTGGAGGACAAGGCGGTCTACTCGTGGGAGGTGAGCGCCGAAGACGCGGCGGGCGCCTCGTCGTCGTTCTTCCCACCCGGCAGCGAGCCCTGCCGCCTCACCATCGACGCGTCGGCACCCCCAGCACCGGACGTCACCAGCGACGTCTTCAAGGAGGCCACCCCCGACGGCGCGACGTGGGCGACGGTCACGTTCGGCGAGACCGGCCCCATCACGTTCGCCGCCTCCGGCGCCACGAGCTTCACCTACTCGTTCGAGAGCATCGGCACGGTGAGCGTGCCGGCCACCGCCGGCACCGCCACCGTGCCCAACCTGGCACCCCGGCACGCCGGTCCCACCACCCTGCACGTTTACGCGTACGACGCGGTCGGCAACCGCAGCGCCCGCACCGACTACACCTTCTACCTGCCGCCCCGCTCGACCGCTGACGGCCCTGGTGACACCGGCGGCGACGGGATACCCGACCTGCTCCTGGTGGACTCCTCGGGCAACCTGCGCAACTATGCCGGCGACACGGGTGGCGAACTGTACGCGTGGCTCGTCGGCTCGTACGCCGGAGACAAGCTGAACCCGACCGGTCACTGGTTCGACCCGGGCACCGGCAAGGCTGCCCTGGTCACCAAGCACTCCGACACCTACCCGGGCGACGGCACGACCGACATGTTCGCCCGCACCCCGGACGGCGGCTTCTGGCTCTACCCCGGTGACGGGTACGGCACCTTCGACGTCGACCGCCGGCTGCGGGTCCTCCTACCGGCCACCGGAGTCGGCGGAACCCCCATACCCGCTCCGGACACCTGGACCCAGATCAAGGCGGTCGGCGACATCACCGGCGACAAGCTCCCGGACCTGATTCTGCGAGCGGGGACCGCCTTCTGGACGCTGAGCGGCTACACGGGCGCGAGCTTCCAGGAGGCGACCCTGATGGAGGGCACCGCCTGGGCCCGACGGGAGGTCGTCAACGTGGCCGACATCGACCTCGACGGCACGCCGGACATGCTCTGGCGGAACCTGGACAACGGCAACATGTACGTCCGGCACGGCAAGCCCGGCTCGACCTCGGGCAGCGTGAACCTGGATTCGCTCAAGTCGGCCGCCGCCTCCCGCAGCGGCGACGTCTCGTACGGCACGGGATGGTCGGAGGCCAACATCAGCGCGATGATCAGCATCCCGGACGTGAATGGGGACCGGGTTCCTGATTTCTGGACCCGCTCCGGCACGGACGGCATGATGCGGATCTACCACCCGTCCACCACGAACACGGGTGGTCCGGTGAAGGTCGTCCTGGGCGACGACTGGCGTGGGGTCAAGTCCTTCGGCTGAGCCACCGCGTCGCGCCAACGCGCAACAACGGGCTTGAGCAGCTCTTCACTCGGGCCCGTTGTTGCGCTACGGCTGTCTCAGCCTCGAACGTCAGCCGCACTGGTCCTGATCGATAAGCCGGTGCTCCTGCCAATCGCTGCGTACGGCCGAGCTCAGCGCCCGCTCGCCGAGGGAGCGCCAGGCGTCTTCGTAGATCGCAATCTCGTGGGTCTTGTCAAGGTAGACCGCGCCGCACGGTCCGTCCCTGACTGTCGTCGCGTAAGACACCTCGTCCCTTGGTCCGCATTCTGCTCCGAAAGATTGCGCCAGGCCAGTGGTGAAACGACCATCGTGAATGACCGAACGACAACTCGGGGCGGCCACTTACGCGAGCGCTATACCTCAGAGTCATATTTATGACTTTGAGGTATACGGCTCTACGGAGTCCGGGGCTCCGGACCGCGCCGCCAGGACGAACGTCTCCAGCTCCTCGCCGCCGTACCAGTCGCTGCGCCGGCCCACGTGGGCCATGCCGAGTCGCCGGCACACCGCCATCGACGCGTCGTTGCCGGGCGAGACGACCGCGTAGATCTCCGGGGTGCCGGCGGCGAACTCCCGTGCGACGAGCGTCCGCGCCGCCTCGGTGGCGTACCCGTGACCCCACGAGTCCGGGTGCAGGTGCCAACCCACCTCGATGTCCTCGGTACGCCGTTTCTCATCGCGACCCGGCAGCGGCTTGAGCAGCGCCGTGCCTACCACCCGGCCGGTGTCGCGTACCTCGATCGCCCAGGTGCCGTACCGGCCGTGGTCGGCGGCGTGCCGCTCCTGCCACACGCGCAGCCGCTCGGCGGCCTGGCTCGAGTCGGTCATCGGCAGGCCGGGAACTCCCAACCAGCGGGTGACCTCCGGGCGGGAGTAGATGTCGTAGATCCGGGTCAGATCGGCCGGGTCGGCGGTCCAATCACGCAGGATCAGGCGTTCGGTGGTGAGACCAGTCATGACCGGCGATCTTAAGGAGTGACGGACACGGCGACGGGGAAAGGGACCACGATGGGCAGCGGATGGCAGCGGGCGAAGCGGATCACCAGCGCCGCGTTCCGCCCGGTGCGCGGACGAGACCTGTCGCTGCACGCCGCCGCGATCACCTTCTACGGGGCGATCGCGGTGGTGCCGGTCGCCCTGCTGGCCATCTGGCTCACCTCGCTGATCGCCGGGGCCGAGCGGGTACGCCGGCTCACCTCGTACGCCGTGGAGGCGCTGCCCACCGCGATCGGCGCGCCCCGGGCGGTGGAGGCACTGGTCGACGCCGGGGTGGAGCTGACCCCGCTGCTGGCCCTGGCCTCGGTCCTGCCCGCGTCGCTGTACGGCGAGGGCCTGCGCCGGGCGTTCGTCTCGGTGGCGGCACCCCGCACCGACGAGCACCTGGTGGGCTGGCGAGGGCGGCTGCTGCTGCTGCCGCTGCTCGCGCCGGCTCCCGCGTTACTACTGTCGATCCTGCTGGCGCTGCCGCTCACCACCCGCCTCGTGCGGCAGGGCGGCTGGGTCGGCGTGCTCGGGGTGGTGCTGTCGTTCCTGGCGGTCTGGCTGGTGCTCACTCCGGTGCTGGTGTGGGTGTTCCGGGTGGTCGGGCCGGCATCGCCGGACTGGCTCTCCACCCTCGGGATCGGGTCGTTCACGGCCGCGAACCTCTCCGGCTTCCTGCACGGATTCGTGCTCTTCGCCTCGTTCCCCCTGGATTTGGGGGTGCCCTTCGGCGGCTTCGACGACATCGGCGCCGGTGTGGCCGTCCTCCTGTGGCTGTACCTGTTCCACGTGATCGTCCTCGCGGGCTACTCCGCGACCCTGGCCCTCTCCCGCTGGCGCGCACACCGCTCCCCGGGATGATCAGGGGGTGGCGAGGGCTTCGGTGGGGGTCAGGCGGGCCGCGCGGATCGACGGGTACACCCCGGCGGCCATGCCCACCAGCAGGGCGCCGCCGATCCCGCCGACCACCGAGGTCACCGGGATGGTCGGGGGCCAGCCCTGATAACTGGCGTAGCCGGTCGTCGCGAGCAGCCCGAGCAGCGCACCGGCCGCACCACCGAGCACGGACAGCAGCACCGACTCGGTGAGGAACTGCACCCGGATCTGGCCACGGTTCGCGCCGAGCGCCCGACGCAGGCCGATCTCCCGACGGCGCTCCAGCACCGAGATGACCATCGTGTTGGCCACCCCGATCCCACCCACCAGCAGCGCCACCGCCGCCAACCCGAGAAACAGCGCGGAGAACGTGCTCTCGGTGGCCCGTTTCGCGGCGAGCGCGTCGGAGGGGCGACTGACCTGGACCAGGCCGGGCAGCTGCGGGTTGAGCGTGGCCGGCAGCACCGCGCGGACGTTCTCCAACGCGTCCTCGCGGGCCCGCACGTACACCACCGTGGGGTGACCGTCGAAGCCGAGCAGGTCCCGGGCGGCGTCCCAACCGACCAGCACCGACCGGTCGAGGTCCGGTGCGATGGGCAACGGCTCCAGTACGCCGATCACGGTGAACCAGCGCTCGGCGATGCGCACCTGGGGCGGCTGGGCCGGGTCCACGGTGCTGAACCCGAGACGGCTCGCGGCCACGTAACCGAGGACGGCGGTCGGCAGCTTCGCCGTGCCGTCGTCGAGGAAACGGCCGGTGCGAACCCGGCCGTTGACCGTGTCCAGCAGGTCCGGCCGCGTGGCCAGCGTGGCGAGCCCCGCCGTGTCGTACCTGTCCACCAGGTCGTTGCGGCGGACCGCGACGTGCGTGTTCGCGACGGCGCTCACCGTCTCGACCGGCCCGATCCGGTCCACCATCGCAACGGATTCCTCGGGCAGCAGCACTGGCGGATCCCGATCCGGCACCGGCTCGGCGCGCAGCAGATTCGTGCCGAGGGCGGAGAGCTGATTCATCAGGTCACGCTGACTGGACGCCGGGATGCCCACCACCACGATCATCGTGGCGATGCCGATGGAGATGCCCAGGGCGGAGAGGACCGCCCGCATCCGCCGGGTGGTGAGCCCGAGCAGACCGAGCCGGAGTACGTCGGTCGGGGCGAGCCGGGGTGGCCGAGGGTTCGCTGTCGACGTCGGCGTGCTCATCCGCGGCTCCTGTCAACGGTGTCGGCGACGATCCGCCCGTCGCGGATGTCCACCTGTCGGGGCGTACGGGCGGCGAGGTCCCGATCGTGGGTGATGACGGCGATGGTGGTGCCCTCCGCGTGCAACGCCAGCAGCAGAGCCAGCACCGCCTCCCCGTTGGCGGTGTCCAGGGCGCCGGTCGGCTCGTCGGCCAGCACCAGCGCCGGGTCGTTGACCAGCGCCCGCGCTATCGCCACCCGCTGCCGCTCCCCACCGGAGAGTTGGTGCGGCAGGTGGTCGACCCGGTGCGCCAGCCCGACCCGCGCCAACGCGTCGATCGCCGTACGGCGCCGGCGACGACGGGGTACGCCGGCGTAGAGCAGCCCGGTGGCGACGTTCTCGGCGGCGTCGAGCCCTCCGACGAGGTGGAACTGCTGGAACACGAAGCCGAGCCACCGGCCGCGCAGCGCGGAGAGCCGGCGGTCGGACAGGGCGGTGACCTCCTGCCCGGCGACGCGTACGTGCCCGCTGGTGGGCAGGTCGAGGGTGCCCATGATGTTGAGCAGGGTCGACTTGCCGGAACCGGACGGTCCGACGATGGCGAGCAGTTCACCGGCGCGGACGGTCAGCGAGACGTCGTCCAGCGCGGTGACACCGCCCGGGTACGTCCGGCTCACCCGGTCGAGGCTGAGGACCGGTTCCGCGTACACCGGGATGACCTCGGTCGGCGCGTCCCCGGCGCGGGTGGGGATCGCGGTGCTCACGCGGCCGTCACCACCTGGAGGCCCTCGGTGACGCCGGCACCGCTGACCTCGACGAGACCGCGGGAGAACATCCCGGTCTCCACGGCCAGCAACCCGCCGTCGGGCAGTTGGAGGGCGTGACCACCCTCGCGGAGCGCCACCAGCGCGCCGACCGGCACGGTCAGCACGTTCTTGCGGGTGCTCGTGGTGAACGTGACCTGGACCGACGCCGCGTCCAGCTTCGCCACGTCCGCCGCCTTGACCGGTGTGACGAGGACGTCCACCTTGGGTGGACCGTCCTGGCCGGCTCCCGCGTCCGGGCCGCCACCCTGGACGGTGTGCGAGATCGAGGCTACCCGGCCGGGGATCTCGGAGCTGTCCGGCAGGGTGACCGCCACGGCGGCGCCCACCCGGATGGTGGCGACCTCGGTCGCCTCCACCGCGACGGTCACCAGCTTGGTCTTCTCGGTGACGGCAACCAGCTCACCGGCGACCGGGTCACCGGGCAGGGCCTTCACCGCGCTGACCCGGACCGGCCCGGACAGCACCACGGCCCGCCCGACCTCGATCCGGCCGGTGGGTTCCAGGTCGAGCGCCTGCTGCCACTTCTTGATAGCGGCCACGAGCGCGTCGGTGAGCAGAGCCCGACCCGGGTCGATCTTCGTGCCGTCCTTGGCCCGAGTCGGCTGCGTACCGGTGGCGTACCCGAGCGCCTTCAGGTTGTCCCACACGATCCGCACGTCGCTGCCCACCAGGCCGGGCTTGTCGAGGGTACGAAAGAGCGGGGTGTCGCCGAACAGCACCGGCACCGGACGGTCGTTGACCCAGTACAGCGGCTTGCCCCGGGCCACCGTGTCGCCCACCTTCGGCAGCCGGGTGACGATCCCCTCGCCCATCCCCTTGACCACCCGCTCCGGGCCGAAGCCGAGCGTCCCGTCCAGGGACCGGCTGTCCGACAGGTCGGTGCGGGTCACCTTCGTCGTCGTCACCGGCGGCGGGGCGCTCGCCGTGTCGTCGGCGCCATCACGCCGCAGGGCCAGCACGCCGACACCCGCGCCGACGGCGACCACCACGGTCACGAGCGCCACCACGATCGCCGTCCGTCGGCTCGGCCTACTTGCCACCGAACGCCTCCATCGTGCACTCCTTCTCGGCCTTTTCCATCGCCGGAGCGTCAAGGCCGCCCGTCGGGTCGGCAACTCCGTCGTCGTACGTCCAGCCGGAGCCGTCCGGTAACGCGTGGATCTTCATGCCGCGGCCGCGCAGACACTGCACGTAGTCGTTCCACTGGCTCACGTAGTTCGGGTTCCTCTCCTCGTCCAGCTCCGGTGGCTGGAGCGGCAGCTTGTTGGCGCACGCCACGTACGCCGCCTTCGGCTCGCCGCTCTGGTCCAGGGAGATCACGTTGCGCCCCTCGGCGGCCGCTGCCTCCATGCGGACCTTGTTCTCCTTCACCCCGTTGTCCCGCAGGCAGATGTTGTAGGTGTTCCAGAGCCGGTTCGTCTCGTCGTCGGTCATGTCCAGACGCAACTGGGGGCGGCCGGTCGCGGCCGCACCGGAGGCGGACGCGCTCGGCGCGACGGATGCCGTGGCGAGGGAGGCGACATCGGCCGTGCTGCCGGCGTCGGCGTCGGCGTCGGCGTCGGATGTCGCACCGCCACAGCCGCTGAGGACGGCGGCGAGCAGGGTGAGCACGACGAGCCCGAGTCGTTGTGGTGCCTTCGTCATGCCGAGCAGCATCACGAGCACTTGTCAGAGACCTGTCAGAGATTGGTGCTCATCCGGTAGCCCCAGCTCAGCGGCACCGCCAGCGGGCGGCTCGGCAACGTACAGTCGCTGCCGTGGGTGCGCGGGTGCTGGTGGCCGAGGACGACGAGAAGCAGGCCGAGTTGGCCCGCCGCTACCTGGAACGCGAGGGGCACACCGTGGTCGTCGTCGGCGACGGGCGGGCCGCCCTGGAGCAGATCCGCCAACGTTCACCGGATCTGCTGATCCTCGACGTGATGATGCCGAAGGTCGACGGCCTGGACGTCTGCCGCATCCTGCGCCGCGAGTCCGACCTGCCGGTGCTCATGCTGACCGCCCGGTCGACCGAGGACGACCTGCTGCTCGGCCTGGACCTGGGCGCCGACGACTACATGACGAAGCCGTACAGCCCTCGCGAACTGGTGGCCCGGGTGCGGACACTGCTGCGGCGGGGACAGCGGACGGCGCGGCTGGCCGATCCGGTGCTGCGCGTCGGCGCCCTGCACGTCGACCCGGTCCGCCACGAGGTACGCGCCGACGGACGACCCGTCGACTGCACACCGGGCGAGTTCCAGCTGCTGCAGGCGATGGCCGCCCAACCCGGACGGGCCTTCACCCGCGACCAGCTTCTCGGCTACCTGCACGGGTTCGACCGGTACATCACCGGCCGGACCGTCGACGTCCACGTCATGAACCTGCGCCGCAAGATCGAGGCGAACCCGCGCAAGCCGACCCGACTGGTGACGGTGTACGGCGTCGGCTACAAGCTCACCGAGGAGAGCTCCCATGCGGCGTGAGGTGCCGCTGCACCGCAGCCTGCTGCTCCGGCTGCTGGTGCTGGCCGTCCTCATCGCCGTCGGCTCGATCGCGGCGACCGCCTGGCTGGCGGTACGGACCACGACCGGGGCGATCCGGCAGGAACAGGGGCAGGCGCTCGCCGACGACGCCCGCATCTACGACACGCTGGTCGGCTACGCGGCGACCCACCCCACCTGGGACGGCGTCGACGCGACCCTGCGACCGCTCGCCGCGCAGGTCGGCCGGCGCATCACCCTGACCACCGAATCCGGCACGCCGGTGGCCGACTCGGCACCCGAGGCGGGTCCGCTGCCGTCGAAGCCGTCCGCGACCGTCGACGCGCTCGCCGTCGACACCGCCCTGGTCCTGGGATCCGGCACGGCCGTCGACGCCGCGCGTATCGACCCCCGCGCCTCCGGCCCGTACCTGCTCCCACCCGACGAGCGCCGGACGCTGCGCGACAGGGCGGACCAGGCCGCCCTGTGCCTGCGGGTACGGATCAGGATCGCGGTTGTCGTCGAGCTGGGGCCCACCGGCCGGCCCCGGCTCAACACCCCCGGCACCGACCTCAACGACAGCGACTCAGCGCGCTGCGACCTGGCACGCGAGGAGCTGGCAGCCCCGACAGCCACCGAACGCAAGGCGCTGGCACAGCTGAACGCGCTGGTGAACACCTGCCTGGCCCGGCGCAAACTGACGCCCGTGAACGTCGCCCTGGACTGGACCTGGACGACGAGGCCCCGCCCCGAACGGTACACCGAGCCGGACCTCACCGCGGCCGCCCAGGATCACAGCCGCGCGGCCAACGCCTGCGTGGGCACCAGCCGGCGGGAACAGCTCCTTGCCTACGTCGCCCCGGCGGCGACCCTGTTCGTCAGCGATCCTGCTGGTCACCCCACCACGACCTTCGACCTGTCCCGGGCCAACCAGATCCGCATCGCGGCGGTCGCCGGCCTCGTCCTGCTGGTCAGCGTCGGGGTCACCGTGCTCGCCGGCATCCGGCTGACCCGGCCGCTGCACGCGCTGACCGGGGCGGCGCAACGGATGCGCGACGGCGACGGATCCGCCCGCGTCCGGGTCACCGGCCGGGACGAGATCGCCCGGCTGGCCGAGGCGTTCAACGACATGTCCGAGCGGCGCGAACGCCTGGAACAGCTACGCCGGGCGATGGTCAGCGACATCGCCCACGAGATGCGTACCCCGGTCACCAACATCCGGGGCTGGTTGGAGGCCGCCGAGGACGGCGTCGCCGTCCTGGACCAGAGGTTGGTGTCCTCGCTGCTGGAGGAGGCGACGCTGCTCCAACACGTGATCGCCGACCTGCAGGACCTCGCCCAGGCGGACGCCGGTGCCCTGCGGCTGCACCCCGAACAGGTCTACCTCGCCGACCTGCTCCCCCAGGTGGCGGAGGCGCACCGCGTCCAGGCCGACCGTGCCGGTGTCACGCTCGCCCTGCGGGTCGACGCCGACCCGCAGGTGTACGCCGACCCGGTACGGCTGCGCCAGGCCGTCGGCAACCTGGTCGCCAACGCGGTACGCCACACCCCCGCGGGCGGCAGCGTGACGATCGACGCCCGGACGGCGGACGGCGAGGTGACCATCGCCGTCGCCGACACGGGCAGCGGCATCAGCGCCACGGACCTGCCCCGGGTGTTCGACCGCTTCTGGCGGGCGGAGAAGTCCCGCAGTCGGCAGACCGGTGGCAGCGGCCTGGGCCTGGCGATCGTCCGCAAGCTCGCCGAGGCCCACCAGGGCACGGTGACGGCAACCAGCAAACCCACCCGAGGCTCCACCTTCACCCTCCACCTCCCCGCTCCGCACTCTTGATCAAGAGGTTTGCGTCAACCGGACGGCGTGTGATGACGCAAACCTCTTGATCACCACGAGGGTGGGTGGGTGGACTAGGCTGCGGCGGCATGAGTGGTGAGATTCCGGCCCGCGCCGACGTCGTGATCGTCGGTGCCGGGCACAACGGCCTGGTCTCCGCGGTCCTGCTGGCGCGTGCCGGCCTGGACGTCCTCGTCCTGGAGGCCGCCGACGTGCTCGGCGGCGCGACCCGCACCGAGAACCCGTTCCCGAAGGTGCCGGGGCTGCGCCACTCCACCGGCTCGTACCTGCTCGGGCTGATGCCGCCGGAGCTGCTCGCCACCCTCGACGTACGGATCCCGGTGCTGCGCCGCGACCCGCACTACTTCCTGCCCACGCCGGGCGGCCTCGGCTCGCCGTACCTGCTCTTCGGCAGCGACACCACCGCGACCCGGGCACAGCTCGCCGAGTTCTTCTCCCCCGCCGACGTGGCCGCCGACGACGCCATGCAGGCCGAGCTGGCCGCGCTGCGCGAGGATCTCGCCCCGGCCTGGCTGGCCGAGCCGCTGACCGTCCAGGAGACCGCCGAGCGGTACGTCCGTCCGGCGTTGCGGCAGGTCTTCGTCGACCTCGTCCAGGGCTCGGTGGCCGACTACCTGGCCCGGTTCGAGTTCCGCTCCGAGCTGCTGGTCAGCATGTACGCCGTCACCGACGGGCTGTCCGGGCTCAACGCCGGCCCGGACGACCCCGGCACCGGCCACAACTTCCTCGTGCACAACATGTGCCGGCTGCCCGGCTCCGGCGGCACCTGGATGATCGCCGAGGGCGGCATGGGCACGGTCTCGCGCACGTTCGCCGAGGCCGCCCGCGCCGCCGGTGCGACCATCCTGACGGGTACGCCGGTGAGCGCGGTGACGCTCGACGGCGGCGCGGCCAGTGGCGTCGTGCTGGCCGACGGTCGGCAGGTCGCCGCCCGGGTGGTGCTCGGCGCGTGTGACCCGTACCGGCTGATGGACCTGTTGCCCGACGGCGCGCTGCCGGCGCCGCTCGGCGAACGGATGGCGGCGGTCCGCCGCCCCGGCACCACCCTGAAGCTCAACCTGGCGCTCACCGGGCTGCCGCACTTCTCCTGCCTGCCCGAGGGCACACCGAGCCCGTTCGGCTCGACCATCCACCTGCTGCCCGGCTCCGCGTCGCTGGTCGGTGGGGACACCACCTCACCGATGACCGCGCTGCGCGGCATGTGGGCCGACGTGCAGGCCGGGCGGCTGCCGGCGGAGCCCACCATCGAGTGGTACCTGCACACCACCGTCGACCCGTCGCTCTCCGACCCCGCCGGGCACCACTCGTCGGCGCTGTTCGTCCAGTCGGTCCCCTACGAGCTGGCCGGCACCACCTGGGACGCCGAGCTGCCCGGGTACGTCGACCGGCTCATCGAGATCGTCGAGCGGTACGCCACCGGCACCGGCGACCTGATCGCCGACGCGGTGCCGCTGCCCCCGCCGGGCATCGAGGCGCACTTCGGCATCACCGGCGGGCACATCCACCACGTCGACAACACCGTCTCGTTCACCGACCGGATGCCGTACGCCACCGGCATCGACGGCGTGTACGCGGGCAGCGCCGGCTGCCACCCGGCCGGCAGCGTGATCGGCGCCGCCGGCCACAACGCGGCCCGCCGCATCCTCACCGACCTGGGCCGCTGACCCTGTTCCCGGTCGCGCCGGCCGACGGTCGGAGATCCCCCGGACCGCCGATCAGGTAGTAGCCGACCAGCAGGAGGTACGCGCCTTCTCCCGGCCGCGTCCGTACCGGTACTCGCTCTCC
>NZ_WBKR01000099.1 GCF_008868155.1 Micromonospora sp. ALFpr18c
AGTAGGGCGGTCAGGGCGGTCAGGAGGAGCGCTGGGCCTACGGCATCCAGGGCGTCGGCCAGGGTTCGTTGGACCTGGGACGCCGCCCGGATGACCGGGTCCTGGAGGGCGTCGCGGCGGCCGGCGGCCAGGCGCAGCTCGTACCAGCCGTACCAGGCGACGTAGCCGCCGGCGAGCAGCAGGACCAGGCCGCTGAGGCGGGGCACCAGGGCGCCGGCGACCCGCAGCCGGGCCACCAGACCGTCGCGCAGCAGCGCCACACCGAGCGCGGCGACCGCGACCACCAACCCCATCCCGAGGGCGTACGCCCCGAACAGAGCCAGCCCCCGCCCGGTCGAGCCGGCCTGGAGGCTGGTCACCACGATGGCCAGGAACGGCGCGATGGCGCAGCCGAGCGAGGCGAGGGCGTACACCGCGCCGAACAGCGCCATCGACGGCCAGGACCGGGTCAGCCGAGGTGCCCGGGCCGACCAGCCGGGGGAAGGCAGTCGCCGTCCGGCGAGCAGCCAGCAGCCGGCCACCAGCAGCAGCACCCCCAGCGTCACGGTCAACCACGGCAGCCGGGGCCGCAGCCAGCCGGCGAGCGGCGCGAGCGCCAGGCCGAAGGCGCCGAAGACCAGCACGTACCCCACGGTCAGCCCGGCCGCCGCGGTGAGCGCGCGGCCGACCGCGCCGCGGGTGTCCGACGCGCCGGCGACCAACAGCGAGAGGTACGCGGGCAGCAACGCGAAGCCGCACGGGTTGACCGCGCCGAGCATGCCGGCGGTCAGCGCGAGCAGCAGTGCGGCGGTCACGCCCCGGCCAGCGCGCCGACGCGGGCGGTGAGCGCTTCACCGTCCAGGAAGCCCTGGTGGACGACCCTGCCGTCCCGGTCGATGATCACGAAGGTGCTCTGTTCGGTCACCGTGAACCGCTTCCAGAGCGCGCCCTTACGGTCGTCGATCTGCGGTGTCCCGGCGAGGTCGAACTCGGTGACGAACTCCTTCATGGCCCGCTGCTCGCCCAGCCCGGCGACGCCGATGATCGGCACGGTGTCCCGGTACCGGGGCGCGATCTCGGCCACCGTCCACGCCTGGCTGGCGCAGGTGGCGCACCAGGGCGCCCAGAACCACAGCACGACGGGCCGGCCGGCGAGGTTCGCCGCGTCGAACGCGGCGCCGGTGAGGGTGGTCCCGGTGAAGCGCAGGGTGTCCGGCACCCGGGCCGGCATCGCCGACGGTGAACCGGTCGGGCCGGCCGCAGGGGTGCCGCTCGGGCCGGCCGCAGGGGTGCCGGTCGGATTCGGCGTGGCGCCGGCGGCGACCGCGTCGGGCGGCACCGGTCCCGTGCAGGAGGCCACGGCGAGCAGGGCGGCGAGGAACGCCCCGGCGGTGGCGGCGCTCGCCCCTGTTCGCCCGATCCGCAACCGCATCAGCTTCTCCGTTCGACAGGGGTGAGTGGTGCCGTTCCTACTCGGCCTTGGCGAGGCGCAGCGCCAGCTCCGGGCAGACCTTCACCGCCTTGAGCGCGCCCTCGCGCAGCCACGTCGGCACCGGGGTGGGCGGGAAGGCCGGGTATCCGTTGCCGTCGAGCCGGATGAAGTCGGGCACCACGTGCGCGCAGAGCCCGTGGCCGTCGCAGCGCGACCAGTCCAGGGTGAGTTTCTGCGGGTTGGGGTCGGGTGCGCCGGGCAGCCCCATGACGCCCTTGACCCGCCGGCCGCAGCCGTCGCCGGTGCTGTGCAGCCGCAGGTCCTCGGTGAAGACCTCGATGGCGGAGAGGGCGAACCGGGCGGTGCCGTCCGGATGGCTGCACGCGCCCCGGCCCTTCACCTCGCCGGCGGCGGCCCGCACCACGTCCGCCGGTTGGCTGCCGGCGACGGCCAGGTCCACCGCGCGGGCCAGGTCGGGCAGGCCCATCTTGCACGGTCCGCACTGGCCGGCGGACTCGCCGGCCAGGTAACGCACCACCTGGGCGGCCTCGCCGAGCGGGCAGGTGTCGACTCCGATCGGGATGATGATGCCCGCGCCGAGGGCGCCGCCGACCGCGGCGAGGCC
The DNA here is from genome assembly GCF_008868155.1 of Micromonospora sp. ALFpr18c. Lineage (GTDB taxonomy): Bacteria > Actinomycetota > Actinomycetes > Mycobacteriales > Micromonosporaceae > Micromonospora. The sequence continues at coordinate 2,037 of NZ_WBKR01000099.1, forward strand.
CCTGCGGGACACCTCGGCCTTCTCCGCCGCCTCCGGGGTGATCCACTTGCCGTGGTAGCCGCCCATCAGGATGCCCTGGACGTCCGGGACCTCGCACAGGTCGAGGACGTCACGCAGTGGCATGCCGGCGGTGCACTCCACGACCGCGGGGCGGGCCGCCGCGCCGGTCACGGTGAGCAGCACGGTGCCCGGCTCGTCGTCGGTGCCGAGCGCCGCGTACTCGTACGGGCCGAGTCGCGCACCGACGGCGAGCTGGGCGTACGTCTCGGCGTTGGACAGCAGGGTGGGCAGGCCGCCGACGCCGGAGTCGCTGGAGCGCTTCTTGGTGCCCGGCGGGATGTGCGGCAGCCCGTTGATGCCGTTGACGAGTGCGCCACCCTCGCCGGAGATGAACCGGTGCGGCACGGTGACGATGGTGGTCTGCACCGGCATCCGGCGCTCCGCCAGGGCCTCCATCAGCGAGTCCCGGCCCACGCCGTCGTCGGCGACGCCGATCACGATCTCCTCGGCGTCCAGCGCGTACGCGGCCAGCGCCGCGCCGTCGAGGATCAGGTGCGGGGCGCGGGTCAGCAGCACCTTGTCCTTCCAGCTGGCCGGCTCCCCCTCGCTGGCGTTGACCACCACCACGGCGGCGAGGTCCTGCCGCTCGCAGGACTCCAGCACGGCGCGCAGCTTGCGGGCGAACGGGAAGCCCGCCCCGCCCTTGCCCTTGAGCTGCATGCCCTCGGCGAGTCGGAGCAACTGCGCCGGCTCCATCGGCCCGATCGGCCCGTGCACCTCCTCGTGCGCGGCCAGGTCGAGCCGGCCGAACTCGGCGAAGCCGGCGGTCAGGCGTGGCTCGCCGACACAGGCAACCGGGGGCACGGCCGTCCGCATCACTTGGCCTCACCCCGCAGCCCCGCCCAGTACGCGCCGTCCACCGCGTCCGCGTTGGCCTTGCGGCGCTTGGCGGACCGGCCCTCGGCCCGTCGCGCGCGCCGCGACGCCAGGTCGACCAGGGTCGGGGTGTCGTCGGCGGGTGGTGCCACCTCGTCCGGCACGTACCGGGCCGGCGGACGCCAGTAGTCCGGCTCCTCCGGCAGGTCGTCCTCGGCGCTGTGCCGACCGCTGCCGCTGCGCGGCGCCGCCGAGATCGGGCCGGCGGAGATCGGGCCGGCCGAGATCGGCTCGGCGGAGACCGGGCCGGCCGAGATCGGCTCGGCGGCCTGCCACCGGCGCGGACTGTCCCACGGCTCCTCGGGCTCGTCGACGCTCCGCTGCGGAGGCGCCGAGTAGCGGGTGCCGTCGTCCTCGGAGCGGGACCGTCGGCCGGTCCGCTCGGCGGCCGGCTCCTCGGCGCGTCGCCGCCGGGTCGGGGCCGTCTCCTCGTCCCGCTCGCGGGTGCGCGACCCGCGTCGCCGGGTCACCGGCTCCAGTTCCTCCTCGTCGCGTCGACGGGTGACGGTCTCCTCGGTGCCGCGGCGGGTGGACCGGCGGGTGGTCGGCTCCGCCTCGTCGCGCCGGTCACGCGTGGACCGTACGGTGTCGCGGCGGGCCGCCGGTTCCTCCTCGCGTCGGCGGCGGCTGGGCCGGGCGGGCTCGACGAGCGAGCCGGGCTCGGGCACCACCGGGACGGTGAACCGGTCGGGGTCGCGCCGCGCGGTGCCGGCCGGCGCGGTCCACCTGGCGGTGGTGGCCTCCGCCCAGGCCGGACGCTTGTCCTCGGTGGAGTCGCGGCGTCGTCCCAGCCCGGCGAGCAGCGACCGGCCGCGGCTCTCCTCGTCGGCCCGGCCGGCCATGACCTTGTTGCGCACCGCGGCCTGGTGCTGCTCGCGGCTGCGCCGGCCGATGGTGACCGACAGCCGCACCAGCAGCGCCAGCACGACCAGCAGGATGCAGCCGAGATAGCTGAGGACCACCCAGGAGGCCGCGGCCCGACCGGCGTTGAGGCCGTGGAACACAGCGAACGGCCAGGACAGGTACGCGGTGGAGTGCAGCGCGCGCCACAGCCACTTCGGACCGACACCGGCGAAGCGGGCCCGGATGATGCCGGTCCAGATCACGCTGACCATCAGCAGGGCGGCCACCGTGCCGAGCCCGACGTAGAGTCCCCTACCGCCGACGAACGGCACCAGGGCGTCGGTGGCCGCAGCCCGCCCGGTGGCGATCTTCGTGAGGACGTGGAAGACCAGCCCGGCCACGCCGAGCACGCCGGTGGCCCGGTGCGCCGACTGCATCAGCACCCGGTGCGAGATGCGCAGCACCAGCCGGTCGGTGGCGAGCAGGCCGAGCATCACGGTGAGGCTCAACGCCACCAGGGCGATCACCCCGGCGAAGAACTCGGTGAAGAAGAAGCCGTACGCGTACGCCGCCTGGCCGGCGCCGGTCAGCATGGTCGCCGCCCAGAGCGCGGCGAGTGCCGACGCGATCAACGCGGCGGTCGCGGACCGCGATCGGGTGCGTACCCCCCGACTGCTCTCGCTGGTCCGGACGGTGGCCGCCTTCTGGTTCTGCTGTGCCCGGGCCATCTACTCCTCGATCGTCTCGCGGCGGCGTACCACCGGCCGACCCCTGCTCCCCCATCCAGTACGGACCGGCGAGGTTGGCGGATCATCCGTCGGCGAAAATTTATGGGCCGCGATCGAACCAGGTGGGGTCGGCGTGCGTCCTCGGCCCGAAGGGCTACGGCTACGTCCAGGTCTCACCCCCGCAGGAGCATGTGCGGGGCAACCAGTGGTGGCTGGCGTACCAGCCGGTCAGCTACCGGATCGAGTCCCGCAAGGGCACCCGGGCCCAGTTCCAGTCGATGGTGAACACCTGCCACGCCGCCGGGGTCAAGGTCATCGTCGACGCGGTGATCAACCACATGTCCGGTCAGGACAGCGGCGGCACCGGCTGGGCCGGCTCGTCGTACGCGCACTACGACTACCCGGGCATCTACTCGGGCTGGGAGTGCGAGCACCGCTGGCCGGTGATCACGGTGGACGGTAACGGGTGGTTCGCCGCCAACGTGCCGGCGCACGACGCCGTGGCCATCCACCTCGGCGCGCGGGTCTGATCGACCGGGGCTCCCGGCCGGCGGGTATCGCCGAACCGGGGGCCCCGAACCATCCGCCACCATAAAGTGGTTTGGTGCCGTTTGACCGAATGTCTCCGTACCGCCGTCGCCCTCGCTGGATCGCCGCCGCCATCGCCGTACCCGTGCTGCTGGTCGTCGCGCTGCTGGTCGGCCAGGCTCTCACCCCGCGCGCGACGGCCCCCGACGACCGGCGCGTGGTGGCCGCCGACCCGACGCCGAGCAGTGTCGAGCAGAGCCCGCAGGAGTCGATCCCGCCGGCCGCGCCCGCCCCGGACGGGCTGCCGGTGATCGACTACGACCCCGCGCCGAAGGGGTTCCCCGCCGATCCGGCCACCATGGACACCACGCCGCTGACCGAGGGCGTGCACCCGACCCGCCGGATCGCCGCGTACGACGCGCCCGGTGGACGTCCGCTGGCCTTCCTCGAACCGACGCTCGCCGGTGTCGAGCTGACCGTGCCGGTCGCCCAGAAGCGGGTCGGATGGACGGCCGTCCTGTTGCCCTCGGCCAACCGGATGCTCGCCTGGTTGCCGCCCGGCGGGTTCGCCACGGTGGCGCTGCGCGACCAGATCGTGGTGGAACGCAAGGCCCACCGGCTGACCTGGTACCGGGCCGGCAAGGCGGTGCGCTCGTGGCAGACCAGCCTCGGCCAGGAGGGGCAGGAGACCCCGCTGGGCCGCACCTTCATCCTGGGCCGCACGCCGCCACCGGAGGAGGTCTACGGCGGGGTGGACATCTACGCCCTCGGCTCGGTGCCCGACGACCCCGAGGCGGTGCCGACCGGGCTGCGCGGCGCGCACATCGGCCTGCACACCTGGTACAACGACGACGACCTGGGCGAGAACACCACCAACGGCTGCATCCGGGTCACCCGCAGCGGCCAACGGGAACTGCTCGCCGAGGTGCGCCCCGGCAGCAGCCTGGTGGTGGTCGACCAGCTGCCCACGCCGCCGCCGACCGCCTGAGCGGAGCCGTCGGGAGGTCCATCGGGTTCACGCTAGCGGTCGGACCGGTCAGACCCGGGCGGTGTCCCGGCGGAACAGCCGGATCGCGCCGACACCGAAGGCCAGGGTCCAGAAGACCATGTTGGCCACCCCGGCCATGCTCACGCCGTCGCCGGTCAGCGGTCCGATGAACTGCATGACGTTCTCGGCCGGCACCAGGTAGCCGATGAACAGGCCGAACGCGGCGAACACCAGCGAGCCGATCCACGCGGCCAGCCCGGCCAGCAGCCAGACGTCCAGCGGGAGGCGGACGCCGGCCGCGGCGCCCACCACGAACTCGATGACGACCGCGATCAGGCCGAGGGTCATCGCGGTGGCGACCTTCGTCGCCACGTACGCGGTCGGCCGCAGCGGGGTGAGCCGTAGCTGCCGGCTCCAGCCCAACGCCCGCTCGGTGGCGACCGCGCCACCCGCGCTGGTCGTCGCCACCATCGCCGCGTACACGGCGAGGCTGATCATGACGTACGCCGTCACGGGCCGGCCGTTGTCCAGGGTCTGCCCCCGCTGCGGCAGACCGAAGATGAGGAAGAAGACGCCCGGCATGATCAGCGTGAAGGCGAGGGTACGGCGGTTGCGCAGCACCCGGCGCAGCTCGATGCCGAGGACGGCCGGGGCGAAGCCGCCCAGAGCGGGCAGCCGGCGGTCGGGCTGGGCGGGGCGGTCGGTGCGGGTGGCGACGGGGGTGGACATCTCAGGCTCCGATGCGCTCGGTGGTCAGGGCGAGGAAGGCGTCCTCGAGGTTGCGGGAGGTGATCTCCACGTCCCGGGCGACGGTCCGGGTGAGCAGGTGCCGGGCGATCGCGTCGGAGTCGCCGGTGCGTACCAGCATGCTGTCGCCGCGTACCTCCACGGCGTCCACGCCGGGCAGCGCGGCGAGCGCGGCGTGGTCCGCGCCGGGCAGGGTGGCCCGCACGGTACGGCCGGCGGCCGCGGGAGGAATTCCGAGCGCGGCAGCGGGTAAGCGCGCCGCCGGACGCCGCGACACCGGGAGGACGCGATGGGTGCCACGCCGCAGGGCCAGGTCGACACGGTCGTGCTGATCCACGGGCTCTGGATGACCCCGCGCAGTTGGGAGGGGTGGGCCGAACGGTTCACCGAACGCGGCATGCACGTCATCGCCCCGGCCTGGCCCGGCATGGACCGGTCCGTGGAGCAGTTGCGCGACGACCCCACCCCGATCGCCCAGCAGGGCATGGCCACGATCGTCGCCCACTACGACCGGATCATCCGGGCGCTCCCCCGACCGCCGATCATCATGGGCCACTCGTTCGGCGGACTGTTCGCCCAGGTTCTCGCCGACCGGGGCCTCGGCGCGGCGGTGGTGGGGGTGCACCCGGCGGCGATCAAGGGGGTGCTCAAGGTGCCGCTGAGTCAGTTGCGCTCCGGCTTCCCGATCCTGCGCAGCCCCGCCAACCGCGGCAGGGCCGTCCCGTTCACCCCGGACGACTTCGCCTACACCTTCGGCAACACGCTCAGCCGCGAGGAGTCCGACCGGGCCTATCAGCGCTACGCGGTCCCCGGCGCGGGCCGGGTGTTCTTCGAGGGCGCGTTCGCCAACGTCGACCCGCGCTCACCCGCCCGCGTCGACACCGGACGCGTCGACCGGGCGCCGCTGCTGCTGCTGGCCGGCGGGCAGGACCACGTGGTACCGGCGTCGGTGGTACGCGCGAACGCGGGGCTCTACCAGAAGTCTCGGGCGCTCACCGCGTACGAGGAGTTTCCCGACCGGTCGCACTTCACCGTCGGGCAGGCCGGCTGGGAGAAGATCGCCGACTACGCGCTGGACTGGGCGCTGCGGGCGGCGGCGCTACCCCGGGAGGCCACCATCGCCAGCGAGACCCCTCGGCGGTGAACAGCAGCGTGCGTGATCCGGCGCGGCGGCTCGGGGACGTCGTCCCGGAGTTGGTCGTAACGCGATAGCGGCGCAGGTCCGCCCTCGGTGATCAGGGTTACCGGCATCCCTCGCCGTTTCTGCCCAGCCTGTTCGCCGCTCGGCTGGCAGGCCGCCTCGACGTAGCACCTCCGTTGAGCGGTATGACGTACAGGAATAAATATTCCTGTACGTCATACCGCCCTCCGACGCCCGTGGCCGGGCTGCGGACGGCACTCGATGCCGATGAGCCCCGCCATCGAGGTCGAGCAGAGCAAATAGCGACTGGCCGAAGGCGCAATCGGTCGTGAAGACCGGGAAGGCGACCCGCAGGCAAGGCGTCCTCAGTCATCGCAACCACAGGCTAAACAACGAACACGACGGCGTTCTGGTCAAAAGTTTTTGACCAGAACGCCGTCCACATATACGTATTGCAGCCCGCTTTTCAGGTCAAGGAGATTCAGCAGAATCTTGCGGACGACGCGGTATTGTCCGGCAGGCGACCATTATAGACTTTGAAGTCTACCCAAACGCCCCGGCGCCAGATCTGGGTTGGTACGCAGAAAAGACTGGGAGAAGATCGGGGACTACGCGCTGGACTGGGCGCTGCGGGCGGCGGCCCTGCCCCGGGAGGCAACGATCGCCAGCGAAGCCCCCCGCCGCAGACCACGCCACATCAGACAATGACGAAGCGGGCAGGTTCGTTCAACACCAGAGCGGCCGCGTCCAGGTCGGCCAGGCGCGCGGCGAGGGTCGCGGTCGCCATGCGCCTGGGCAGCGCCGCCCCGAACTTGAGACCGTCGAGAGCCTTACCGTTGATCTCCGGCAGGCAGAGTCGGGTGGCGGCGTCGGCGGTGAGCGTCCGCCAGCTGGCGGGCGTGACATTCTCCCGCAGCCGGATGCTGTTGCCGTCGAATCGTTCCACCGGGTCGACGACCTCGCCGAGGGTCGCGGTCAACGTCGCGTTCGCGCGGAAACCCGCCCAGGTCCACCAGCGAAGGTCGCCGTTGTCCTCGCGGAGGATGACAGTGCCACCTGGGTGCACGAGGTGAAGTTTGTCCTCGCGCTCCTGCCCGAGTCGGGTCAGCGCGCGGCGGGTCAGCGCGACCGGCGGGTCCGTTCCCAGCAGCACCTCCCGCATCCCCTGAGAGAGCTGGTAACCGCGGTACGCCCAGCCGGTGCCCGACCAACGGGCGCGTCCCCCACCATCGGTGGGTTCGACAAAACATCGCCGCCGGCGCCAGTCAATGTACGTGACCCGCCAGCTCCGGCCGCCCAGCAACAGCCGGCGCTCACCTTGAACCTCCTCGGTGAGCAGGCTGGGGTCGATCCGGCCCAGCTCACTGCGCCCCAGGAGGACGGTGAACTCCGGCGGCCCGGTGAAGACGGCCGTCATCTCCATGAAGTGACGACGACCGAACCGTGCTTCGGCCGCGGGTCCGATAAAGAGCATGCCGTCGTCCTGCTCCAGGTAGCCGTGCTCGACCAGGTGTCGCACGATCGGCCGGGCGGTCTCGCCGAACGGGCCGAACCCGTTCCAGGCGTGGGCCCAGGTCTCGTCCCCGATCCGATGCTCCTGCAGGCAGAGCGCGAGCAGCTGCTGAGCGACGATGTGTCGAGGCTCCGGAGGCGCGGTGACCGGCTCCACCCATCCACGTGACCAGAGCAGGAGAAGAGCGGCCGCCTGCACGAGGGGCTGACCGCCGGTTGTCAGAAACAGGCAGTTTCGACTGCTTCCAGGACGACGACCGGTGCGCCCGAGCCGTTGCAGGAAGGATGCCACAGTGGCTGGCGAATCGATCTGGATCACGCGGTCCAGGTCGCCGACGTCGATACCGAGTTCGAGAGTGCTGGTCGAGACTATGACGCAGTCCCGGGACTCGGTGAATGCCTGCTCCGCCCGATGACGCTCGTCGACGGAGAGGGACGCGTGGGAGAGGAACGTCGTGACCCCCTGTGCCCGCAGTAGCTGCCCCAACTCCTCCACGGTCTGCCGGGATTCGCAGAAGACGAGGCGCTTTTCGCCCTGGTGCAGGCGTGCGATCACGGCAGCGGCGTTGACAAGTGATCCCACGTAGTCCAACTCGATCTCGCCAGGCGGCGGACGACCAACGGTTTGGGCCACGTCGGGCGCCACCACCCGGGCCGGGCGGTTGCCACCACCGGCGCCCTGGAGCCAGGCGAGCAGTTCGTTCGGGTTCCCGACGGTCGCGGAAAGGCCGATCCGTTGCAGCGGTCGGCCGGCCACCCGGGTCAGTCGCTCCAGGACGGCCAGCAGGTGCCAGCCCCGGTCGTCTCCGGCGAACGCGTGCACTTCGTCGACGACGACCGCGTGCAGGCCGGCGAAGAACTGTCGGTGATCGACGTTGACGCTGACCAGCATGGCTTCCAGTGACTCAGGGGTGGTCAACAGGACGTCCGGCCGCTCGAAGAGCACCGCCCGCCGCTGTGATGCGCCGACGTCCCCGTGCCACCGGGCCACCCGCCGTCCGAGCCACCCGGCGTACTGTTCCAGCCGGGGTTGCAGGTTGTTGAGCAGTGCCTTGAGCGGGGCGAGGTAGAGAACGGACGTGCCGGTCCACTGGTGCTCAGCCATTCGGGACAGCAGTGGAAACATCACCGCCTCGGTTTTTCCTCCTGCCGTCGGTGCCAGCAGGAGGGCGTCCTGACCGCCGCGCACCGGCTCAACCGCAGCCCGCTGCAGGGGGCGGAGATCCCGCCAGCCGAGGGTGTTGACCACGTGGTGCACCACGACCGGATCCAGGTCGGGCAGCATGTCAGATCGTCAGTTCGATGTCGTCGGCCCGAGCGGCGGCATTGCGTTCCACCTCGGTCAGCTCGTCGGCTCGCACCGTCAGCGCGTAGTGCCGCCGCGGTTCCCAGTCGGCGAACTGGTCCACCCGATCGAAGACGTCCGCGACGAGCTTCTTGAGGTAGACGCGGGGTGCCACTCCGACCTCCCCGCCCAGGGCGCCGGTCACGGCGCGGGCCAGGGTGGCCAGGTATTCGTCGTCGACCCGCGCGTTGACCTGGGCGCTGGCGTAGATGTCTCGGACCCTGGTGCCGAGCTCCACCAGAGCGTCGATGGTGAAGCCGGGCAGTCGGAGCTGGGTGGCCCGGGGGTTGTCCCAGCGCGGGTCGGGGCCAAGGTCGGTGGCGAGCCGTTGCGCAAGAGGTGGCAGGCGTTGAACGCCCTGCGGACCGTCGAAGAACGCGGGTGTTCCGGTGATCACCAACAGCAGGCCCGGGAATCGTTCAGCATGAATCTCGTCGATGAGCTGTCGGAGAGCGTTCAGCGCTTTGTCCCGGGCGTCGGAGCGCACCCGTTGCAGGGTCTCGACCTCGTCGAGCACCAGCAGCAGCCCATGGTGCCCACTGTCGCGCAGAACGGTCAACAGACCCTGCAGGAAGCTCAGCGCGCCGTAATGGTCGAGGTCACCCTTGACCCCGGCAGCGCGCCGGGCGGAGGCCGCGACGTGCGGCTGACCACCGAGCCATGCCGCCAGCCCGTCGGCGGTGAGGTGGTCACCGGCAGCGCTGGCAGCCCGATAACCGCGCAGAGCCGCAGCAAAGCCCGGCGTGCTGCGGGAAATGTCGCCCAGCCGGCGCTCCAACAGGTCGTTCACCGCACGGTCGAGCCCCGGCGCGTCGTCCTCCGCGACCGTACCGGCGGCGAGCACGTCCTCCTCCAACGCGAAGATCCAACCATCGAGGACGGGACGGAACGCACTCGGCATGAACTGTTCCGTGCTGAGGTGTTCGACCAGCCGTCGGTAGACGGTCTCCATCCGGTGCAGGGGCGTCTCCAGCTCCGAGATCTGAACTTCCGCGGCGGCGAATCCTCGCCGCTTGGCGCGCTCGGCCAGCCATCTGGTGAAGAAGGTCTTGCCAGCGCCGTACTCGCCCCGGACTGCCTTGAAGACACTGCCGCCGTCGGCGACCCGCGCGAGGTCGTCGTCCAGTGCGGCGGTGAACCGGTCGAGCCCGACCGCGAGCGCGTCGAGCCCGTTGCTCGGGACGGCACCCCGGCGTAGCGCGTCGATGATGTCCCGGCGGCGACGAACGGAAATCTCCACCGTCACCGCTGCTCCAGCTCGAATTGCTCAATCAGCAGCTTGCGGTTGAGGTGGACGGTCCGGCCGTCCGCGTCGACGGTGATCACCGGGTAGCCCTCGACTTGGAGGAGCCGGCGCAACGCGGTGACCGTGCCGTTGATCCGGTGTGCTGGTACGCCGGATCGGGCGGCGAGAGTGTCCAGGGTCGCCCGGTCACCACTGGCGATCAGTGTGCCCAGCAGCGCGGCGACCCGTTCGTCGGCCAGCGGCAGGCGGGGGTCTCGCCGCTGTGCATAGTGGTCGCTGGCGAGCAGTGCCGTCACGAGGTCAGGCGCGGCGGGCTCGGGCTGAGAAACGGCAGCCGCACCTGTTGGCGCGAGGTCGAAGAGACCGGTCGGCTGCTCTTCGACGGGCCGACGTGCACGACGTCGGGTCGCCTGCGTCGGGTGGGCCGACGCCGGTGGCGTCTCCGGCAGCGGTTCGCGCCACCAGTCGGGGCTGGCCACCGGCGCGCCCGCCCACCCGGGTACGGCGAGGTCGTCGCCGGCGCTCAGCACGAGCAGCGGGATGACCGCTTCGGCGGGGGAAGCGCCGCCGTGGTAGCCCGCTTTACGCGGCCCGTAGCGCACGTCTTCCCGCCAGGGCAGGACAACGGAACCGCCTCCGAGCGCCACCCGGCTGCCGGTGATGGCCACCTCGGAGTCTCCGGCCGCTTCGGTCGGCGGACGCCACCGGTTTTCGCCGCTACCGCTGGGCAGGGTGACCCCGTCTGGGCCTCGGTCCACGACATGGCCATGGTCGGAGACGAGGATGACCACCCGGTCCGCCGCAGAGGTAAGCAGGTCGCCGACGGCGGTGATGGTGTCGTCCCCCCAGACGGTGGTGCCCGGTTCGCTGCGGTCCAGCGCGTCGTCGATCGTGTTGACGACGGCGGCGACCAACGGGATCGACGGGTCGTCAAGGGCCGCGAGCACCTCGGGATCCAGGGCTGCCCCGGCACCGGCCCGTAATGCGGCTTTGTGCAGCAGTCGGCCGGTGGGAAAGCGTTCCTGGAATGCCTTCCGTTCGGCCTGTTGACGGCCTGCGGCGATCCGTCCGCTCAGCAGGCTGCATCGGCTGGCCTCGGTGACGGTCGGCAGTGCCGCCAGCGCCCCGGTCCGCGGCCCGCCGTCAAGGCTGAGCTCGACCCAGGCGCCGGTCCGGGTGACCGACTCGGCCAGCTCGGTGGCGGCGGCGACACCCATGCCGTCCATGACGAGCAGCAGCACCCGGCGGCCGTGGTCGAGGACCGGCTGGACGACACGGTCGAGCACGTCCTCGACGCGCAGCAGCGCGCCGGGCTCGGTTTCGGCGCTCGTCGCGGCGGCGAGCAGCGTAGCGAACTGCTGGTCGTGGCGGGATCGGCGCACGTCGACAGCATGGTGCAACAGGCGGTACGCCTCGGCGACCTGTTGGTCGGGGTCGCCGGCGAAGACGTCGAGCCGCGCCCGGTCCACCCAGCCGTCCTGGCGGACCTGCCGGTGCAACGCGTCGAGCAGGGTGGCCGGTGCGGGACCGTCGGTGGTGTGCAGCCAGCGCAGCAGGCGTACGGCCATCCGGGCGGTCTCCACTCGGCGGGGATCGGCGGCCCGGTGTGCCTCTACGGTGGCAAGTGCCGACTGCGCGCGGGCAACGGCGGCGGGCAGTGCCGTGGTTCCGGCTGGCACGGCGAGCCGTACGGCGTCGGCGAAGGCACGCAGCCGTTGGACGAAGCCGCTGGGCAGGACGGCCGACGCCCCGAGCAGACCGGTGATGCCGACGTCGGCGGCGATCGTTTCCGCCCGCCGCAGCATCCGCATCGCCTCGTCTCGTCCGGTGGGCCCGGAGTCGACAGTCCGGTAGACCCACGCCTCTGCCGCCTCGTGCAGCGCCTTGGCCTGGTGTGACGTGAGCCGAAGGCCACCGAACCGGGGTTCCAGGCGGGTACGGCCGACCGCCGCCTCCACCTCGGCGACCTTCTCGGTGGGGGCGGGCCAGAGCAGCCCGGCCAGGAGCCCCAGCGCGATGACGTCGACCCCGTGCCCGGCCCGGACGGCGGCCATGACCGGAACGGCAGCACGGCCGGCGGTCCCGGTCAGGTACGTGGTGATGCCGTCGGCGACGGCGTCCGGCAGCGTGGTGAAGCGCAGTTGCCGGCGGGCGTCGGTGCTCCACTGCACCAACCCGCTGTTGTCCAGTTCGGCGGGCGGCAGATCGAGCAGTTCCGAGGTGAGGCTGCGCAACGCGTGGTCACGGGTGAGGATCGCGCCGGGTGGGGCGGGCCACCCGTCCGCCGGGGTGTGGTCGGTGAGGGCGTTGGCGACCCAGCGGCCGACCCGGACCAGAGTGGGGTCGAGGGCGTTCACCCCGCCGAACATCTGCCGGACCAGATCCCACGGGTCGATCTTGCGGACGGTCTGCTTGCTGAGGTGGGCGAGGAGCCCGTCGCCCAACTCGCTGTCCGTCAGCTCGGTGAGCAGCACCAGCCGCTCACCGTCGGGCCGGTCGTGCAGGGCTGCGCGGGCGGCCAGCGGAGTGGGACATGGGACCACCCGGACCTGGGTGTCGCCGATGGTGAGCACCGGTTCGGCCGACCACTCGGGTCGGGCGGTCAGCGCGATGGTCTCCGCGCGGTCGTTTTCCGCCAGCCACGCTTCGATCTTGCGGCGGACTGCGTCCGGCTGGGCCGCGGCGACGGGCGCGCTCACGACTGCGTCCCCGCGCGACGCGGGGCAGAGGTGCGCGTCCCGGTCATTGGGTCTCCCAACTGACCGTGACGCGCCGTCCTGCGGCAACCTCGGCCGCGATCTCGGCGGCGATCTTCTCCCAGCTGGCCACGTCGCTGACCTCGTGCCGCCGGGCAGCAACGCCGACCGACCCGCTGCCACCCGGCACAGACGTCGACCTCGCGCCCCCTACCTCGACGCTGCCTGCGCCGGGCGGCGCCGCCGTTCCGGGGGTCCGACCAGGCTGCTGGGTCGGCACCGACGCGCCCGCGACACCCGGAACCGAACCGGTGGCGCTCGGGGTCACGCCGGCGCCGTTCACGGTGGCATCGCTGCCACTCGCCGGCGTGGTCGGCTGTTTCGGCTGGTCGGCGGCGAGGAGCGCCGCAGATGCCGCGGAGGCCGATTGGAGGGCATCGACCAGGTCCTGTCCGTGCTGTTCGTGCCGGCCGACGCTCTGCAACTGCTCGATGATCACTCGTGCCCGGTCGTCGTGGCCGGCGCGGGCGGCGATCGCCTGGAGCAGGGGCCACTGGTGGCCCTGGGCCAACGCCTTGGTGATGTCTCCCGCCTGGCTGAGCACCTCGCCGACGGCCTGGTCGTCGACGTCGCCGAGGTCGGCGCGCGCCAACGTCTCGACCAGCACCACATCGTCGCGCTCGACGGCCAGGTCGGTCACGAGCCGGGCCGCCCGCCGGGCGGTGGCGAGCCGACCCGTGAGCGCCGACCTGTCGAGCCCCAGCACGTCGGCGTGGGCTTCGAGGGCCTGCACGAGGTCACCGGCGGGCTTCTGCCGCGCGCCCGCCGCCCGACGCAGCGTGCCGGCCAGTTCGCCCAGGTTGGCGGGCGTCCGCCAGGCGGGCAGCACGCCGCCGAAGAGCGCGGCACCCCGGAGGACCGCCGCGTTCCAGGCCTGTTCGTCGGGCATCGGCGGGTGCCGCAGCTCCATCTCACCGTCCCGAACGGCGGCAACGTTCGTGACATCGATCTTGCCGCTGTGTTGGTACCAGGCGAGCTGCTGCTCCAGGCCGAAGACCAGAATGATCAGGTTTTGCAGGTCCCGGTCGAAGCCGAACGCGGCGGGCTCGTCGATGAGCCGACGCAGCACGTGCACCGGGAAGTGGTCGGTGTAACCCTCGTTGGCGGCGGCCTGGAGCAGGTGCTTACTCCAGTGGCAGGTGGTCATGTTCAGCACGTACCGGCCATCGATCAGCTCGCCCAGGCGCAGGTTGTTGCAGACGCGCCGGAGGATGCGCTGGTCGGCCGGGTTGGGCACGCTGACACCCCGGGCGGGGTCGGCGGCGGCCTGCCTGGCGTACTCGATGATTTTCGCCATCTCGCTGCGGGTGACGGGCTTCTCGTCGTCCGGCATGGCCGGGCGGCCCGGGTAGGACCAGGCCAGAAGTTCGCCGGTGAGGTTGGTGAACGCCTCGGTCAGGGTGCCGCCGCGGGGGTCGCCGACGTGCAGACCTTCGGCGAGGGTGTGGAACACACCGATGGTGTCGTCCTGCACGTCGGAGCCGCGGGAGGTTGCCGACCCGTACGCCTGCATGAGGGCGCTGATCAGCGTGCCGCGCAGCTGGGTCTGCCGCTGTTGGAGGTAGACCCGGCCCTGCTGCCGGTCGGCGAGGGGCCAGTCGGCGGCGAGCGAGTTGAGCCGGTCGCCGGTGCCGTTGCCGAGCAGATAGTTGATCTTCGCGAGCTGACCGACCTTACCCAACAGTTCGTCGGTGAGATAGAACGGCAGCCAGAAGACCGTCTTCGAGCCCCGCTCCAGGCGCTCGATCCGGGCGCGGTCGGCGCTGCGCTCGTAGCCCTGCGGGTCGAACGGGTAGTCGATGACGATCCGCCATGCGTCGCCGGTGGCAATCAGCGCGGAGACCGGCATCGTGTCGGGGTCGCGGACGTTGCCGAACTTGACCTGGATGGTGTGCGACCGGCCACGCCAGGCCCGGGAGTGGAGCAGTTCGCCGAGCTGGCCCTCGCTGCCGGCGATGCCCATCTCGGCGCTGACCAGCTCCCGAATGAGCTGCTGCCGGACGCCGGTGTTGTTGGCCTCGTCCTCGCGGACCAGGTCGAGCAGCTTGTCGTAGTCGACGGTGTGCAGCTTGAGGGTGACGACCGGGTCGGGGGTCGTGGTCAGGTGCAGCTCACCGGCGCTGTCGGCGACCCGGTTGAGCCGGTTGAGCACGATCTGCCGCTCGTAGCCGGGGATCGGCGAGGTGATCGAGCCGAAGTTGAGCGCGTGCAGCTTGGCGGCGGTGAGGCTGTGCAGGGCCGGCACCTCGGGCACCAGCGCACCGAGCAGCAGCGTCTTGATCAGCTTGTCGTCGAGCTGGAACTGCTGGTGGGTGGCCGCCTGCTCCTCGCCGATGCTGTTGAGGTTGAGCAGGATCGGCCGCAGCTTCTGCACGTACAGCGTGCGGGCGGCCTGGAAGAGCTGCTTGAGCTTGGGCCGGTCGGGCAGCTCACCGTGCAGGACGAGAGGGTCGAAGAGCGCCGCCACCCCGATCAGGTCGTTGACCTGGAGAGTGTCCCGGCGGTCGACGAGCAGCTCGGTCATCACCTTCAGCGCGGTACGTTCCCGCTGCAAGGCCTGCGACAGCGCGACCAGGGTGGCGACCAGCGCCGGCGAGAACGGATAGAGCTTGCGGAACGCGGCGGCGTCGGAGCCGATGCCGGCGTCACCATACTGGGCGCCGAGCAGCAGCGCGTCCCACACCTCGCGGTTGCCCTTGACGGCGGCGAAGGCGTTGTCGAGCACCGCCCGCCCCTCATCGGTCAGCGGCTTGAGGAGCCGCTTCTCAGTGATCTCGGGCAGGTTCGTGTCGGCGAGGGCGATCTCACCGAATCGGCCCTGGACGCTGCGCATGACGTGCGCGAGGGCTTCCCGTTCGGTGCCGCCGACCTGGGGGCCGAGGAAGTCCTCCAGGTTGCGCTGCCGGGCCACGAACGAGATCAGCGGCAACGGCCGGGTCGCGTCGGCGGACTCGATGAGCTTGTTGAGCTTGGCGCCCTCGGTGTTGACGAAGACGTGGTCGCTGATCTTGGTGGAGAGCCACAGGATCAGCTCGTCGAGGAAGAGCACCATCGCGTCGTACCCGAGGGATTTGGCATGCCGGGTGATCACCGCGAGGCCGGTGTCCAGGTCGAGGTATTCCCCGCTGCGGACGGCACCGGTGAAGAACGTGCTGGTCAGTGCGCTGACCAGCCGGTCCCGCTGCTCGGTGCCGGGCGGCGCGGCCGCCGCCGCGGCGTACATCTCCGGGGTCCAGCCGGCGGCCCGCGCGATGTGCGCGGCGAGGCCGCCGCCGGCCGCGGCGGGAGCGCCGCCGCCGTCGTGCAGCGCCGCGAAGAACGCCTCGTCGCCCATCCGGTCGCGCAGCCGCGCGGCGTCGTCGAGCAGCGCGTCCGACCGGTGTACGGCAGGAACGGGCGCTTCCGGGTGCAGAACGGTGATCTGGTTGAGGTAGCCCTCCAGGATCGCCTGCTCCACCGAACGCGCGTCGAGCATGTGGAAGGTGAGGGTGAGTAGTTTCCGGTCGCGCAGCCAGGGGTCGGCGGCGAGGACGGGCTCGGCCAGGCCGCGCACCTCCCGCGCTGCCGGGTTGTGCTGGAGTATCTCCCGCAGCACAGCCATGAAGTGCGACTTGCCGGAGCCGAACGACCCGTGCAGGAACATCGCCTGCGAGCGTCCGGTGGTGACGGCGTGGCCGATGCGGCGCAGCGCCTCGGCGAAGTTGTCCCGGAGTTGGTCGGTGACGACGTACCGGCGCAGGTCCGCGCCCTCAGCGGCGCGGACGACGAAGTCGCCGTCACCGACCGACGTCGGAATCTCGATCACGTCCCGTAACAGGGTCATCACCGCTCCTCGCACCGCCGCTCCCCGTGCCGCCGGCATCACCGGCAACCCGCCGATCCTAAGGCGTGACCAGCGCTCATCCCAGCCGCCGGGCGTAGCCCGGACGAGGCGAACGCGTCACAGGCGCAGGGCGGCGACCGCGTCCGCGACCGTGGCGGCTCGGGCGAGCGGGCGGACACCGTCCCGCTCGGCCAACCAGAGCTGACACCCAGCCCGCGTGAGGCGGGCGGTGATGACCTGGCCGGCGTAGTGCTGCCCGAGCCGGCTGAGCAGCACCGTCGGGTCGGCGACGACCGGCGGGTCGGCGAGCCCGGGTGCGGGCACCGGCTGCTCCGGGTCCCGGGGTACGGCAGCGAGTAGGGCGTTCTCCAGGTATTCGAGGCAAACGGCGATGGCTGCTTCCAGGGACCGCGACAGCGCCGGATCCGACTCGACGGGTGCGTCGGCGCGGACGATCTGCACCCCCCACCAGTCACCGTGCACGAGCAGCGGGTCTGCCTCGTTGAGCCGGTAGTCGCAGACGCTGACCGCCAGGGCCAGATCGAGCCCGAGGGCCAGCCGGATCAGGTCGACCAGCGGCGGTGCGTCCGGCACCCGGGCCAGCACGATCAGCCGGGCACCGGGGCGTCCCCGCGCGGCCGAGGAGACGTAGCAGCCGGCCGGGTCCATCCCCGGGCCGTCAACGGTGACGGTGCCGTCGCAGAGGTTCTGGTCGAGCCCGTGGCCCAGCACGTCGCCGACGGGGATGAGGTCCGGTGGGCGTACCCCGAAGATGGCCGCGAGACGCGCGACCCGGTAGTGGTCGCGCAGCTGGTAGACGGGTTTGCCGCCGGGTTGGGTGGCGACCAGCGTCGCCGGCTCGCCGGCGGCCGGGCGCCACAGCGCGTGCACGGCGCGGGACAGGTCGGTGACCGTCACGGTCAAGGCGGAGTAGACCCGGCGGCTGTCCAGGCAGGTGTGGCAGGCCAGCGCCGAGGGCGCCATCCCGGCGCCGGCGCAGCGGGGGCAGTCCGGGTCGGCAGCCGTGGAGCCGACCCGGCAGTGGCAGCGGCGCAACCGGCTGTCCGGCCGGCAGTCGGGGCATTCGTGCCAGTCGACCGGCTCGCCCCACCAGTCCGGGTCGGGTGGTTCCCAGGCCCGCAGCAGGGTGGTCACCTCGCGCCGGGAGACCTGACCGGTGTTCCGTTCGTGCAGCATCTCCACGCCGCCGCCGTCGCGCAGTCGGGTGTGCCACCACCGGCCGTTGCGCCAGATCGCCTGCGCGCCGGGCACGTCCATGGAGAAATCGGACAGAAGCCGGCGTTCCACCAGGTCAAGGTCGGTCGCCACCGGCCCGGCCGGCTCGCCGGAGGCCAGCCGCACGGTGTACGCGGGCACACTGCGCCCCCGCTCGTCGAGCCGACGCATCGCGGTGTTGACCGTGGTGGCGGTGACGGCGGCGGGCAGGTCCACACCCCTCGCCTGAGCTTCGATCGGCACTTCCCCGCCGGGCAACTCGTAGCGGAGGTCCCAGGTGGCCTCGCCGTAGCACCGACGGACCTCCACGACGAGGTCCAGGTGCAGCAGGTCGGCCAGCGCGCAGAGCTGACCCAGGTGACGCCCCGGGTCCGGCGTCGGCGGCTTGTCGGTGGACCGCCCGACGAAGACTCGCCACGGGTCGCTGTCGTACCCGGCCAGCACCTCGGCCTCGATGGCGTGCCGCTGCGTGGCGGGCAGGTCGGGTCGCCACCCCCGGGGCAGCCAGAGCGTCGAATGTCGGAGTTCGCCGTCGAGGTGCCAGCGGTCGCGCAGGCTGCGGGCACCTACGCCGCCGGCCAACTCCCACACGATCGGCGCCAACGGCACCTGCCACCTGCCGTCCGCATCGCGCTGCGGCGGGAGACCGCCGGCCCGCAACCGCCGGGACGCGGCGAGCCCGGTGTCGAGGTTGACCACGGTCAGCACCAGCTCGGCCCGCCGCCGACCACTCTGCGCGCAGGCCCGGCAGGGCACCGCGACGCTGCCGTCGCCGCCGCAGAGTTGGCAGTCGGCGTAGGGCTGGTCAGCCTGGGCGTCCCACTCGACGAGCAGCCGGTCGCCACCGCTGGTGCAGTGACACCGCTGGACCTCGAAGGTGAGCCCGCCACAGTCCGGGCAGGTGATCACGGGTACGCCGGTCATCGCCGGCGCACCGCCCGCCGGGAGCAGGCACCGTCGTGGTCGGCCCGCAGCAGGCAGCGCCGGCCCTCGGGCAGCTTGCGGTCGCAGAAGACCCAGTGGCGTACGTTCTGGTCGTCCTCGGCCGACACGGTGGTGCCCGCCGGGTCGAGTTGCGGCAGGACGTGCGCCCAGTGCGCGACCACCCGGGCAAGCCGCTGCGCGGTGGGCAGGTCGCCGGCGACCACCGGCAGGTGGATGACCCAGCGATCGCTCATCGGCCCTGGCTCCGCTCGTTGCGGGCGCGTGCCTGCGCCGACTGCCACTGGCGCAGCGCTTCCTTGACCCGCTCGGTCTCCCGACGGCTCTGTGCGAGCGCGTCATAGACGACCGCCAGGTCACCGGCGACCCGGTCGAGGAATTCCTGCACCTCACCGGGCTCGACGCCGCGCCGACCGAGCGGGGTCGGGCGAAACTGCTTCTCGCGTACCTGCCACGGCCGCAACGGGTGGTAGGCCGCAGACCGGTAGCTGGTCGGCCCGTGGACCGACCGCTGCCGACGCCCGGTATGCCGGAAGAAGACGCGCATGACGACCTGCCTCTCACCGTCGAGATAGACCTGTGAACGAGTGGGCCCGCCGATCCGCCGGCACCGACGGACCCACCCCGGCACCTGCCACCGCAGCCACGACCAGCAGTACGACAGCAGGGCGCTTCCTGGCCGTTGAGCTGCTAGAACTCCACAGTGGCCGTAGAGGCAGTGAAACAGTGACGCGATCGAATTGCAACATCGCAATCGCCCTGACTCAATCGCGAGGTGGCCGCACGAATGCACTGCCTGTAGCGTGTCTATTGCTTATGAGACACTGGGGCGCTTCAATTGGTCGAGCGACTGCCTACGGATCGCGATCGATGGAGGAAACGCCGTGTCACAGTCAGTAACCGGCTCGACCATGTTGCGCCGGCAGATCGGGCGCAAGCTGGAGGCGCTGCGTAAGGCAGCCGGGCTGACCATGGAGCAAGCTGCCGAGCGGCTGGACCGCGCGCGAGCAACCATGCACCGGATTGAGAACGGTGCAGAGCACGTCCGCTTCCGACAGGCCGATGTACGGCAGATGCTCGACCTTTACGGTGCGTCCGACGAGGATTCCGAGCTGCTGCTCGCCATGACGGCAGCCACCCGGGAGAACAAGAACTGGTGGCACGACTACATCGGCTCCGGCCTGCCACGCTGGTTCCAGCTCTACATCGGGCTCGAAGACTCGGCAGCCACCATTCGGCAGTACCAAGCCGAACTGGTCCCCGGTCTATTCCAGACCCGCGCCTACGCCGAGCAGGTGTTCAAGCTGCCAACCAGCGCGATCGACGCCAGCGACAAGGAGGAGCAGCAGCGCGCCATCCAGCTTCGGGTCGAACGACAGACCCTGCTTACTCGGTTCTCAGCCCCGAAACTCAGCGTAATAATCAACGAGGGCGTGCTGCGCCGGCCGGTTGGCAGTGCCACGATCATGGCTGAACAACTTCACCAGATCCTGAAGGCCATGGAACTACCGAACGTAACCGTCCGCGTGCTGACTTTTTCTGCCGGTCTGCATGCCGGGATGACGGCCGGGGCCTTCTCGATCCTTGAGTTCCCCCGAGACAACCGTGACAAGGACGTGGAGCCACCGGTGGCGTACCTGGAAGCAGCGACCGGCGCGATCTATCTCGACAAGCCGCACGAGACAGCCGTCTACAACACGATCTGGGCCGACATGACCGCCAAAGCCCTCAACGAGTCCCGCTCCAAGACCCTGATCCACGAAGTCGCAGAGGAGTTCTCCCGTGCCTGACCTGACCGATGCCGTCTGGCGCAAGTCGAGCCGAAGCAACAGCGGCGGCGAATGCGTCGAGGTCGCCGACAACCTGACCGGCGTCGTCGGGCTGCGCGACAGCAAGGACCCGACCGGCCCGGTGCTGACGTTCGGCCCAACCGCCTGGTCGACCTTCGTCGCCTCCGTCAAGCAGGAGACGTTCGGCAACTGACGCCAATTTCTTGAGGGGATGCCGCCTGCCGGCATCCCCTCGACACGTTTGCCCAGCCAGCGACGCCAACTCGGCCAGCAGACCACCTCGGCATGATGACTTTGAGCGTGATGACTCTGAGGCATATTGATGCCTGTGTGTCATCACGCTCGTTGGCACCCCTCCCGCCCCTA
>NZ_WBKR01000100.1 GCF_008868155.1 Micromonospora sp. ALFpr18c
CGCTCCTACTCCGGTGATCAAGAGGTTCACGTCAAATTTCCGCTCGAAACTGACGCAAACCTCTTGATCACCAAGATGGAGTGGGGTTCGGGTTAGGGGAGGAGGGGGTGGAGGAGGACGTTTTCTTCTCGGCCGGGGCCTACGCCTACGACGCTCACCTTGGTCTTGCAGAGCTCCTCGATACGGGCGATGTAGCGACGGGCGTTCTCCGGGAGGTCATCGGCGGTTCTTGCCTTGGTGATGTCCTCCCACCAGCCGTCGAGTTCCTCGTAGATGGGCGTGGCGTGGTGGAAGTCCGTCTGGCTCATCGGCATGTCGTCGACCCGCTGGCCGTTGATCTCGTAGCCGACGCAGATCGGCACCTTGGCCAGCCCGGTGAGGACGTCCAGCTTGGTGATGACCAGGTCGGTGACGCCGTTGAGGCGGCAGGCGTACCGGGCCACGACGGCGTCGAACCACCCGCAGCGGCGTTCCCGGCCGGTGGTGGTGCCGTACTCCGCGCCGATCTTGCGCAGGTGCGCGCCGTTGGAGTCGAACAGCTCGGTGGGGAACGGCCCGGAGCCGACCCGGGTGGTGTACGCCTTGCTCACCGCGATCACCTTGCTGATGGCGGTGGGCGGGATGCCGGCACCGACGCAGGCGCCGCCGGCGGTCGGGTTGGACGAGGTCACGAAGGGATACGTGCCGTGGTCCATGTCGAGCATGGTGGCCTGGGCGCCCTCCAGCAGGACCGTCTCGTGCCGGTCCAGGGCGTCCCAGAGCATGGCCCGGGTCTCCGCGATGTACGGCTTGAGCCGCTCCGCGTACGCCAGGTACTCCTCGACGGTCGCCTCAAGGTCGATGGCCTTGCGGTTGTAGACCTTGAACAGCATCTGGTTCTTCTCGCGCAGCGCGAGTTCCAGCTTCTTGCGCAGGATGCCCGGGTCGAGCAGGTCCTGAAGTCGGATGCCCATCCGGGCGACCTTGTCGCCGTACGCCGGGCCGATGCCCCGGCCGGTGGTGCCGATCCGGGACGAGCCGAGGTACCGCTCGACCACCCGGTCCAGTGCCCGGTGGTGCGGCATGATGAGGTGCGCGTCACCGGAGATCCGCAGCCGGGACACGTCGACGCCGCGCTCGGCCAGACCGTCGATCTCGGCGAGCAGCACCTTCGGGTCGACCACCACACCGTTGCCGATGACGATCATCGCGCTCGGTGACAGCGCACCGGAGGGCATCAGGTGCAGTGCGTACTTCTGGCCGTCCGGGGTGATCACCGTGTGCCCGGCGTTGTTGCCGCCGGAGTAGCGCACGACGTAGTCGACCCGCTCACCCAGCAGGTCGGTAACCTTGCCCTTGCCCTCGTCGCCCCACTGAGCGCCGATGAGCACGATCGCTGGCATCTTTTCCGCCTCCAGAAGGCTCGGGTGCCAGGTGGCGACCGCTCGGCGAGCCCGGGGTGTCAGGTTAACAAGTAGTGACGGCGCGGCCGGCAGGGGTCGCGGCGATAGGCAGGAGGCTCCTTCGGTGTACGACGTGGTGCTGCTCACCCTCGGCTCGGAGCGGGACGCTCCCGGGGCCTGCGGCAGCGGCGGAGCCTGCTGCGGCGGTGCGACCGACAACGAGAGCGGCCCGACGACCGAGAGCGGCCCGACGACCGAGGCCGGACCCGGCCCGACGACCTCCGACGACGAGCGGTGCGTCACCGATCGGCCCCGGGTTCCCGTGCTGGCCTGCGCCGACGCGCTGAACGCCCGCGGTGCCCGGGTGCAGACGGTCACCGCCCGCTCCGACGCGGAGATCGACGAGGTGTTGGCGCTGTTCGACGGCCCGGCCCGCCCCGACGGCCTGACCTGGCCCGACCCGGACAGCAAGATCCGGCTGGTCGTCGCCACGGCCAGCGACGGGCAGTTGCGCGCCGTGCTGCGCCGGCTGGTCCGGCGGTACGCGCCAGCGCCGAGTCGCCGCCCGGCGGACCTGCCCGGTAACCGGACACTGCCCGATCTGCCTCCGGTGGCCGTACTCCCGCTCGACCCGGCTCGTGGCGGCACCCACCGGGACCTGGCCGCGCAGCTCGGGTTGCCCCGCGACCCGGCGGCGGTGGCCGCCGCGGTGCTGGACGGCACGCCACGCCGACTGGACCTGCTGCGCAACGACGGCGGCTCGGTGACCCTGGACGGCGCTCTACTCGGCGCCGCCGACGACGCCGGCCGGCCGCTGCACTGGCGGGCCCGGGTCGAGGTGGACGACACCATCCTCACCAACGGTGACGAACCGTTGCTGGCCTGCGCGGTGGGCAACGCCGGCGGGTACGCGACGCTCGACGAAGTCAGGCTGCTGGCCGCGCCGGACCCGGCCGACGGCCAGGTCGAGGTCGCGGTGGCCGTGCCGGTGGTCGTCCGGTCGGCGTTGGGTCGCAAGCGGGTACGCCTGGAGGTCCGTCGGGCTCGCGGGCGGGCCGTGTCGGTGCTGCCCAGGGAGGGGAAGGTGCCCTACCTCGACGACGGAGTCGAGGGTGAGCTGACCCGGAAGCGGTCCTGGTGGGTCGAACCGGGTGCGTGGGCGGTCTGGTCGAGCTGACCCGGCTGCGTCGACCGGCCCCGTTCGGCCGGTGCGCCTATCCTCGCAGGAGGACTGGGGAGGGCCGTAATGGACGAGAACGCCGACCGGGCGCGGAAGCCCGGCCAGCAGCCGGTGCCGGAGCGGGACATCGAACCACTCTGGCCACCGGATCCAGCCGACGCGGGCGCGGGTGGCGTGGTGCCGCCGTGGGCGGCCGTGGCCGAGCAGCGGGGCGCGCCGCCGACGACCGCGCAGTCGCCGGTGACGCCACCGGTGGCCGCGCCGCCGATCGGCCGGCCGCCGGTTCCCGGGCAGCCCGGGGCACCGGCGATGCCTCCACCGTCACCGTCGGACTATCCGTCGCTCACCGGCGCGGTACCGGCACCCGGCGGTTGGGGAGTGAACAGCCCGGGGTCGGGCTGGGCCCCGGCGCAGCCAAGCTGGCCTCCGCCGGCCGACCCGGCCGTGCCAACCGTGCCGCCGAACGGCGGGCCGACGACCGGCCCGACGGGTGGCACGACGACCGGCTCGCCCCGGCCGGCGAGCAACGACCTGGCGGGCGGGGTCGGAGTCCCCACACCTGGCACCCCGGTCGTGCCGAAAGACGGCGCGCCGACGCCGCAAGGGACCTCGGGCTCGACCGTCCCCGCCCCTCCGATCGTGTCGGGCGGCGTCGACCTGGACCTGCCGTTCTCCCTGGACCGACCGGCCGCTGAGCCCGCCACCAATTCCGGCGCGGGCGGCAACCCGCGCGCCGCCAGTCCCAACGCCGCCGGTCCGAACGCGGCGACAGCGGCGACAGCAGGCCCAGCGACACCAGCCCCGGCGGGCACGACGGCAGGCGACACGACAGCGGCCGGACCCACGACGACGGACGGGCCTGCGACAGCCGCCAGGCCGGCGGCAGGACCAACGACAGCCGCCGGATCGGCGGCAGCGACCGGATCGGCGACGGCCGGGGGCACCGCAGCCGCAGCGACCGCACCGGTGGCCTCGCAGGGTGGTGACGCCGGGGAGGACGGGTCCGCGGTCAGCGCCGCGCGGCCGACCGCCGAGTCACCGTGGGCGTATCCACCGCAGCGGCCGGCCAGCGCGCCCGAGCCACCCTCCGACGCGGCGGCCACCCCGCCGCCTCCGATCCCGGCCCCTCCCAGCGTGCCGCCGCCGCTGTCCGGTGGCCCGGCCGTTCCGCAGGCGGGCGGGGCGCAGACGTACACCGGTCAGTCGTACTCTCCGACGATCCCCGGTCAGGTCCCGCTGCCGCCGCCACCGGACCCGTCGCAGTTCGGCGACCCGGCGCATGGCGGGGCCGTGCCGCCGCAGGCTGGGCCGGCGACCCCTCCGCCGGGGCCGTTCCCCCCGTCGCCGGGCTGGTATCCGCCGCCGTGGCAGCAGGGCACGCCCGGGGTTCCGCCACCGCCGCCGCAGTACCAGGAGGCCGACGGGGTGACCCGGGTGCCGGCCACCGGTTATCCGGACGCCGCCTGGGCGCCGGAGAGCACCGCCGCGCCGACCGCCGAGGACTTCGCCCGGCGGCGGCAGGTCCGTCCGCCCGACCCGGTGGCGACCATGGGCGTACGGGCGGTGGTCAACAAGATGGGTCTGCTCCGGCTCTCACCGGGGCGGCACGAGCAGGAGCTCAAGCGGGACATCGAGATGGTGCGCCGCAACTTCGGCGGTCTGCGGCAGGTGACCGTGGTCAACCCGAAGGGCGGCGCCGGCAAGACGGTGGCCATCCTGCTGCTCGCGATGACGTTCGGTCAGAAGCGCGGCGGTTACGTGCTGGCCTGGGACAACAACGAGACTCAGGGCACCCTCGGGATGCGGGCCCAGCAGGACTTCCACTCCCGCACGGTGCGGGACATGCTGCGTGACCTCGGGCAGTTCCAGGGTGCGCACGGGCGGGTCGGTGACCTGTCGCAGTACGTCCGCTCGCAGGGCGAGGGGATGTTCGACGTGCTGGCCTCGGACGAGTCGGCCACCGGCGGCGAGATGCTCACGGCGGCCGCGTTCGCCGAGATCCGTGAGGTGGTCAGCCGGTTCTACAAGTTGATCTTCGTGGACACCGGCAACAACGTGCGCGCGCAGAACTGGCAGGCGTCGATGGACGCCACCGATCAGCTGGTGGTCACCATGTCCGCCCGTAACGACTCGGCGGAGACCGCTGCCCGGATGCTCGACCACCTGGAGCAGAGCGGCCGGCAACGGCTGGTCCGGCAGGCGGTGACCGTGGTGTCGATGCCGCCGTCGCGCAAGGAGATCGACCTGCCGGCGATCCAGGAGCACTTCGCGGCCCGTACCCGGGCGGTGCTGCTGGCCCCGTACGAGCGGCTCATCGACAGTGGCGAGCCGATCCGGTACGGCGGGCTCTCCTCGGCCACCCGGGACGCCTGGCTGAAGATCGCCGCCGCGGTCGCCGAAGGGCTGTAGCCCTCCGAAGGCCGGCCCGACGCCGGGCCGGCCTTCGGACGGGTGTCAGTTGCTGGCCAGCGCGTCCGCCGCCGACGGGTCGCAGTCGCGCAGGAACTGGGCGCAGCGGGCCGCCTCGTCGGCCTCGCCGATCTCGTCGGCGGCCCGAGACAGGACGTACAGGCAGCGCAGGAAGCCGCGGTTCGGCTCGTGCGACCACGGCACCGGGCCGTGCCCCTTCCAGCCGCTGCGGCGCAGCTGGTCCAGGCCGCGGTGGTAGCCGGTGCGCGCGTAGGCGTACCCCGTCACCACCTGGCCCTGCGCGAACGCCCGCGCCGCGAGCGCGGCCCAGGCCGCGCTGTACGTCGGGAAGTGGGCCGCGACCTCGGTGAACGCCTCGTCGGTGCCGGCCTCCTCGGCGGCGGCCAGGGCGGCGTCAGCCTCGTCGTGCGCGGGCAGAAGGGTGGCCGGTGGCTCTGGCAAAAGGTTCTGCATCGCCCCATTCAACCCGCTGGACAGGGCGACACGCGAGCGGGTCGGCTGACGCGTTCGGCTGAACGGCTGAGGGTTTGCTCACGCCTGCGGCCTATGCCGCGGCCAGGTGTTATCCACTACAACTAATGGTCCGGAGCCTCCCCAGGACCCGGTTACACAGGAGCCCGGTGGCCACGACCACCGGGCTCCTGTCGTTGCACCACCGGCCCAAGGTTTGGCGGGCACCACCAAGGAGGCAGGATTGCCGGGTGCCGACCCCACCTCCCGCGGACGTCATCGAGCCGCACCCGCACGCCAACGAGATCCAGACCCGCGAGGAGTTGGATCGGCAGTTGACCACCGGCCGACTGACCGGCCTGACGGTGCAGGGGCTGCGCCTCGACCTTGATCCGTTGCCCGACCTGACCGGGGTCGAGGTCACCGGCACCCTCTTCGTGGGCTGCCGGTTCGCCTCCCGGGACGTCGGCGCGGACCTGGTCCGGCGCGGCGCGAACGTGGTGCCGCCGTTCTCCGGGCTGCCGTACCCGACCCAGCCGACGCACCTCTACAGCCCGGCGGACCTGGCCGCCGGGTTCGCCGAGGGCGGGTTCGCCGGGATGTACGACACCCGGGTGTACGAGCACTACCGGGCGCACGGCGGCGCGTTGCCGGACGTCAAGGAGGCGCTCGGCCAGCGCCTGCACGATCACGGCGTGGACAACGCGCTGGGCGACGCCACCCGGGCCTGGCTGGCCGGGTACGGCCCGCAGTCGGTGGTCGGCATCATGGGCGGGCACGCGGTGCGGCGGGGCAGTCCGGCGTACCGGATGGCGGCCGTGCTGGGTTGGGAGCTGGCGCGGGCCGACCGGCTGGTGGTGACCGGCGGCGGACCCGGGGTGATGGAGGCGGCGAACCTCGGCGCGTACCTGGCGGACCGGCCGGCGGAGGAGGTGACGGCGGCGATCGACCTGCTGGCCACGGCACCCGACTTCACCGACCACCACCGGTACACGGCGGCGGCGTTGGCGGTCCGGCAGCGGTACGCGGGCGTGCCCCGGCAGCGCGGCACCGACGCGGGCTGGGCGCGGGCCGGTGGGTTGGCGATCCCGACCTGGCTGTACGGGCACGAGCCGGCGAACCTGTTCGCCGGCCGGATCGCCAAGTACTTTTCGAACGCGATCCGGGAGGACACCATCCTGCGGCTCGCCCGGGGCGGCATCGTCTTCGCCCCGGGGCGGGCGGGCACGGTGCAGGAGGTGTTCCAGGCTGCCACGAAGACCTACTACGGCACCGACGGGGCCAGTGGCGCGTACGTCTTCCTGGACCGCGGCTACTGGACCACCGAACTGCCGGTGGAGGCGTTGCTGCGCCCGCTGCTGGCCGCCTCACCGTTCGGCGACCTGTCGGCGACGATCCACCTCACCGACGACGTACGCGAGGCCGTGCGCGTGCTGACGAGCTGACGGCGACGGCCGGTTCCCCCGCGGGGGAACCGGCCGTCGGTCGAACGCTGTTACTTGAACATCGAGGTGCCGGTGGAGCGCAGGTGCTCGCACGCCTCGACGACCCGGGCGGCCAGGCCGGCCTCGGCGGCCTTGCCCCAGGTACGCGGGTCGTACTGCTTCTTGTTGCCCACCTCGCCGTCGATCTTCAGCACGCCGTCGTAGTTGCGGAGCATGTGGTCCGCGACGGGGCGGGTGAAGGCGTACTGGGTGTCGGTGTCGATGTTCATCTTCACCACGCCGTAGTCCAGAGCCTCGCGGATCTCGCTCAGCAGGGAGCCGGAGCCGCCGTGGAAGACCAGGCTGAGCGGCTTGTCCTTGCCGTACTTGGCGCCGACCGCCTCCTGGATCTGGTTGAGGATCTCCGGGCGGAGCTTGACGTTGCCCGGCTTGTAGACGCCGTGCACGTTGCCGAAGGTCAGCGCCGCCATGTAGCGGCCCTTCTCGCCCAGGCCGAGCGCGTCGACCATGGCCAGGCCGTCCTCGACGGTGGTGTAGAGCTTGTCGTTGATGGCGTTCTCGACGCCGTCCTCCTCGCCACCGACGACGCCGACCTCGATCTCAAGGACGATCTTGCCCTTGGCGGCCTCGTCGAGCAGCTGGGAGGCGATCTGCAGGTTCTCGGCGACCGGAACGGCCGAGCCGTCCCACATGTGCGACTGGTACAGCGGCTGCTCGCCGCGCTTCACCCGCTCCTGCGAGATGGCCATCAGCGGACGCACGAAGCCGTCCAGCTTGTCCTTCGGGCAGTGGTCGGTGTGCAGAGCGATGTTGACCGGGTACTTCTTGGCCACCTCGTGCGCGTACGCGGCGAACGCGACCGCACCGGTGACCATGTCCTTGATCGAGGGGCCGGAGAGGTATTCGGCGCCACCGGTCGAGACCTGGATGATGCCGTCGCTCTCCGCGTCGGCGAAGCCCTTGAGCGCCGCGTTCAGCGTCTGGGAGGAGGTCACGTTGATCGCGGGGTACGCGTACCGGCCAGCCTTGGCGCGGTCCAGCATCTCCGCGTAAGCCTCGGGGGAAGCGATGGGCATGTGATGCGCTCCTTACTTACCACTCTCGGCCGTGCTGGCCGCTGTTGTTCATTTGTGCGCCGGACCGCGCTGTCCTCCGCCGGAAGTATCCCGTAGGTGAGGTGCGCCGGAACAACCGACCCGGGTGCCGGCCGTTCACCGGCGGTCCAGGTTGTCCGGCACGATGACGCTGATCAGCCACGTGACCACGGTCATCACGATGGCTCCCCAGAACGCCGGCCAGAAACCGTCCACCTGGAACGGAAGGTCCAGCCCGCGCGCTATCCGGTCGGTGAGCAGGAAGAGCAGCGCGTTGACCACCAGCGCGAACAGGCCCAGGGTCAGCAGGTAGAACACGCAGCCGACGACCTTGATGACGGGCTTGAGCACCGCGTTGATCACGCCGAAGATCAGAGCGACC
The DNA here is from genome assembly GCF_008868155.1 of Micromonospora sp. ALFpr18c. Lineage (GTDB taxonomy): Bacteria > Actinomycetota > Actinomycetes > Mycobacteriales > Micromonosporaceae > Micromonospora. The sequence goes on from NZ_WBKR01000100.1 coordinate 8,364, forward strand.
ACGATCAGCGTGAGGACGGTGTTGCCGCCCGAGCGGCCATGCACGTCGACCCCGGGCACGATCAGCGTGGTTATCCACAACGCGACCGCGGTGATCGCCAGTCGGATGAGGAAGCCCACGGCCCCATCCTGGCACCGGCGCGCACCACCGAGGGCTGATTCCGCCGACTCGGCTTCCCGGCGTCGCACCGGCACAGCCCGTACGGTGGGTGGGTCCATGCCCTCAAGACCCCCGGGAGAGACGATGGGTCAGCCCGACGAGGACTTCACCCCCGGCGACCACCTCACCGCGAACGAACGCGACCCCGAGGCGGATCCGGCCGACGCGGTCGAGCAGGCCACCGTCGCCGGCCCCGCCGACGTCGACGGTGAGCCACACCGCGGCCTGGAGGTCGACGACTGGGACGCGATGGAGCAGGCCCGGGTGGTCACCGGCGACGAGGACGACTACCGCTGACCGTCACGCTGGCGGGGCGATACCACTGATCAACGGTGCGATTGACCCGGTCCGGCGCGGTGCGACACCCGGACTTCGGTACCCTTTGTGGCCGTGGACACAGCTGAGAAGACCCGCGCTCTCACGGAGAGCGTCGCCCTGAACCCGCTCGATCCCAAGGAGCTGTTGCAGACCTTCGGGCTGATCGGCGTCTGGGTGATCCTCTTCGCCGAGACCGGCCTGCTGGTGGGCTTCTTCTTCCCGGGGGACTCGCTGCTGTTCCTCGCCGGGGTGGCCGCCTCGCCGGTGGCGGACGCCATCTTCGGCGACGGCACCCGCCTCTCCCTGGTCGGCCTGCTCATCGGTGGGCCGATCTGCGCGGTCGTCGGCGCGCAGCTGGGGCACTGGCTCGGTTCGCGGTACGGGCGGCCGATGTTCGAGCGGCCGAATTCCCGGCTCTTCAAGAAGGAGTACGTGGAGAAGGCGGAGTACTACTTCCAGAAGTTCGGCCCGGCGAAGGCCGTGGTGCTGGCGCGCTTCATTCCGATCGTCCGCACCTTCCTCAACCCGGTCGCCGGCGCGCTGGGCATGCCGGCCCGGCAGTTCCTGATCTGGAACATCGTCGGCGCGGTGCTCTGGGTGGACGGCATCCTGCTGATCGGCTACTTGTTGGCCGAGCAGATCTACCAGGCCATCGGCGACAAGATCGACCACTACATCCTGCCGGTGGTGGCCCTGATCATCGTGATCTCGGTGCTGCCGATCTTCTTCGAGTTCCTGCGTGACCGGCGGGCCCGCAAGCGCGGCGAGGCGGTCGCCGTGGTCGCGGCGGCCAGCGCGGCCGGCGCGGTGGAGGCGGTCCGTGAGGCATTCGACCACGACGAGCACCCGCAGGACCGTCGGCGTCCGGAGCACGGCCAGGAGCGCTGAGGCGCGCGTACGACGACGGCCGGCCCCCTGATGTGGGGGTCGGCCGTCGGCATGTCGGACTCGGCCTCCGGCGGTGCGACCGGGGCCGAGCAGGTGTCAGCGACCGGTGACGCCACCCCTGGCTCGCCACCGGACACCGCCCCGGAGTGGGACGGTGCGCAGCGCCTACGTCAGCGAGCCTTCTTGGTGGCCCGCTTACGCGGCGGGGTCAGCAGGTCCGCGATCGTCGCGATCGCACTCGGGACCAGGCTGTAATACGCCCAGACACCGCGCTTCTCCCGCTGCAGCAAGCCAGCCTCGGTGAGGATGCGCAGGTGGTGACTGACCGTCGGCTGGGAGAGGCCGAGGGGCGCGGTCAGGTCACAGACGCACGCCTCGCCCTCGGGGGCCGACTGGATCAGGCTGAGCAGCCGCAGCCGAGCAGGATCGGCAAGGGCCTTGAGGACCCCCGCGAGACGCTCGGCATCGGCACGTTCGATCGGCTCGCCGTTAAGCGGCGAGATCTGAGGCATAGTCATTTCGGCCAACGCAGTTCCCACGTATTCCATCCTTCCACCAGCAGCATCGATCCGCCTGCATATCAGCAGATCCGAATCGGTAAACTTTTACGCCACAAGGCCGAGGTCAGCCAACGTATAGGCCGCCCGGTACGGCAATCCGGCGGCTCGCACCGCGTCGCCGGCACCTCGATCAACAATAACCGCCACGCCCACGACTTCGGCTCCGGCCTCACGAAGCGCCTCGACCGCGGTCAACACACTTCCACCCGTCGTCGACGTGTCCTCCACCGCCAACACCCGGCGGCCGGCCACCTCCGGTCCCTCGATCCGTCGCTGAAGACCGTGCGCCTTGCCCGCCTTGCGCACCACAAAGGCGTCCAGAGCGCGACCGGTCGGAGCGGCGGCGTGCAGCATCGAGAGCGCGATCGGGTCCGCGCCCAGGGTGAGCCCGCCGACGGCGTCGTACTCCCAGTCGGCGGTGAGGTCGAGCAACACCCGGCCGACCAACGGAGCAGCCTGGTGATGGAGCGTGACACGTCGCAAATCGACGTACCAGTCCGCCTCGCGCCCCGAGGACAGCACGACCCGGCCGTGGACCACAGCCAGGTCGGTAATGAATTTACGCAGGTCGTCGTGGTCCCCCATGGCGATAGAGGTTACTGCGCAAGTCTGGACGTCGTGTGAACGGCCCACCCCGATCAGCCCAGTGAGGCACCGATGGTTGGCGATGTTCGACTACGCTCAGCGACCGGCCCGGTTGCGTCGCGCCAACGTCACGACTTCGACGACCGGGCGCCGAACGACCGTGCGGGCTCAGCTGGCGTCGCGACCGATCCGACCGCGCGTGTCCCGGGAGACGGCCTGAAGCAGCCGGCGCGGCGCGTGCCGCAGACCGGCGACGGCCACCTTGTACTTCCACGCCGGGATGCTGACCAACTTGCCTTTGCCCAGGTCACGCAGGGCTTCGTCGACCACGTCCTCGGCTTTCAGCCACATCCACTCAGGTGTCTTCGACATGTTGATGCCGGCCCGTTGGTGGAATTCGGTGCGGGTGTAGCCGGGGCAGAGAGCCATCACGCGTACGCCGAACGGCCGCGCCGACTGGCCGACCGACTCGCTGAAGTTGGTGACCCACGCCTTGCTGGCCGAGTAGGTCGACCCGGGCATCACCGCGCCGAATCCCGCGACCGAAGAGACATTTATCACTGCCCCATCACGTCGTTCGGTCATCGGTCGCAGGGCCGCGAGGGTCAGCCGCATGACCGCGTGCACGTTGAGCCGCAGCAGGCGCGCCTCGTCCTCGGCGGTGGAACGCAGGAACGGCTTGTTCAGGCTGATGCCGGCGTTGTTGACCAGCAACTGCACCGGGCTACCGTCGCCCAGTCGCCGCTCGACGACATCGCAGCCGTCGTCCGTGGACAGGTCCGCCGACAGGGTCTCCACCTCGCGGCCGTACCGGGACCGCAACTCGTCGGCCAACTCGGTCAGTCGGGCCGCGTCCCGGGCGACCAACACCAGGTGCCAGCCGTCGGAGGCCAGCCGCCGAGCGAATGCCGCACCGATGCCGGCGGTGGCGCCGGTGACCAGGGCCCGTCGCTCGGCACTGGAGGGGTCGAGCGTCACGGGCGGTCCTCACCTGGGCGGATACGGGGGCTGCGGCTGGTACGGGGCGGGCGGAAACCCGGGCGGAGCGGACGGCACGGTCGGCGCCGACGGGCGATGCCGACCGAACCAGGTGCTCGCCGCCGGCAGCGCCAGCAACGCGGCTACCACAAGGTAACCGAGGCCCTGCGCCACGGAAAGCCCGGCGTTGACCGGAATCCACCACGACGGGTACGCGTCCGCGATCAGGCCCAGCAACTCGGCGGTGGCCCGTTCACCGTCACCCAGTCGCAGCGGGGCGGCCCGCTCGCCGATGAGCACCGCCACGCTGCAGCAGCCGGCGAGCAGACCGAGCCCACAGACGACCCAGGTGGCCACCCGGACGCCGCGCCGACCGGCCAGCAGGCCGAGAGCCAGACCGGCGAGCAGGATCGCGGAGAACGCCGCCACCACCGCCGACAGCACTGCGGACACCCGCAGCAGGGTCACCACATCGTCGATCTGCTGCGGGCTCGCCGACGTGCCGCGGGCGGCCGAACGGAACGCGCCCACCGTCCGCCCCAGCACCGCCAGGTCGACGACGGTGTACGCGAGCGCGGCGACCGCCATCACCAACAACACCGCCGTGGCCAGCAGGACCACGGCGGGCCGTCGGGCCGGCGCCGATTCGGGGTACGACACGACGAATCCCTCCGGTAGGCGTCGGGTTGCAACCTACTCGGAGGGATCGTCGGCGTCGTGCTTATCGAGCCGTCAACTCGACGGCGGGGTCGTGCCGGGACGGTCGGCCGGCGGCGTGTCGTCGGGCCGATCCGCACTGGACGGCGGAATACCCGGCTGCCCCGGCACCGGTGCCGACGGGTAGCCCGGCTCGCCGGTGGACTGCGGGTAGCCCGGCTGGCCCGGCGCCTGCGGGTAACCCGGGTAGCTGGCGCCCGGGGTCGGCGGCTCCCAGCCCGCGGCGGGCTTGCGGAAGAACGCGTTGGCCTTCGGCAGCGCCAGCAGGATCAGCGCCGTGAGCAGCGCGATGATGCTGACCACGCCGAGCAAAAGGCTGACCGGGGTGGTCCAGGAGGGCACAGCCTCCTCGACGCGACGCTGGACCTCCTCGCCGCTCGGTGCACCAGCGGTGTCCCCACCGGTGGTGAAGCTGCCGCCGCCCGCCCCGCTGAGGAGGCTGCCACCCGTGCAGCAGACCAGGACGCCACCGACGATCCAGGTGGTGATCCGGGAACCGTTGCGGCCCTGGTTGTTGAACAGGGCCAGGACGCCCAGCACAACCGCGAGCAGGAGCAGCAGGATGCTGATGCCGACGATGAAGGCGAAGGCGACGTCCGCGATCTGATCGGCGTTCTCGAGGGAACTGCCCGCGTACGCGTCGCTGATCGCGTCACGTATCTTGCCGGCGGTGCTCAGCGTGATGATCAGGCTGATCACCTGGCACGCGAGGAACAGGAACAGCAGGTAACTGGAAATCGACACGATGGATGGCCGCTGACGGGCCGGCGTGCTCTGGGTATCGACCACGATTCTCCTTCCCTAAGATCGCGCCCACACCGTATCGACAACCGGCCACTCCGGCATGCCGTGGCGGGCCGGCGCGTCCACCCGATCGGCTCAGTGCTCCTCGACGGGAGGTCGGATCGTCAGGTCGGCGGGGTCGAGCAGGTCACCGCGGGCCACCCTCCAGCCCTCCTCGCCGTACGCCTCGAAGGAGAGCCGCGCGGCGCCGCCGGACTGGTAGTCGTGGTAGCGCATCGTGCCGGATGACGGTAGGTCCGTCTCGCCTCTGGCGGTGTAGCGCGCCTGCCCGGTTTCGGACCAGGTGTAGCGCCGCCCGTCGAGGTCGATCGTCGGGGCACCCGGGCTGACGGCCGCACCGGGCTCCGCGGTCCAGAGCACCAGCTCCAGTTCGGGGCCATCCTCCACGGAGAGCCGGTGCCGGCTGCCGGACTCGTCGTCGAGCAGGTGCTGCACCCAGCTCCAGTCCCCCTCGACGAGACGGATGGTGCCGCTCACGACGTACTCCTGTTGGCGGATCCGCACGCGGTCGCCCAGGGCCAGACGGTGTGGACCACCGCGCGGCGAATCCGCCGGCTGGCCGCCGGACCGGGCCGCAGCCCCCCGCCGGGCCCGTGCGACCACGACGACCACCGCGAGTACGGCTACCGCCCCCACCAGGTACGTCACCAGCGCGTCCACCCGACCACCTCCCCAGGTACGTCGGCGCAGACGGTAACAACCGTCGGCACCAGGAAGGCCCGTGCTGTGGCCGACAGCTCAGCTAGCGGGCGTCGTCGGGCGGCACCGGCGGTCCGGGCGGCGCGGAGGCCGCGCCCGGCGCAGGTGCCGCGCCCGGCGCAGGTGCCGCACCCGGCGCAGGTGCCGCACCCGGCGCAGGTGCCGCACCCGGCGTCAGGTGTGCGGCCGGGTCGGGACAGATCAGGTAGCCGGGCGGGACCGGCTGCTGCGGGGGCACAAAGCCCGGCAGGCCGGGATATCCGTAGCCGGTCGGCAGATAGGCGGTCGGGGCGTAGCCGAGGACGGGCGACGCCCACGCCGGAGTGGGAAGCGCGGTGCCCGGCACGAACCAGCGGTTCGCCGGCGGCAACGCCAGCAGCAGGACGACGGCCGTGGAGAGCGTCAACACGGTGAGCACACCCAGCCCGGCCGCGGGGAAGAACAGGTCGTCCCAGGGGTCGGTGCCGGAGTAGAGCGTGTCGAAGAACGTCGACGTGTCCCACTCGTCGGCCGACTCGGGCACCGACTCCGCATCGATCTCTCGTGTCGTCAGCAGGGGCACGATGAACCCGCCGGAGCAGCACTGTGCGACGCAGACCAGCAGTTGCGCGCCACTGGCGACGAAGACCAGGATCCGCGCCAGGTTCCCACCTCGCCAGACCGGGAGGGCGGTGACCGCCAGCCACACCGCGAGCAGCAGAGCCGGTACGCCGAGGATGAACCCCATCGCGACGTTGCCCTGTCGCTCGCCGGCCACCTCCGCCGGGTCGGCGTCCGGCACCAGCCGCACCGCGCGGTCGATCTGGTTGTCGAAGTGCACCGTCTCGACGACCGTCAGCGCGGCCAGGCCGAGCAGGACCAGCACCACGGCGAGTTGCAGCCAGAAGGCGATGGTCACGGTGGCGGGCCGGGGCGGCCGGGGTGCGGTGGCGGGCGGGCTCATGGCTCGCAACGTACGGAAGGTCAACGGCCACCGGCAGGACCGATCGGGCAACGCCGACCGGCGAATGGATCATGCTGAGGCGAGGCGGTGGGTGGCGTAGTTGCCGAGGGTTTCCCGGTCCATCACGCAGCCGACGAAGGTGGTGAACTCGGTCGGGTCGTCGCGCAGCGACGTCCAGGTCGCCCGGGCGGCCTCCGGATCGATCCGTTCCAGCAGCGTGGCCGCGTACGCCCGGCCGGCGGGTGACCCCTCGGCGAGCACCCGGTCGAGCTGCCGGCGTACCTCCTCGGGGTGGTCGTCGAGGGCGGCCGCGACCCGGTGGTACGCCTCGGTCACCGGCAGCAGCGTGCCGGCGATCCCCACCCCACCGAAGGCGAGCGTGTCGGCCCCCACCAACTCGTCGACGGCCGCACGAAGGTCCCGCTCCCAAGCGTTCCGCATCCCGAACATGGCTTCCACCTTTCCCGCCCGGCCCACCTCTCACCCTGTTGATCAAGAGGTTTGCGTCATGAGAAGACGTCTCATTGACGCAAACCTCTTGATCACCGTGATCAGGCCGGGGTGGGGCTGGGTTAGGCCGGGGTTACTGTGAGGGTGTTTGAGCTGGTGTTGAGGTCTGTCTTTACCGTGTCGCCGTCTCGGATCGTTCCGCTGAGCAGGGCCTTGGCCAGCTGGTCTCCGATTGCGGTCTGGACCAGGCGGCGCAGCGGGCGGGCACCGTAGATCGGGTCGTAGCCGTGCTCGGCCAGCCAGCCCCGGGCGGCATCGGTGATCTCCAGGCCGAGCCGCCGGTCGGCCAACCGCCGCCGCATCCGGTCCAGCTGGATGTCCACGATGGAGTACAGATCGTCGCCCCGCAGCGAGGCGAAGACCACGATGTCGTCCAGCCGGTTGAGGAACTCCGGCTTGAAGTGCGACCGGACCACCGCGAGGACGCCCTCCCGGCGCTGCTCCTCGGCCAGCGTCAGGTCGCTGATCACCGACGACCCGAGGTTGGAGGTGAGGATCAGGATCGCGTTGCGGAAGTCCACCGTACGACCCTGGCCGTCGGTGAGCCGACCGTCATCGAGCACCTGGAGCAGCACGTCGAAGACGTCCGGGTGCGCCTTCTCCACCTCGTCCAGCAGGATCACCGAGTACGGCCGGCGGCGCACCGCCTCGGTGAGCTGGCCGCCCTCCTCGTAGCCGACGTACCCGGGCGGGGCACCGACCAGGCGGGCCACGGAGTGCTTCTCGCCGTACTCGCTCATGTCGATGCGGACCATCGCCCGCTCGTCGTCGAAGAGGAACTCGGCGAGCGCCTTGGCCAGCTCGGTCTTGCCGACACCGGTCGGGCCGAGGAAGAGGAAGCTTCCGGTCGGCCGGTCCGGGTCGGCGACACCCGCCCGCGCCCGGCGTACCGCGTCGGAGACCGCGCTCACGGCCTCGGCCTGGCCGACCACCCGGCCGCCCAGCGACTCCTCCATCCGCAGCAGCTTGGCCGTCTCGCCCTCCAGCAGCCGGCCGGCCGGGATGCCCGTCCAGGAGGCGACGACCGCGGCGATGTCGTCGGCGCCGACCTCCTCCTTGAGCATCGCGCCGTCGGCCTGGAGCCGGGCCAGTTCCTCCTCGGCCTGCGTCAGCTCGACCTTCAGCGCGGGGATCCGGCCGTAGCGCAGCTCGGCGGCGCGCTCCAGCTCCCCGTCGCGCTCGGCCCGCTCGGCCTCACCGCCCAGGCGCTCCAACTCCTCCTTGGCGGTGGAGAGCTTGGTGATGTGGCTCTTCTCCGTCTGCCACCGTTCGGAGAGCACGGTGAGCTGCTCGCGCTTGTCGGCCAGCTCCTTGCGCAGCCGCTCCAGCCGCTGGGCGGAGGCGTCGTCCGGCTCCTTGGCCAGCGCCATCTCCTCGATCTCCAGTCGGCGGACCGCCCGCTCGATCTCGTCGACCTCGACCGGCCGGGAGTCGATCTCCATGCGCAGCCGGGACGCGGACTCGTCGACCAGGTCGATCGCCTTGTCCGGCAGGAACCGGTCGGTGATGTAGCGGTCGGAGAGGGTGGCGGCGGCGACCAGCGCGGCGTCGGTGATCCGTACGCCGTGGTGCACCTCGTAGCGCTCCTTGAGCCCGCGCAGGATGCCGATGGTGTCCTCGATGGTCGGCTCGCCGACCAGCACCGGCTGGAAGCGCCGCTCCAGAGCCGGGTCCTTCTCGATGTGCTCGCGGTACTCGTCCAGCGTGGTGGCGCCGACCATCCGCAGCTCACCGCGGGCGAGCATCGGCTTGAGCATGTTGCCGGCGTCCATCGAGCCCTCGCCCTTGCCGGCGCCGACGACGGTGTGCAGCTCGTCGAGGAACGTGATGACCTGCCCGTTGGAGTTCTTGATCTCCTCCAGGACGGACTTCAGCCGCTCCTCGAACTGGCCCCGGTACTGGGCGCCGGCGACCATCGCGCCGAGGTCCAGCGAGACGAGCTTCTTGTCGCGCAACGACTCGGGCACGTCGCCAGCCACGATCCGCTGGGCGAGGCCCTCGACGATGGCGGTCTTGCCGACGCCGGGCTCGCCGATCAGCACCGGGTTGTTCTTGGTACGCCGGGAGAGCACCTGGATGACGCGGCGGATCTCCGAGTCCCGGCCGATCACCGGGTCGATCTTGCCGTCGCGGGCGCTGGCAGTGAGGTCGACGCCGTACTTGGTGAGGGCCTGGTAGGTCTGCTCCGGGTCGGCGGTGGTGACCCGCCGGTCCCCGCCCCGGACGGTGGGGAACGCGGCGACCAGGGCCTCCTCGGTGGCACCGGCCGACTTCAGTGCGGCGGACACACCGCCGCCGACCCGGGCCAGGCCGGCGAGCAGGTGCTCGGTGGACGTGTACTCGTCGCCCAGCGGCCGGGCGATCTGCTCGGCGGCGCCGATGGCGTTGACGAACTCGCGGGCCAGGGTGGGCTCGGCGATGCTGGAGCCCCGTGCCGCCGGCAGGGCGTCGACCGCCCGCTGGGCGGCCCGGCGCAGCTCGGCGGGGTCGCTCCCGACGGCGCGCAACAGGCCGGCGGCGGTCGAGCCGTCGGTGTCCAGCAGGGACAGCAGCAGGTGCCAGGGCTCCACGGTGGCGTGACCACGCTGGTTGGCCACCGCGACGGCGCCGGTGATGGTTTCGCGGCTCTTGGTGGTGAGTCTTTCGGTGTTCATGGGCTCCCCCGGATCGGCGTTGTCCATTGGGTTGGACACAACCAGAGTTGAGCGTATTCCACTCAACCTTAGCCTGTGACGCCCATCACTCCCGCCACCGCCAGTCGAACTCCCCGGCCGCCGGCGGCGGCCCGGGCAGCGGGTCCGTGTCCGGCGCCGTCGACAGGCCGGCCAGCAACACCGCGAGCTGCCGGCGGCGCAGCTCCCGGGTCCGCTCCGCATCGGGTACGCGTACCGCCGCGCACGCCTCCAGCAGCAGGCCCAAGTCCTGCGGCACGGCGTCGGCGCGCAGCCGCCCGCTGGCGTGCGCCCGGTCGACCAGCGCGGTGGCCAGCTCGCCGGCACGCACGGCGTCCCGACCCATCTCCTCGGTCGGGGTGAACGTGCCGGCCAGGTGGACGGTGAGCGAGTGCACGTCGGCGTCGACCACACGGGTCAGGAAACCGGTGAACGCGGCCCAGTCGTCCGGCTCGGCGAGCGCCGCCTCCGCCTCGGCCACGTAGCGGCGCAGCCCGTCGTGGCAGAGCTGGCGCAGCAGATCCTCCTTGCCCGCGTACCTCCGGTAGAGGGCGCTGATGCCGACGCCGGCGCGGTCGGCGACGGCGGCGATCGGGGCCTTCGGGTCGTCGAGGAAGACGGCGCGGGCGGCTTCGAGGATCACCTCGTCGTTGCGGGCGGCCTGGGCGCGGCGACCGCCGAGCGTCTTTCCAGGGGTCGTGGACATGCCCTCAGACTAACAGTGGAACGGATCGTTCCGCTCTGCTACTGTGATTGCAGAACGAAACATTCCGTTCCGAGGGAGTCCTCGCATGACCGGCACCGCGATCCGCCCGTTCCGCGTCGAGATCCCGCAGACCGCCCTCGACGAGTTGGCTTCCCGACTGGACCGCACGATCTGGCCCACCGACCTGCCCGGTACCGGCGACACGTACGGGATGAGCACCGACCGGGTCCGCGCCCTCGCCGACCGCTGGCGCAACGGGTTCGACTGGCGGGCCGTCGAGGCCCGGCTGAACACCCACCCACAGTTCGTCACCGACATCGACGGCGAGCAGATCCACTTCCTGCACGTCCGGTCGTCCCGGCCGGACGCCACCCCGCTCGTGCTCACCCACGGCTGGCCCGGCTCGGTGCTGGAGTACCTCGACGTGATCGCCCCGCTCACCGAGCCGACCGACCCGACCGCGCCGGCCTTCCACGTGGTCGTCCCATCGCTGCCCGGCTTCGGGTTCTCCGGCCCGACCCGCAGCGCCGGCTGGAACCAGCACCGCACGGCCCGCGCCTGGGCCGAGCTGATGAACCGACTGGGGTACGACAGCTACGGCGCGGTCGGCAACGACGCGGGCTCGATGGTGGCGCCCGAGCTGGGCCGGATCGATCGTGACCACGTGCTGGGCGTCCACGTCACCCAGCTCTTCTCGTTCCCCTCGGGCGACCCGGCCGAGTTCGCCGGACTGTCCGAGGCCGACCAGGCGGCGCTCGCGCACCTCCAGTGGTTCTACGAGAACAAGTTCTCCTTCAACCAGGTGCACAGCCAGCAGCCGCAGACCCTGGCGTTCGCGCTGGCCGACTCACCGGTCGGGCTGCTCGCCTGGAACGCCCAACTCTTCGACGAGAGCCTCGACGCCGACTTCATCCTGGGCAACGTGGCCCTGTACTGGTTCACCGGCACGGCCGCCTCGGCGATCCGCTTCTACTGGGAGGACGCCCACGCCGGCGAGCAGCCGACCGAGCCGACCACGGCACCGACCGCGCTGGCCATGTTCCCCGGCGACTTCCAGTCCATCCGCCGCTTCGCCGACCGGGACCACACGAACATCGTCCGGTGGACGGCGTACGAGAGCGATGTCGAGGGTCGGGGAGACGTCGGCGGTCACTACGCCGCCCACCAGGCCACCGATGTCCTCGTCGCCGACATCCGCGAGTTCTTCGCCAGCCTCCGCTGACCGTTGATCCACTCGGCTTCCTGGAAGTCGGGGTATCCCGTGGGTCGGCCCGGAGCACGCAGCGCGTTCCGTCAAGATCTGCGTTCTGTTCACTTGGCGGTAGCCTTGGAGGGTGCGAGTACGTGTCGAGCAGACCGCCTTACCCGGGATCGGAGTGCGTCACGATCTGGTGACCGAATCCGGTCGTCGGCTCGGCGTGGTCTCCCACCGCAATGGTCGCCGGGATCTCGTCCTGTACGACCCCGACGATCCCGACTCCTGCCAGGCGGACATCCCGCTGACCGACGACGAGGCAGAGGCGCTGGCCGACATCCTCGGCGCGTCGCTGTTGCTCGGGCAGCTCTCCGGGCTGCGTGAGCAGGCCGCCGGCCTGCTCACCGAGCAGATCGCCATCCCGGCGGGGTCGCGGTACGTCAACCGGAAACTCGGCGACACCAAGGCGCGTACCCGCACCAGCGCCTCCATCGTGGCGGTGCTGCGTGACGGCGAGGTGATCGTCTCGCCGCTTCCCTCGTTCCGCTTCGCGGCCGGTGACGTGGTGGTCGTTGTCGGGACCCGCAGGGGTCTCGACGGCGTGTCCGCCATCCTCGCCGACAGTGACCCGGACGGCTGAGGCGGATGCACGAATCCACCACACTGCTCGTCGAAGTCGGCGCGCTGCTGCTGCTGCTTGGCGTCCTCGGTCGGCTCAGCCGCCGCGTCGGTCTCTCACCCATCCCCCTCTACCTGCTGGCCGGTCTCGCGTTCGGGCACGGCGGGCTGCTTCCGCTCGCCGCCAGCGAGGAGTTCTTCGCGGTCGGCGCCGAGATCGGCGTCATCCTGCTGCTGGTGATGCTCGGCCTGGAGTACTCCGCCAACGAACTTGTCGGCAACCTCCGCTCGGCCGCGCCGGCCGGGCTGATCGACGGCGTCCTCAACGCGTTGCCCGGTGCCGCGTTCGCCCTGCTGCTCGGCTGGGACTGGGTGGCCGCCCTGGTGCTCGGCGGCATCACCTGGGTGTCGTCCTCCGGTGTGATCGCCAAGGTCCTCGCCGACCTGGGCCGACTCGGTAACCGGGAGACCCCGGTGATCCTCTCGGTCCTGGTGATCGAGGACCTGGCGATGGCGCTCTACCTGCCGCTGGTCACCGCGGTGCTGGCCGGTACCGGTCTGCTCGGCGGCGGCATCGCGCTCACCGTCGCGGTGGGCACGGTGCTGATCGTGCTGGTGGTCGCCATCCGGTACGGCCACCTGATCTCGTCCGCCCTGTCGGCGAAGGACCCGGAGGCGCTGCTGCTCGGCGTACTCGGTCTGACCCTGCTGATCGCCGGCATCGCGGCGAAGCTCCAGGTCTCGGCGGCGGTCGGCGCGTTCCTGGTCGGCATCGCGCTCTCCGGCCCGGTCGCGCACCACGCCACCGAACTGCTCTCTCCGCTGCGGGACCTGTTCGCGGCGGTGTTCTTCGTCTTCTTCGGCCTGGTCACCGATCCGCGGGACATCCCTCCGGTGCTGCTGCCAGCGCTCGCGCTGGCCGTGGTCACCATGGCGACGAAGACGCTCACCGGTTACCTCGCGGCCCGGCGGGTCGGCATCGCCGAACCCGGTCGATGGCGGGCCGGTCTGGCACTCGTACCCCGTGGTGAGTTCTCCATCGTCATCGCCGGGCTCGCGGTCGCCGCCGGCAGCGTCGAGCCGCGGTTGGCGGCGCTGGCGACGGCGTACGTCCTCGTCACCGTGGTGACCGGGCCGATGCTGGCCCGGCTGCCCGACTTCCCGTGGTTCAAGCGGTGGCTGCGCACCCGCGCGGCGGCCGCGGCCCAGCGGGCGGCGGCGGTTCCGATCCACGACTGACGCTCACCGCCGTTGCCATGCCCCTCGGCGCGGCAACGGCGGTGGCCAGGACACCCGAACGGCCGTTCGGGCAGGTCTGCCGACGGATGCCGAATTGCGCCCTGCGGGTACTACCGCAGCAACCGGCGGCGGGTTACCGTTTCGCCGCAGCAGCCAGGGTCCGCAGGCAGCGTTGCCAGACGCGGGCGAGAGCGGAAGGTTGGCCGGTGAGCGTGCAGGAGTCGACGTTCCACGGCTTCGCCAACCCCGTCGATCCGACTCCGGCGGAGTTGCGAGCGTGGGCGTACAAGCCCGATTCGGTGCCGTTGGCTTCCATGCCACCCGACTGGGATCTGCTGGTCTCCGGTGACCGGCTGGTCCTGACCCTCTTCGAGTTGGCCATGGACCCGACCTGCCCGGCGCGCCGCTTTGCGCTGCACTGCCTCTACATCTACGCGGCGGACGGCATCCGGACGAACTTCCGTGCCCACCCCAAGCGCCGCTTCCGCAAGCTGGTCGAGCAGGCCGAGCGCGACGGTGACGAGCTGATGAGGATCTGGGCGCACAACGGTCGCGTCCTGCTGGCCCGCCCGGATCTTTTCGTCTACCGGGACTGGTGCGAGGGTGGCCTGGTCCGCGAGAACCGCCGCCTCGGCTGAGCAGGGAATCGTGACGATGATCGTTGGCAGCTCAGCGGTCGACTGCCCGGCGTGTCGAGTCGCTCAGCCGCCAACGATCACCAGCTGGGCCTGAACGGCAACGCGAACGGGCCGAGACCCCCGCCGCGGCAGCACCGCGTCCCGGCCCGCACCCACCAACGCGAACGGGCCGAGACCCCCGCCGCGGCAGCACCGCGTCCCGGCCCGCACCCACCAACGCGAACGGGCCGAGACCCCCGCCGCGGCAGCACCGCGTCCCGGCCCGCACCCACCAACGCGAACG
>NZ_WBKR01000101.1 GCF_008868155.1 Micromonospora sp. ALFpr18c
TAGAGTTACGGCGGTCATGGCGGAGGGGAAACGCCCGGTAACATTCCGAACCCGGAAGCTAAGCCCTCCAGCGCCGATGGTACTGCACTCGTGAGGGTGTGGGAGAGTAGGACGCCGCCGGACAATCATTCCAGAAAAGGTCACCCCGCAGGGGGTGGCCTTTTCTGCGTTTCCGAGGCTTGTGCGCAACCCTGGTTGTGGTGACCGACTCGGTGATATCGGGGTGTCCCGGGGCGGGGCTCCCCCGATATCACCGAAACCGAGTCGGTCAACGAGATTCGGGCGGGTGGGTCAGTCGCGGGTCTGCATTCCGGCGCGGAGGTTGCGCATTGCGCATCAGGCTGCCGGCGTCGCTGACCGAGTTTGCGGCCCGTGAGCCGGTTCGAAGCGGGCAATCACCCCGGCATGATCGTGCTGGATCCAGGAAACAGTTCTCTCCTCGTGCGTGCGAGGCCACTACAACCACGATCCAGCACGATCATGCCGGGCAGGTCGGTGCGTGCGTGCGCCGCCGCGGTATCGGCGGCGAGTTCATGGGCCCGCTCGAAGAGATGTGGCATCCGCCGCGCACCGACTCCGCGCCGAGGTCCGCGTGCAGGACGAGCGTGTGATCCCGCTGCCTCCGCAGGGCGGGAGGCGCCAGGCGCAGGGCGGCAGCCCCGGTCAGTCGACCTCCTAGCGAGAGGTCGCTCAGGACGGGCGAGAGGTCGCTCAGGACGGCTTCGGGCCGCAGACGTAGCGGGGCTCGGCGTCGTAGCGCCAGCTGAACTTCTCCCGCTTCACCACCACGCCGCCCTTCTTGATGACCCGGAAGGCGTCCTGGGTGAAGCCGTTGATGCCGTTGCTCGGAATGCACGAGGGGCCGGGTTCGAGGTGGATGAGCTTCGGCGTGGTGATGTTGCGACGCGGGCCGTACTCCGTCTTGACGCTGTCGTAGATCTTCGTGCTCCAGATCGACACGGTCACCGAGCTGGACGTGTACGAGGTGTCGATGAGCAGGCCGTACTCGGTGTTGTTGCGGAACTTGAAGTCCAGGTCCGGCCAGAAGATGGTCGACTCGATGACCGCCGGGTACCGGTCGAACCAGTACGAGTGCGGTTTGTGCTCGACGTCCTCCATGCCCGCGTAGTAGGAGGCGTTGAACAGCGTGGTGGTGAACTGCGAGGAGCCGCCACCGACGCCCGGCACCAGCTTGCCGTCCAGGATGACCGGGGCGTCCCGGTATCCCTGCGCGTAGCCACGCTCGCCGGTGTGGCCGTTCAGCGAGAACGTCTTGCCCGGCAGGACGACGGTGCCGTCCACGTCCCTGGCGATGGTGGCGATGTTCTGGCTGCGCGACGATGCCATGCCCCCGGTGAACCGGGTGGTGAACGTGGACACCCGCTCCTTGATGCCCAGGCTGGCCAGCTTCTTCGCGGTCAGCTCCGGTGGCGTGGGCTTCAGCTCGCCGGTGACCTCGCGGCCCTCCGACTTGGGCAGCACCGCGAGCAGGTCCCGGCCCAGCGTGGCCGTGTCGAGCTGCTGGCCAGGCTTGCCGTCGGTGACCTTGGGTCGGCCGCCGGAGATGGAGACCGTGGCGTCCTTCGGCGGCACCTCGATGGCGTTGAGGTCGTCGCCGAGGGCCGCGCGCAGCCGCTTGACGTCGACCGTCGGGGTCAGCGTGCCGGCCTTGTCGGCGGTGAACCGCAGGCTCTTCGCGATGGCGGCGGACGGTACCTTCACCGAGCCCTTGTCGGTGCGCAGCGTGACCGGCGCGGCCACCGCCGGCTTCGCCAGCTCGTTGACGAGCCTGTCCAGCTCCTCCGGGGTGGTCGCCGGGTGGCTCTCCACCAGCGGCACGGTGATCGGGTCGCCGGCCAGCCAGCCGGCGCGGACCACGTCGGCGGAGCGCTGCGGGTCGAGGGCCATCCCCGGCTTGGGCTGGACGACCTTCGGCGTGGTGCCCTGGTACGTGATCGCCGGCATGGTCATCCCGCGAGCCACGGTGCCGAGCGCCTTGCTCAACGTGGCATCGAGCCGCTCGACGTCGACGGTGACCACCGGGTCGACGGTGCGGGAGCCGACCAGTCGGCTGACCGGGTGCGCGGCGGCCTCGGCCGCCGCCGCGACGGTGGCGGGTACGTCGATGGCCAGCCCCACGTCGGCCGGTTTGATCTCGGTGGTGCGCTGCCCGACGGTGACCCGCAGCGGCGCGGCGAGGGTCGCGGCACGCCGGTCCAGTTCTGCGCGCAGTGCGCGATCCGCGTCGGTGCGGCTCCGGCCGCCCAGCTCGGCACCGAGCACGGTGGTGCCCCGGGGGACGTCTCCGGCGTACGCCCAGGCACCGGCGCCCGCGACGGCGGCGAACACGCCACCGGTGACGCCGGCGGCGAGCAGCATCCGCATGCGGCGTCCACGACGAGGGTCGTCCGTGGGCTCGGCGACGGCCGGTGTCGTCACGGTCTCCGGCCCGTCGTCCGGCCAGGTGACCGCGGTGACCTGCACGGTGGGCCGGTCGTCGGCGGGCGGAGTCTTTTCGCCGTACAGCGTCACTGCAACCTCGATCGCCAGGGTGCCGCGGGAGGTCCCCCTCCCGGAGGACACCTACGGTAACGAATGCCCGGCCGTCCCCGCGGGCTGCGCCCACCTGCGGGGCTGCGGCGTGTCCGAGCCGGGTGGGGGTGGTGCCGGCGGCACACCGGTGACCTGGCACGGTGACGGGGTGGGTGTTGCGGAGCGGATGCTGGCGTACGGCGGTGGACGGTTGGACCGGGCGGGTGCGCTGCGCACCGATCCGACCCGGCTGAACGCGTTGCTCGACGAGCCGGGCACCGTCGTGTTGCCGCTGTGGCGGGACCGGTGTCTCGTCGACGGGGACGGTCCGGTGCGGCTGACCGCGGAACGGGCGGCGCTCGTCCGGTCCGCCGCCGGCGAGACCGTCTTCCTGGGTTTCGACGGCGACGTCGCCGTGTTCGCCGTGGACCTCTCCGCGCTGGACGAGCGGCCCGCCGTCGAGATGGCGGGTGCGGCGAAGTCCGTCGACGTGCGGGCGCTGGTCGGTCGGCTCGACGCGGACGGCGCGGCCGTCCAGGCGTACGCGCGGGGGTTGCTGCACTGGCACCGGCAGCAGCGGTTCTGCGGCGTGTGCGGTGCCCCGGCCGTCACCGGCGGCGGCGGACACGTCCGGACGTGCACCGGTGCGGAGTGTGGGCGGTTGCTGTTCCCCCGCATCGAACCGGCGATCATCGTGCTGGTCGAGGCACCCGGCCCGCCGGGGCGCTGCCTGCTGGCCCGGCACGCCGGTGCGGCGGAGGACGCGTTCTCGACGTTGGCCGGGTTCGTCGAGGTCGGCGAGAGCCTGGACGACGCGGTCCGCCGCGAGATGGCCGAGGAGGCCGGGATCACCGTCACCGACGTGACCTACCAGGGGTCGCAGGCGTGGCCGTTCCCCGCCGGCCTGATGGTGGGCTTCCGGGCCACCGCGACGTCCGACGAGGTACGCGTCGACGGCGAGGAACTGCTGGAGGCGCGCTGGTTCACCCGTGCGGACCTGCGGGACCGGCTGGCCTCCGGTCGTACGCTCGGCCGGGTCGACGCGATCGACCACCGCCTGCTGCACGACTGGCTGTCGGGGAACTAGACCGATCGGCGGGCGGGCAGGGCCATCAGCAGGGTCGTCACGATGGCCGTGCCGAGGGCGGCGAGCAGGAGACCGGAGACGGTACGCGGTCGCACGATCGCCGCGACGCTGACCAGGGCGGCCGTGCCCACCCACAGTGGTGCCGCCGGCCACCGCACGCCGGCCGCGAGGCGGTCGTTGAGCAGCACGAACGTGACCGCGTAGAGCGCGCCGACCGCGGCGAAGATCGGCGCGTACCGGCCGAGGTGGGTGTACTCGGGTCCGCCGACGAGGCGGAAGGCCAACCCACCGGCGAGCGTCGACGCGAGCACCAGCACCAGACCGCATCCGCCGGTCACCGCGAGCGCCACGGTGCGGCTGCGGCGGTCGCCGCGTGCCAGCCGTGGGAGGGCGAGGACGGCGGCGACCTGCGGCGCCCAGAGGGCGCCCTTGCTCAGGACCGTGCCCACCGCGTACGCCCCGGCGCCCGTCGGAGGGAGCAGTTGCCGGGCCAGGAGCAGGTCGGCGTAGGAGACGACGAGCATCGCCAGGGTCGCACCGCAACCGGCGGTGACCTGCGCGACGGTCAGTCGTGGTGTAGTGGCCGGTCGGTCGGGTGTGCGGGCGAGTCGGGCCAGTACGACGGGGGTGAGCGCGGCGGTCAGCGCGCCGGCCACGAGCGCGCCGGTCAGTCCCGCGCCGAGCAGCAGTGCGGCGATCACCCCGCCGTAGCGGCCGGCGGCGAGCAGTGCCATCGCGGCGGCGAGTCGCAGGAATCGTTGACCGCCCTGCAGCTCGCCGAGTGAGCGGGAGGACAGCACGACCGCGGCGGTGGTGACCGCCAGTAGCGCGGGCACCTCGACCGGCAGGTCCAGGGCGGCGACCAGCAGCGGCGTCGCCACGATCATCGCCGCGGCGCACACGGCGGCGGTCACCGCGGTGAGCCGTCGGGTGTCGGACGACCCGTGCCGGGCATGGTGCACGGCGACGGCCAGTTGCAGACCGAGGCCGGGCACGGCGGCGATGGCCACCAGGCCGAGGGCCGTGGCGAGCGCGCTGAGGTCGGCCGGGTCGAGCCGTCGGGCGGCGAGCACCGGCACCAGGTAGGCCAGGCCGTTGACGAGGACGCCGGCCAGGGTGACGGCGGCTCCCGCCGCGCCCAGGCCGGTCGGCCGTGTGCCGGTCGGCTCCGTCCCCGCGTGCGGGGCGGGTCGCTCGGTGCTCACGTGATCTCGGAGAGGGCGGGGACGGCCGGCTCGTCCGCTTCCGGAGTCGTGGGCGGTGCCGGTGCCGTCGGGGTCGGTCTGGTTCGGCGTACGGGTCGTCGCCGGGCGGCGGTGGAGAGCCAGCGGGCGCCGAGGGCGACGACGATCGCGAGCTGCGAGGCGGCGTCGGTGTACCGGTGCGCCGATTCGAGGTACAGCCAGCCGGCGAGCACCACGAGCGCACCCGGGAGCCACGTCTCGACGGCCCGGCTGATCGTCCGGGCCCGTCGTGGGTCCGCCGTCCAGGGCAGGCGGCGTGGCCCGGGTACGGCCAGCATGAACCCCGCCGCGACGAGCAGGCCGCCGATGAGTCCACTTCGACAGCACCAGCGCGGCGGCGCCCACGGCCAGCAGCGGCAGGGAACGGGTGAGGCGGCGTCGGCCGCGCGGTACCGGCGTGCTCCCCGTCGGCTTTCGCTGCGGCAGCACCGCGAGGAGGACCACCACCAGCAGCAGGATGCCGCCGAGCAGCAGTCCCGCGCGGTACGTCGTGTCCGGGGTGAAGCTCAGCAGCACCTCGCCGGAGGCACCGGCGGGGAGGATCCAGCCCTGCTGCCAGCCGTCCACCACCAGCGGCGCGAGTGTCCGCCCGCCGATGGTCGCCTGCCAGCCGGTGTTGGTGTTCTCACGGACGGCGAGCACCCGGTCGACGGGGTGCGCGGACACCCGTACCCGTCGCTCGGTGGCCGCCCACGACTCGACCTGGATGGTGCTGGCGGCCGCCGCCGGCGCGGGCGTGGGCGTCTGCGGCACGAGGGCGACCAGGGTGGGCGAGGCCAGCGTGCTGGCGGTGGTGACGACGCGGTGCTCGCCGCGGCCCAGATCGAGGCGCCGGGCCCGACCCGCAGGCCAGCTTGAGGGGCGTGTCGAGGCGGGGTTCGACGGTGGACGCCCCGGGCAGGACGGTGACCTCGCCGACCGCGATGGGCAACGACTCCGGTAGCCGCAGCTTGTACGGGTCGAGGCTGCTGGCGGACGGCTTGTCGAGGAACTGGATGGTGATCTCGTCGGTGCGCATCGGCGGATCCAGGCGGAGCAGCCCGTCGTCGCCGAGCAGGCTGCTCCGGAACCCGTCGTCGCCGACCACCCGGACGCTGCCGAGCCGGGTGGCGGCCACCTCGTCGTCGACGGCGAAGCGGAGCCCGGTGATGGTCTGCGGCTTGAGCCACTTGAGGCGCAGGATCGGTGCCTCGTCGTTGACCGCCGGCGTGCTCGGTCTGCTCGCTGTCATCGCGGGCGTGTGGCTGGTGACACGGCCCAGTGGTGGTTCCGCTTCCGCCCGGCACCGCGCCGAGCCGGCCCCGGTCGCGCCGGTCGCCGACCCGACTCCGACCCGGGTGGACCAGGAGCCGGTGCGCGACACGGACACCGTCGAGCAGCCCACGCCCCAGCCGGTGGGTGGTCCGCTGAGCGACGAGATTCCGCCGGCGTCGACGAATTGGAAGTCCGAGGACCCGACGGTGCCGACCCAGCGTCCGGCCCCCGGCGAGGTGGATCAGCGCTGACGCGCGCACGACCGAAGGGGTGGACCGCATCGCGGTCCACCCCTTCGTGCTGCACCAACCTGCGAACCTTACATTTGTTACCTGATTGTAATTGGTCAATGTCTCGTCACTTTGCGTCGCTCGACCGGGGGTTTTTGTCGGTTTTGCTGCCACTTTGGACGCTTCGCTGCTGGGCCGGTTCGACGCATCGTGATGCCGGGATGCCACTCGGTGGCACCGGTGTTACCGCCCGGTAATTGGGGGGTTGTGAGCTGCGCCGCAACGGGTGCACCATCAAGCTCGATCGTTACCCGCCGGTAACAGTTGCCCGGCCCCAGGCGGGGCCGCCAGTTCGGGACCGGCCCGCGCGCATCCACTGAGGAGGAACCCGTGCAGGAGCGGTTGAACAATCAGGGGCGTACCCGGTGGCGGCGGTTCGCCGCCATGATGGTGCCCGCGACGGCGGCCGCCGGCGCCATCCTGTTCGGCATGTCGAGCGGCGCGATCGCGTCCGACATCACGGTCTCCGGACAGACGTTCAAGATCGGTGCCGACCGCCTGGAGGGCGACGGCTTCAAGCAGTACGGCGGCATCGTCCGCGAGAAGGGCAAGGCCGGCAAGGCCGGCCAGGTCCACCCGGTCGCCCTCTCCGAGATCAGCAGCGCCGAGCTGTACAACCTCTGCCAGTCCGTCCGCGCGGACCTGCCCGGCCTGCCGGTGGTGCTCACCATCAACGCCGGTGAGGGCAAGGAGCCCGCCCGGGCCAAGGACCTGCTGATCGCGATGGACTCGCTGGACGGCAACGCCACCTTCACCAACATCAAGATCGGCCGGGACGCGAGGGACCTGAACCCGACGGCGCAGGCCGGCTCGTTCGGCCAGAACTCCGAACATGTCAGCATCACCAACCTGCAGCAGGTGTCCCGCTACACCACGGCGGCCACCTTCAACCTGGTCGGGCTGCGCCTGAAGGTCAACGTGGGCGACGACGCCAAGGGCAAGGAGTGCTTCTGAGGTGAGTCGCGGCCCGCGGTGGTCGACCACCGCGGGCCTGCCCCGGTCCCCGTCCCCGCTCCGCCAGGAGGAGTACGTGACAACCGCGAACCCGTCCCACGCCCGGCCCGGCCGTCCGGCTCAGGCCTGGCGGAGCTTCCGCCGCTGGCAGCGGAGCCGGCCGTTCGCCGGTGGTCTGCTCACCGCCCTGGCCGGGGTGGAGATGTTCGCCTCCACCCGGATGACGCTCAACGGCCTGAGCTTCCACAGCGGAGCCAGCGGTCTGCTCTCCCTGCTGATCCCGGTCATCCTGGTGACCTGCGGCCTGCTGCTCTGGCTCACCCCGGCGCAGCGGCTGTTCTACTCGGTCGTCGCGGCGGTCACCGCGGTCTACTCACTGATCGGCCTCAACCTCGGCGGCTTCTTCGTCGGCCTGTTGCTCGGCATCGTCGGCAGCGCGCTCGCCTTCGCCTGGACGCCGACCAGCCCGGCCCCGTCGGCTGCGGCCGAAGCAGAGACCGCCGAGCAGGCCGTCCCCGAGCAGGCCGTCCCCGAGCAGGCCGGTCCCGAGCAGGCCGGTCCCGAGCAGGCCGGTCCCGCTTCCGAGCGGGCGGTGCCGGCCGACGCGAGCGCGCCGCCCGAGTGGCCGGGGCGTGCGGCTGATCCGCGGTCGTTCGGCATCACCCTGCTGGTGCTCGGCCTCGCCGCCGCTGGTCTGGCCGTCCAACCCGGAGCGGTGCAGGCCGCGCCGAGCCGCCCATCCGCCACCGCCTGCCCCACCCCCTCCCGGACCGTCACCCCGTCGCCCAGCCGCAGCGCGGCCACGCCGACACCGACGCCGAGCCCGACGCGCGGTGGCAACGTCATCACCGACATCCTGGACGGGATCGGTGATCTGCTCACCGGGGGGCACCGTACGCCCAGCGCGACGCCGTCGGCGAGCCCGACCGCCCAGCCGAGTGGCACGCCGACGACCCGACCCGGGTCGGTCACCTGCCCGTCGTTGCCCCCGGGCAGGCCGGTCAAGCCGGGCGGGCCGGGGAAGTCCGACAAGCCGGGCACGGTCGAGCCGGGCAAACCGCTGCCGCGCATCGCCGCCGACCCGGCCCTGCCGACGGTCGCGCAGACACCGTCCAAGCTCACCGGATCCTCGGTGAAGATGACCGGGCTGCGGTTCGAGGGGATCACCGAACTGCACACGGTGAAGGGCGACCTCGAGGTGCTGAAGTTCAGCATGCGGGAGGCGGTGACCGAGGACTTCCACCTGCGCGCCGACGGCCCGCAGGGGCGCAGCCAGCGATATGCGACCGACCGGCTGACCGTCAGCGGCGACGTGGCCTTCTACGCCACCCGGTTCGTCGGCCGGTTGTTCGGCATCAAGATCACTCTGACTCCGGACCTGCCGTTGCCCAACGGCATCCCGGTCACCTCACCCATCCCGATCACGTTCACCGACCCGGTCATCGACCTGGCGTTCGTCACCAGCAACACGCTGACCGCCCGGCCGGCGCTGGCGCTGAGCCTCGCCTGAGCGAACGGCTCCGGCTGCCCACGGCTGGTCGTACCGTCGGCAACCGGAGCCGTCGACGGCTCAGAGCCGGGCCAGCGCCCGGCGCAGCGGGTCGAGGCCCAACGCTCCCAGGTCCAACGCCTGCCGGTGGAACTCCCGCAGGTCGAAGTCCGCGCCCTTGCGGGCCTTCGCGTCCTCGCGGGCCTGGAGCCAGATCCGCTCACCGACCTTGTACGACGGCGCCTGCCCCGGCCAGCCCAGGTAGCGGTTCAGCTCGAAGCGCAGGTTCTCGTCCGGCACCCGGCAGTGCGCCCGCATGAACTCCCAGCCCAGCTCGGGCGTCCACCGCTCGCCGGGGTGGAAGCCGAACGGATTGTCCTTCGGGATCTCCAGCTCCAGGTGCATGCCGATGTCGACGATCACCCGCGCGGCACGCATGGCCTGGCCGTCGAGCATGCCCAGCTTGTCGCCCGGATCCTCCAGGTAGCCCAGCTCGTCCATCAGCCGCTCCGAGTAGAGCGCCCAGCCCTCGCCGTGCCCGGAAACCCAGCACAGCAGACGCTGCCAGCGGTTGAGCAGGTCGGCCCGGACGGCGGTCTGCGCCACCTGAAGGTGGTGACCGGGCACGCCCTCGTGGTAGACGGTGGTCACCTCCCGCCAGGTGGAGAAGTCGGTGATGCCCTGCGGCACCGCCCACCACATCCGGCCCGGGCGGGAGAAGTCCTCGCTCGGCCCCGTGTAGTAGATGGCGCCGTCGCTGGTCGGCGCGAGGCAGCACTCGATGCGGCGTACCTCTTCGGGGATGTCGAAGTGGGTGCCGTGCAGCTCGGCGATCGCCTTGTCGGCGAGGGCCTGCATCCAGTCGCGGAACGCCTCCTTGCCCTGGATGGTCCGCGCCGGGTCCGCGTCCAGCTTGGCCACCGCCTCGTCGACCGTGGCACCGGAGCCGGCGATCCGCCCGGCGACGACCCGCATCTCCGCCTCCAGGCGGGCCAGCTCGGCGAAGCCCCAGGCGTACGTCTCGTCCAGGTCGACCTTCGCACCGAGGAAGTACTGCGAGGCCAGCTCGTAGCGTTCCCGTCCGGCGGCCTGCTTGTCCCGGCCGTTCGGGGCCAGCTCGGTACGCAGGAACTGGCCGAACTCGGCGGTCGCCGCGGTGGCCGCCGCCGCTCCCCGACGCAGGTCGGCGCCGAGGGTGCCCTCCGCGCCCAGCCGTTCGACCAGCCCGTGGAAGAAGTTGTCCCCGGTCGGGTCGGTCCAGATGTCGCACTGCTTGGCCACCTCGACCAGCTGCACCTTCGAGCTGACCTGGCCGGCGGCGAGCGCCTCGCGCAGGGTGGTCTTGTAGCCCTCCAGCGCGCCCGCCAGCCCGTTCAGGCGGGCGGCGATGTTGGCCTGTGCGTCGGCCGTGGCGGTCGGCATCAGGTCGAACACCATGCGGATCTCGTGCAGCCCGCTGGTGATGACGCTGACCTCGCTGGTGGCTTCACCGGCGTCGTAGCGGGCCAGGTCGAGGCCGAGTCGTTCCTGCATGGCCTCCTTGGCGATCCGTTCCGCCTCGGTGTCCGGCTCGGTCACCTCAAGCTCGGCGAGGGTCCGACGGGTCAGGTCGGCGCGTGCCCGGTAACCCTCGGGTGAGAGGTCGTCGAGCTGGTCGTCGTGGCCGGCGATGCCGACATAGGTCGCGCCGGTGGGGCTCAACGGCGCCCACTCGGCCACGTAGCGGTTGGCGAGTTCATCAATTCGTCCCACGGTGCGACACTACGTGACCACCCCGCCCCGGTGTCGATGACGTTTGTCGTGTTCAGGCGGCAGATGCAACGGGTGAAAGTCACGCGACTTTGTCGTACGCCTGAGGCAGAGTGTCAGGGGTGACCACCGATACCGCTCCTGACAAGGCGCCGCTGAGTGCCTGGCTGCCGGGGTTCCTCGCCCTCGCCGCCATCTGGGGATCCAGCTTTCTGTTCATCAAGATCGGGGTGGCCGAGCTGCACCCGGTTCAGCTCACCCTCTACCGGGTCGTCGCCGGCGCGCTGACCCTGCTGGTCGTCCTCGCGGTGCTACGCGACCGGCTGCCCCGCGAGCCCCGGGTGTGGGCGCACCTGACCGTCGTGGCCGCGTTCGGCGTGGCCGTGCCGTTCACCCTCTTCGGTTACGGCGAGCAGCGGGTCGAGTCGATGCTGGCCGGCATCTGGAACGCGACGACTCCGCTGATCGTGCTGCCGCTGGCGGTGCTGGTCTTCCGCACCGAGCGGTTGACCGCGCGCCGGGCCGTCGGCCTCGGGCTGGGCTTCCTCGGGGTGCTCGTGGTCCTCGGGGTCTGGGAGGGCCTCGGCGGAGCACACTTCGTCGGGCAGTTGATGTGTTTCGGCGCGGCTGCCTGCTACGGCGTCGCGATTCCGTACCAGAAGCGGTTCGTCGCCGGCAGCGCGCACTCCGGCCTGTCGCTCTCCACCGCGCAGCTGCTGCTCGCCGCCGCGCAGTTGGCCATCGTCACCCCGTTCATCGCGGGCGCGCCGCCGCTGCCCACCGAGCTGTCGCCGAAGGTGGTCGCCAGCGTCCTGACCCTCGGGGCGCTCGGCACCGGTCTCGCCTTCGTCATCAACATGCGCAACATCCGGGTGGCCGGTGCGAGCACCGCCTCCACCGTCACGTACCTGATCCCGATCTTCGCGGTGCTGATCGGGGCCCTGGTGCTCGACGAGCGGCTCAATTGGCACCAGCCGGTCGGCGCGCTCATCGTGCTGCTGGGCGTCGCGGTCGCGCAGGGCGTGTTCGCCCGCCGGAGGCCCCGCCCGGTGCCCGGCGTCGGCCTGCCCGCCGCGCTGCCGTCAGGCTCCGCCGCGCTGCCGTCAGGCTCCGCCGCGCTGCCGTCAGGCTCCGCCGCGCTGGACGTCAGGCCCCGGCGTGCGTCCACTCCACCAACTGCTCCGCCGACCAGGTGTTGACCACCCGATCGGCGGGGACGCCGCAGAGAGCGGCCCGCTCGCAGCCGAACCGCTGCCAGTCGAGCTGACCGGGCGCGTGCGCGTCGGTGTTGATCGCGAACCGGCAGCCGGCCTCCTGAGCACGCCGGATCAGCCGCTTCGGCGGATCCTGCCGCTCCGGCCGGGAGTTGATCTCGACGGCGGTGTCGTGCTCCACGCAGGCGGCGAAGACCGCGTCCGCGTCGAAGTCGCTCTCCGCGCGGGTCCGGGCACGGTGCCCCCGGTCGCCGGGACCGGTCACCCCCGCCGGCCGGGACGACACCATCCGACCCGTGGGGTGCCCGAGGATGTCCAGGTGCGGGTTGGCCACCGCCCTCAGCATCCGCCGGGTCATCCGCGCCCGGTCGTCCTTCAGACCGCTGTGCACCGAGCCGACCACCACGTCCAGCCGGGCCAGCAACTCCTCGTCCTGGTCGAGTGAGCCGTCGGCGAGAATGTCCACCTCGATCCCGGTGAGGATCCGGAAACCCTCCGGCAGCGCCTCGTTGACCTGCGCCACGTGGTCGAGCTGGCGGCGCAGGCGGGCCGCGGTCAACCCCCGCGCCACCGTCAACCGCGGCGAATGGTCGGTCAACACCATGTACTCGTGGCCCAACTCCACCGCGGCCAGCGCCATCTCCTCGATGGGTGAACCGCCGTCGGACCAGTCCGAATGCGTGTGACAGTCACCGCGCAGGGCGGCACGCAGCGCCGTGGCCTCGGCGTCCAGGTCGCTGCCCTCGGTCGCCACCAACCGGCGCAGGTAGACCGGTTCCTCACCGGCCAGCGACTCCGCCACGCACCGGGCCGTCACATCGCCGACGCCAGTCAGTTTGGTGAGCGTGCCGTTGCCGGCCCGCTCGGCCACCTCGGCCGCCGGCAGGCCCGCCAAGGCGGTCGCCGCCGAGCGGAACGCCCGCACCCGGTACGTGGCCTCGTTGGCCCGTTCCAGCAGGAACGCGATCCGGCGCAGGTCGGCGATGGGATCCCGGGCCTTCATCCCACCGAACCTAGTCGCTGCGGGACCGGTCAGGGAGCCTTCGGGCAGCCGTGTTTGCGCTGCCACGCCGTGACCTCGGCGGCCGGTTCCCGATTGCCGCCGCGCCGCCACGAATCCAGGTAGCGCGCCGGCCAGAGCACTCCGCGCCGGATCCACCAGCCGTCCTTACCGGTGCACGGCGGCGAGATGCCGAAGTGCACGTGGCAGACGTTGTTCGCGTTGCCGGTGCGGCCCACCTTGCCGAGCTGCTGCCCGGCGCGGACCCGCACCCCGACGTCGACGCCGGTGGACACGACACTCAGGTGCGAGCCGTAGTAGCGCACCCCGTCGTCACCGAGCAGGGACACCGAGAGGCCGCCGTTCTCCGGGCCCTGCGGCCCCCGCTTGGAGTACCGGTCGACCCGACTCACCTGCAGCACCGTCCCGTCGGTCACCGCGACGAACGGCTCACCGCAGTTGGCGAAGAGATCCGTGGCCGGATACGCCGCGTGCGTCGGGTGGTAGTCGACGTTGCCGGCACGTACCGGAAAGACATGCCGCAGCCCGGCGCGGGGTGCGCTCGCCGACGGCGTGGCGGACGACGGTGCCGGGCGCGCCGGGCCGCCGGCCGTCGGCGTGGCCGCCGCCGCCGGCTGCTCGCCGGTCGACCACATCGCCGGCGGCGTCGGTGCGGCGCCCGCCGGCGGCGCCCCGGGCCGGGTGGTCGCGCAACCGGCGGCGAGCACCGGGGCGAGCAACAGCAGGAGGGGGTACGCCGGACGCGCGCGGCGACCGATCGTCGGCGAGGGCATCCGGTCATCCTGGCAGAGCCGGTACCGTGGGAACGAACGGCGCGCGTAACGGAGGGCAGCGACGGTGACCATCGCCCGACCCGACCCCGTCCCGGATCCCGGTGCCGCACGGCCGGCGCCGCGTACCCCGTCGGGGCTCTTTCCGGCCGGGCCGCCGACCCAGCCCACCTACCGCGAACCGCACCCGGTCACCGGCGGTGGTGTCGCCGCGGGCGGTGGCGCGGCGGCCGTCTGGCTGCTGCTGTTCGGCCTGCTCGGCACCGAAGTGGCCAGCTACGCGTGGTGGACGGTGATCGCCGGCCTGCTGGCCTGGATCACCGCCCTGGTGCTGGTCCGCCACGGCGACCGCGGGGTCGCCACCGGCGTGGCCATCGTCACCGCCGGTGGTTGGAGCATCGCCGCCGCCGTGGTGGCGGTGCGCTGGGCCACCAGTGGTGACTGGCCGCTGTGGTGACCGTGCCGCGGCGACCCCGCGAGAGCCGCCGTTGACTGCGCGGTGTGCCCGGTTGGCTGCGTAGCGAACGCCGTCTTGACGTGGCCGCCGAGACTCGGCACGCTCGGCACTATGGCCTGGACCACCCCGCGGCAGGACCCGGATCGCAGCCGCCGCCGCCTGCAGTTGCTCGCCGAGCTGGCGGGAGCCCGGGCGGTACGCCAGCGCAGCCGGCCGCAGCGACAGCGCACCGAGCGTCTGCGCCAGCTCATCGCCACCCGCCGTCGGGTAGCCGGCTGACCCGAGTTTGTCAGGAATGACCGGCCGGTCGGGGCGTTGACCGGTCGCCTGCCGACCCGACCGGCTAACGTGCACGCGTAACGAGTCGGCGCTGTGCCGAGGGGCTATTGGGGGGACCGTGTCGTACTTCGCTGCGGCCGTGGTGCGCGACGACAGTGGCTGGACCGCCGCAGAGGTCAGCCTGCGTGGCGCCACCGACATCGACGAGGTCGCCGACCGGCTGCGGGACGTCGACCAGGAAGCCGACGTCTCGTTGCTCTTCGTCGAGGCCGACGACGCGTACCTGGTGATCCTGCGCCTCGACGAGGGCGAGGACCTGCGGGTGTTCGGGTCGGACTCCGCGTACGCCGAGGAGTCCCGGCTGGGTTCGCTGCTGGTCGGTGACCTGAAGACCTCGGTCACCGGGCTCGACGGCGACGAGGAGCCCCGCCCGGCGGCCGGCGGCGACGACGAGAGCGAACAGCCCGTCGTCGACCCGGAGGCCGACCCGGTGGGCGACGCCGACCTGCTGGCCAACCTGGGCATCTCCGCGCAGAAGCTGCTGACCCTGTGCACGCACGAGGGGATGCTCCCGGCGGACGTCACCGCCGAGATCTGCGAGGTGCTCGGCTGCGTCGACGAGGTCGAGGAGCTGCGTGAGGTCTGAGCCGGCCGACGCGACCGACCCGTCGCTGGAGACGCTCCGGCCGGGGCAGCCGACACCCGGCGCGGTGGGTCGCGCCGGACCGGGCGCCCACGAAGGGCTCGCCGACCCGGGTGAGCTCGGGCGACGGCAGCGGCACGAGCTGTGGATGCGCCGGGCCCTGGAGGTCGCCGTCACCGACCCGGCCGCGTCGATCGGCGGCGATGCGATCGACGACATCCCGGTGGGTGCGGTGCTCTACGGGCCGGACGGCACCGAGCTGGCCGTCGGGCGCAACGAGCGGGAACTGACCGGCGACCCGACCGCCCACGCCGAGGTGCTGGCCCTGCGTCGAGGTGCCGAACGCGCCGGCCGGTGGCGGCTGGACGGCTGCACCCTCGTGGTCACCCTGGAGCCGTGCACCATGTGTGCGGGCGCCCTGGTGCTGGCCCGGGTCTCCACGGTCGTGTTCGGCGCGTGGGAACCCAAGACCGGCGCGGCCGGCTCCCTGTGGGACGTGCTGCGTGACCGTCGGCTCAACCACCGCCCCGAGGTCTACGGCGGCGTGCTGGAGGCCGAGACCGCCGCCGTCCTGCGCGCCTTCTTCCGCTGAACCCCCGGCCGCCGGTCAAGCCGGCGGCAGGGTGACCGTGGCGACCAGGCCGCCGGCCGGCCGGGGCTGCGCGACTCTGGTCATCGGCGGCTTCGCCGGTCTCTACCCGGCGGTGCGTGCCGCCCGCCTCTCCCCGACGGAGGCGCTGACCGCCGTCTGATGGGGCGGGCCTGATGCGAAAGAGCGTGATGACTGTGCGGCATATTTATGCCACACAGTCATCACGCTCTTTGCGGTGCCGCCGCTGTTGCGGCGGGTCAGGCGATGATCGTGTCGAGGGCGATCTCGACCATCTGGCTGAAGGTCTGCTCCCGCTCCTCCGACGTGGTCTTCTCGCCGGTCTTGATGTGGTCGCTGACCGTCAGCACCGTCAACGCCCGAGCCTTGAAACGGGCCGCGATCGTGTAGAGCGCCGCCGACTCCATCTCCACCGCCAGCACGCCGTAGTCGGCGAGCGTGTCGTAGAGGTCCGGCCGGTCCGTGTAGAAGGCGTCCGCCGCCAGGATCGGTCCGACGTGCATGGCGATGCCGCGCCGCTCGGCCACCTCCACCGACGTACGCAGCAGCCCGAAGTCGGCCACCGGCGCGTAGTCGATCAGCCCGTCGAAGCGCATCCGGTTCATGTTCGAGTCGGTGGACGACCCGATCGCGGCCACCACGTCCCGCAGTTGCAGGTCGGTGCTCAGGGCACCGCACGAGCCGACCCGGATCAGCGTCTTCACGCCGTACTCGTTGATCAGCTCGTGGGCGTAGATGGAGGCGGACGGCATGCCCATGCCGGAGCCCTGGACGGAAACCTCGACGCCGTTCCAGCGGCCGGTGAAGCCCAGCATGCCTCGAACCGTCGAGTAGCAGGTGGCGCCCTCGAGGTAGGTCTCCGCGATCCACTTGGCCCGCAGCGGGTCGCCCGGCATCAGGACCCGCTCGGCGATCTCGCCCGGCTTCGCGCCGATGTGCGTACTCATGGCAAAGATCCTGCCAGGCCGGCTCGGGCGATACCGGTTCGGTGTCCGAACCAGCCGTGCTGTAGCCTCGTCGGCGGTGGCGTGTCCGAGTGGCCTAAGGAGCACGCCTCGAAAGCGTGTGAGGGTTTACGCCCTCCGCGGGTTCAAATCCCGCCGCCACCGCTCTGTAGTGCCGAAGCGCCCGGTCGATCCTCGCGGATCGACCGGGCGTTCCGTGTCAGAGCTGCTGCTCGCCGCCGTCGACGAACAGATCGCCGCCGGTCATGAAGCTGCTCTGGTCGGAGGCCAGGAAGAGCAGTGCCCGTTCCGGGATCCGTTGCTCGGCGCGCCGGGTCGCGGCGGCGCGGGTCAGCAGGGGCCGACGCCCTCGTCGAAGAGGCGGCGGGCCCAGTCGGCGTACCCCGCGATGGTTTTTCGGACCGTGCGCCCGTCGTGCAGGAACAGGTACGCACGGTCGCCGCTGCGGGCGAGCAGCCCGTCGAGCCGGAACGTCCCCTGTGGAGCGCGCAGGCGGGTGACCGACGGATAGCGGGCCCAGACCTGGTCGACGGGTGAGCCGGCGGCGATGCCCTCGGGTGTCCGCGTCGGGTCGCCGACCCAGAGCAGCACCAGTTTGTCCTCGGCGAAGACCGGGCTGACCGTGTCGTGGCCGGCGAGCATTGGCCCGCAGGTGTCCAGGCCGGTACGCAGGACGCCCCGGCGGGTCAGTTCGTCCTCGGTGTCACCGAACTCGATGTTGTTCAGACCGTTCAGGTCGATGATCTCCACGCTGCCGGCGGGCCGACCGTCCGGGGCCGGCCCGGTGGGCGGTACGCCGCTGCCCGCGATCGAGGCAGCCGTCATGAGCGTGGCAATGAACGCAAATTGTCGCAATTTCATGGAATCCCCCAGTCCCCAACGGGACGGGAGCGTTCAGGTTGCTGCCCAGCGCCGGATTACTGGTTTTCCCACTGTTCGACCAGCTCGTCCCAGTAGTCGGCGCTGAGTCGACGGCGTCCGTGCGCCAACCAACCGGCGGTGTTCCGCTCCAGATGCAGCCCCAGTTCGGCGAACGGGTCGATCCACGTGCCCCGCTCCGCACCGAGCCGGGTCAGCGCCGAGTTGATCGGCCACTGCTCGCGCGGCCCGTCGAAGACGTCGTCGAACCGCGGACCCCAGGACAGCCCGCCACCAAGCCACACCACCGCCGACTGGTGGCCGGCGCCACCGCCGAACTCCGCCTCCAGGTACGCCACCGGCCCCGACCGCGACCAGCCGGCCAGCACCTCGACCAGCGGCGGCGACAACACCAGCCCGAACGGCTGCTCGGCGCTGCGGTCGTCCACCGCGTAGTCCGGCAGCGACCCGGTCAGCTCCACCACCAGTTGCGGGGTGACCGGCAGCAACGCGAAGTCCTGGCGCAGCCCGCCGAGGACCGCGTGATCCAGCTCGACGGTCTGCTCGCGGAGCAACTCCACGTCCGCGACCACCGCGCTGAGCTGGTAACCCATCGAACCCTCCGCCGTCCGCAGCCTGTGGATAGAACATGTGTACGACGGGTTCCGGGTCCGCCGGTCCCTGGCACGCTACCGGCCGTCTTTCCCCGGTTGGGCCTCAGCTGGCGGGTGTCGGGGCGTCGGCCCGCAGCAGCCCCTCGGCGCGGAGGTGGTCCCACAGGCCGACCGGGACCGGGCGGGCGTGCAGGTCGACGTTGCGGGCGACCTCGTCCGGGGTACGTACGCCCACGGTCACGTTGACCACCGCGGGATGCCCGAACGGAAAGGCGACCGCCGCCGCCGGAAGGGTCGTGCCGTGCTGCTCGCAGACCTCGGCGATCCGCACCGCCCTCGCCACCACGTCCGGAGGGGCGTCGGCGTAGTTGTACTTGGCGTCCGGGCCGGGCCGCTCACGGGCCAGCAACCCGGAGTTGAAGACACCCACGGCGATGACGCTCTTGCCCTGCTCGACCGCCGCCGGCAGGACGTCGTCCAGCGCGTCCTGCTCCAGCAGCGTGTAGCGGCCCGCCAGCATGACGACGTCCGCCGCCGTCTCCCGCAGGAAGCGCGCGAGCATCGCCGACTGGTTCATCCCTGCGCCGATGGCCCCGATGACGCCCTGGTCACGTAGCTCTGCCAGGGCCGGCATCGCCTCGTCGGCGGCCTGCGGCCAGTGGTCATCCGGATCGTGGACGAACACGACGTCCAGCCGGTCCAGGCCGGTGCGCTCCAGGCTCGCCTCGATCGAACGCAGCACGCCATCCCGGCTGTAGTCGCGCTCCGGACGTACCTCGTCGGAGACGTCGAAGACGTCCACGCCCTGCCCGACCGGTCGCGGGTTGGGCGCCAGCAGGCGGCCGACCTTCGACGAGACCACGAACTCGTCCCGGGGGTGACCCCGCAGGGCGCGGCCCAGTCGCCGCTCGGACATCCCCAGGCCGTAGAACGGCGCGGTGTCGAAGTATCGGATGCCGAGATCCCACGCCGCGTCGACGGCCGTCAGCGCATCGTCGTCGTCCACCGCCTGGTAGAGGTTGCCGATCGCCGCACCGCCGAAGCCCAGCTCCGTGACCTTGACCGGGGTTCCCGCAATTCGTCGCCGTCGCATCCCGCCACGCTAGGTCGTGGCAGCCGAATGATCAATGAATGATCGTGGCCGTTCAGGCCCGCCGGGCAAGCTGGGTGACGAACGCGCGCCAGGCCGCCGGCGCGAAGGCGAGCGCCGGACCGGCCGGGTCCTTGGAATCCCGTACGCCGACCACGCCGGGCAGGTTGTCGGCGACCTCGACGCATGCGCCGCCGTTGCCGCTGCTGCGGCTGCTCTTACGCCACCGTGCGCCGTTCAGCTCCATGACTCCGCCACTTCCGTGATGAGATCGACCGACTGCCAGTGGGACAGCGCCTCCCCGCGCACGTTCTCCCATGCCGCCATTATGGTCGCGATGTCGTCCGGGTCGCTAACGACTTGTCCCTGGAGTTGGTTGTCCAGGTAGCCGGCGACCCGGTGGTCGTGGCTGTTGGCGATCACGAACGGCCCGTTGAGGCCGGCGTACGCGCCGACCGCGCTGGGCACGACGTGCACGCGGATGTGCGGCTCGGCGCACGCGGCGACCACGGCCAGCAGTTGCTCACGCATGGTCGACCGGCCGCCGACCGGCCGGCGCAGGATCGCCTCGTCGATGACCGCCGTGAACTGCGGTGAGTCGTCCCGTTTGAGCACGCCCTGCCGGCCGAGCCGGACGGTGAGATGCCGCTCGATCTCACCCCGGGGGATCAGACCCGCGCCGCCGAGCACCGCGCGGGCGTACGCCTCGGTCTGGAGCAGCCCCGGGAGAACCGTCGACTCATACCAGCGCAGCGACACCGCCTCGCGCTCGATCTCCTGCCATGGACGAAACCAGATGGGATCACGACGTCTCGAAGTGTCCGGCCAAATGTCAGAAACATCCTTGTGCAGGGCTTCCGCCGCCGCCAGGCGGTGCCGAGGATGCGGGATGCGGCCCTCGGTCAACCAGCGGCCCACGGTCTTCGGGTCGACGCCGACAGTCTCGGCGAGGGATTCGGTGGTGTGCCCGGTGTCGCTGAGTGCCACCCGTAACGCGTCGTTCACGGCCCCTCCATCGGATGTCTCGAATATCTGGAGACCATATCGCTACGCGGTGTACCTGTCCGACTACGCGCCGGAGGGTGGTTCCACAGAAGACGGCGTGACCGGTGGAGGCGCGCGAGCCCGGCGGTCGGCGTCAGTCAGAGGGTCGCCCCGACGGGGAGGCGGGGCGACCCTCTTCCACCGCGAAGGAGGCCCGCACATGCCCCGCCGTCGACACCGGGACCACCTACCGAGCCGCCCCACCTGGCGCTGCGCGGCGTGCGGCATCGCCTGGCCCTGCTCGGCCGCGAAGCTGCGGCTGCTCGGGGAGTACCGGCACGATCGGCTGGCGTTGACCGTCTACCTGGCGACCGTCCAGGTTGAGGCCAGCGAACAGCTCATCGACGTCGACCCGGCCCGGCTGACCGAGCGCTTCCTCTCCTGGGCCCGCGCCCGCGCCTGACTACCCTGGGCCTCGCTCCTGGGGCTCGCGGTTGACCTCGCGTGCTGTCATCGGGCACCCGCCGGGCGCCGGTGAGCCGGTCCCGGGCCGTGCCGAGGCCGTACCACACCGCGTCCGGTAGGCCCGCGGCCCGCTCGGTGATCTCGACGACCCGACCCTACTTCGAGACCACCGACGCGACCGCGAGCAGAACCGGCGACGGACAGGCTGCTGGACGGTCAAGCTCGACCTTGCGGATGCTCTTCGGCCGGGCGTGCCCGGCGTGAACCGACTGGTGGTCGATTCCGTTCCTGTTGATGAGTCGTCGGCCGAACGACACGTCGGGACAAGGGGAAGTTATGTCCATTCAGCAAGAGCAGGCCATCAACCTGCGCAATGTCATGGATTGGCTCGGTCGCCGGTCATTGAAATTTGACCCTGATCCCAGAGCAGGTGAGGCCGCAGCGTATCTCCAGGATGTCGAGGATACGGGTCTTCCGGATACTTTGTCAGGCGGTGCGGAAGAGTTCTTCCGCGACGGGCTCGGACACACCGTTGCCGCCGTCAACAACGGCGAGGTGTGAGACAAATGCCCTCTGGTGGGTCGGAAATTGAGCTTAGTTTCAGAGAGCGTGCTCTGCAGGAAAATATCGAAGACTTCGAGAGATTCATCAAGGCCAAACGTGCTCTTCCGCAGCGATTCGACGTTAGCGAAGTAGAGGACGCTATTTACGCATGGTTCAGTGCAATCCGCAGAGTTGGGGCTATGGATCATGGAGGGCGGTTGTCTGCCTTTGCAAACAGATGGAATTTCACAACAGTCGTTGCTGGTAACAAGCTGATTTTGGGCCATTCGTCGATGTTGATGTTCGATTATTTCGCTGGCAGGGCGGCGTGGCCGAGTACGGCGACGGATGGTGCGGTGAGGGGGCCGTCCGGGCCGTCTGTGGTGGCGCAGCAGCAGGCGGTGGCGCAGCAGTTGGCGGTGCAGCAGCGGCCAGCCCTGATGGTGCCAGCGGTCCCGGTCTTCCCGGCACCCCTGCCGGGACAGCACACTCCGTCTTGGGGTAGTTCGGCCGGGCCACCGCCCGGCTGGTCGGCTGCATCGACCGGGCGCGCGAGAGCCGCGTCCCGATCGTTCGCACCCGCCACCCAGGCCGCACCACACCCCCCCATCGCCGCAGCGCCGGGCAGCTATGCCGGTTCAGCTTTGCGGTCCACCCCGTCGGCGGCCGCCACGGCGTCACCGGCACAGTCACTGAGCCCGGCGTGGCAGGTACCGAGTAGAGGATCCAGCTGGGCCAGTTCGGCACCATTCCCCGAAACGCCAGCCCCCACTGGACCGATTCCCAACCTCAGCCCACCGGAGTACGCCCGCGAGGCCGCAACCGGACGGCCATACTTCCGTGATCTTATCGACGAACGGGTCGCAGCCGCAGCGGTGAGCGCTCAGTGGGACAGCGTCACGGCCCACATGATCCCGCATAGCCCCACCTCCACGAGCACAGCCCGGAACACCGCAGCCGCAACCCCGACCCCCCCGCCAACCGGGGTGTTCCGAAGGTAGAGGTATGCCCGTTTCGAGGGCTGTTCGCCAACGGTTTCCGACGAACTTGGTTAGTAGGTTTCAGTGGCGGGGAAGCGGTCGCTGAAGGTAATGGCGAAAGCGTTCAACGCTGGTTTCCCGCGCATCGTCCATCGGGTTCTGCCTGCTCCGGTGGGGTCCAACGATTCGATCGCGTTCGTCGAGCAGATCAGCCGCCGGATACCTGCCACCCCACCGCCTAGTACGGCAGCCGCCATTTGCTAGTTGGCCAGGGCATAGTCTCGGTTGAGTCGGGTGCGTTGGTGGAACCAGCGTGCTCGGGCTTGGTGGCGGCGTCGCCAGTTGCGCCAGTGGGTGTCGTGGTCGGTGGGTTTCGGTCGGTGCCA
>NZ_WBKR01000102.1 GCF_008868155.1 Micromonospora sp. ALFpr18c
CCACAGCGACGACGCAACTTGTACCTGGACCACCGAGCGGATCCTGGCGCTCGGGGCGACCACGGACCTCGCCACCGCCGCCGCCATCCTCGGCATATCCCGCTCGGCGGCCTACAAGCTGGCCGCCCGCGACGCCTTCCCGGTGCCACTGTTCCGAGCCGGCGCGTACTACCGCGTGCCGACCGCCCCGATCCTGCGAAAACTGCACCTCGAGTCCCCGCCGGTACCGACATCTGGTGACACCGGCGGGGCGGGCGCCGACGAGGACGACGGGTATTCGGGCGGGACCAGAGACACCACGGGCTGCAGCCCTCCGCCGTGACCCCGCCGCGGGTAGGACACCCCATGCGCAGCTCCGTATGTCGTGCCGGCGCAGCCGCCGACTACTGCTC
The DNA here is from genome assembly GCF_008868155.1 of Micromonospora sp. ALFpr18c. Lineage (GTDB taxonomy): Bacteria > Actinomycetota > Actinomycetes > Mycobacteriales > Micromonosporaceae > Micromonospora. The sequence continues at coordinate 393 of NZ_WBKR01000102.1, forward strand.
GACGACCCCGGAGAGGAGCCGGACGAGTGCGCGGCGCAACACCCGCTCGATGTCATCCACGACGGCTGACAGGTCATCTGTCGGCTGGCCGGTGAGGGTGCGCAGTTCCCGCCTGCTCGGGTCGTCGCCGTGCATCTCGTCGTTGCGGAGCCGGTATCCCAGACGCAGGAGGGCCTCGAGCCGCTCGGGCGGCGCCTGCAGGACAGGGCCGTCCGCCAACAGCATGGTCGCTCCGGCAACGACCTTGTCCTGCTTCCAACGATCCGCTGGCAGGCCTGGCAGTTTGATGAACAGCACTTCGGCGCAGACGATCAGGTCGATGAGCCGGTCGGTCGGCACCCGGTCGGCCCCGGCCAGGACCAGCCGGCGCAGCGCGGTCTGCAGACCCCGGTTCTCCCGGACCGCGGGATGCGCGAGGAGGCCGTACACCTCGCGCACCGCCTCCACCTGCTCTCGCCCAAGGATCGTCGGTCGCTCCTCGTCGAAGGTGGGCAGCGCCGACAGTGACGCCGTCGGCCCAAGACCCTGGGGAAAGTCGTCGTCCGGTGGGCAGCGGATCGCCCGAGTCGCGGTGACGGACCCACCGCACACCAGCCGCAGCGCAGCCACGAGACGGCTGGCTTGCTCGACCAGCGCGCCAGAATCCGGCGCCGTCGGTTGGGCGGGTACGTCCATGGCCGAGCACACCGGGTACGAGGTGCAGCGGGTCAGGGCCCACTGGTGGAACCGCGACACGGTCACCGAGGTCGGGGCATCGGCGAAGGCGATCGGCACCGCGAGGTAGCCGATCGCGGCGCTCACCTGCCGGTCGCTCATCGCCTGCAGCACCAGGCCGTCCGGCAACGTGACCGCCTCGATGCCCGCGGTGGGGGTGAAGGCGTTGAGCGGGACCACCTCGACCAGCCGCGCCCGCGTGGCCAGCAGACCGTCCTCCAACCTGCTGTACGCGGCGTCGAAGGCGTCCTGGTCGAACCGGTAGCCCCCGACGGCGGCAACCACGGGTTCCAGGACGTGCTTAACCAGCGTCCACCCCAATTGCCGGAGCGTGAGGGCGAACTCCACCCCGACGAGGCAATCCACCCGCTCGCGCAGCACCTCATCGGCGACCACGATGGCCCGCACCGCCCCCATCTCGGCGAAGGTGTCCAAGAACCGGTAGTCGGTGACCCGGCCCGGCATCTGCCAGGCGCCGCGGCGGATCGCGACGAACGACTCCTGCCCGTGGCGGTGCCACTCGCCGAAGTCGGGAACGGTCGCGAACACCGGCACGCCGTCGCGAGCGGCCAAGTCGCCGAGCACCGCCGCCATCAACTGGCCCACTGCCGCATGCAACTTCGGGCGTCGCGCCCGACCCGTCGCCACGTCATCTGTCGCCACCATTGGCCGTCCTCCATGCCCGATCTCACGCGAACCGGACAGGATCCCAGACTCCCCCAGCAGGGCGCATCTGACTTTTGCCGGTCACCGGCCCCAGCGCATGGACCACCCACCGGACCTGGAACCGCGGTGACTTGATCGCGGCCGCCGGTCACGCGTGGATGTCGATCGACCAAACCGATGCCCCACCACCCAGACGAACGGGAGCACCACCTCTGATGCCAGACGGAAGCATCTTCAAGCGTTGCGGCTGCCGCCACCCCGACACGGGCAAGCCACTGGGAAACGACTGCCCGAAACTACGCCGCGCTAACCGCGCCTGGAGCTCCGAGCACGGTCACTGGGCCTACCAGCTCGAACTCCCACCCACCACCGACGGCGGGCGCCGGCAGCTACGCCGCTCCGGCCTTCCCAGCCGGCGTGGCGCCGCCGACGAACTCGACCACGCCCGCGACCTGCTCGCCCTCGCCGATGGTGACCGGCGCCGCCGTACCGAGATCGCCGACCTGCTGCAAACCGCCGTACGCGCCAAACGTCCCCTGCCCGAGGTCGACCGCATCCGCCAGCGGCTGCGCGGTGACGGTGCGCTGGCCGACATGCCCACCGTCGCGGAGTACCTCACCGGCTGGCTGACCCACCTCACGATCGACGCGAACACGCAGCGCGGCTACGAATCGATCACCCGGGTCCACCTGATCCCACACCTCGGGGACATTCCGCTGGACAAGCTGCGCACCACCCACATCCGCGCCATGTTCGCCGCCATCGAGCGCCGCAACGACGAGATCGCCGCCGCGAAAGCGAGCACCGACCCAGCCATCCGCGCGTCCGTCACCGGCGTGCGACCCACTGGTGCGACCACACGCCAACGCATCCGCGCCTGCCTGCGCAAGGCGATCAACGACGCCCTCGCCGACGAACTCATCGTCGGCGCCAACCCCGCCGCCCTGGTCAAGGTCCCCGCCGACCGGCCCCTACCAATCGTGTGGGAGGACGAACGCGTACAGCGGTGGAAGAGCACCGGCGAGGTCCCTGGACCGGTGATGGTGTGGACCGACTCCCAGGTCGTGCGGTTCCTCGACTACGCCGCCGCGCACGCTCCGGACCTGCATCCGATGTGGCACTACATGGCCTACCGAGGGCCCCGCCGCGGCGAGGCGTGCGGCCTGCGCGACAGCGAGGTGCGGCTGCACCGCCGCGAGACCACGATCAACAACCAGATAGCCACCCACGGCTACACCGCTGTGCAGAAACCGCCGAAGAGCAGGGCCGGGAACCGCGACGTCGCCCTCGACGCCGACACGACCAAAGTCCTCACCGCCTACAAGGCCCGCCGGGCAGCCTGGCAACTCGCCGCCGGCGACGCATGGCCCGACACCGGACTGTTCTTCGTCCGCCCCGACGGGCAGCCGTGGCATCCCAACGCCGTCACCCAACGGTTCCGCAAACTCGTCCGCAAAGCCGGGCTGCCCCCGATCCGGCTGCACGACCTGCGCCACAGCGCCGCCACCATCGCCCTCGACGCCGGCATCGACATCAAGGTCGTCTCCGAGCAACTCGGCCACTCCACCACAACCCTGACCCGCGACACCTACCAAAGCGTCACCAAACGGATGCACCAGAACGCCGCCGACGCCGTCGCAAAGAAGATCAACCAGAAACGCCGCAGGGCGGGGTGAAACCACCCCTCACCGCAGCGGCAGCGGACGAGCGCGTGCGGCCGGGCCGGCCCCGGTCGCCCGAGCGAATACGCTCGCGACGTGAGCGGTGACGACCAGATGCTGAGCCGGCGGGGCAGCTTCGACGAGGACCCGGACAACTACCAGGCGGCTCGGCCGGGATACCCGCGGCGGGTGTACGAGGTGCTTGCCGATTGCGGACTGCGACCGGGTGCGCGCGTCCTGGAGATCGGACCCGGAACCGGGCAGGTGACCCGTCCCCTCGTGGACTCCGGTGCGTCGGTGCTGGCGGTGGAACTCGGTGGCCGGCTGGCGGCCCGGCTGCGAACGAACCTGGCCGGCCACGACGTGACCGTCGTCGAGGGCGACTTCACCACCGTGGCGCTGCCCGACGACACCTTCGACCTGGCGGTCTGCGCCACCGCCTTCCACTGGCTGAACGCGGGCGCGGCGGTGCGACGGCTGGCCCGCCTGGTGCGGCCGGGCGGAGGGCTGGCGGTGTGGTGGACGGTCTTCGGCGACCCCGACCGCAGCCCGCCCTGGCGTACGGAGCTGGACGCGGTGCACCGACGATGGCTACCGGGGCAGGGGCGCGGCCCCGCCGGTGTGCCAGCGCCGCTGCGGGTCGCCGAGCGCACGGCGGAACTGCGGGCAGGTGACTGGTTCGGCCCCGTCCAGGTCGAGATGATCCGCTGGGAACACCAGCTGACCCCGCACGGCGCGCGCGGGCTGTGGGGGACCTTCCCGAACGTCCGCGAGTTGAGCACTGACCAGCGCGAGGCGTTCCTCGACGGCGTCGCCGAGGTGGTCGCCCGCCAACCCGGCGCGACGGCGACCGACCACTACGTCACCGCGCTGTACACGGCACCGCGCCGAAACCACGACGCCGATCCAGCCAGCCCCTGAAATCGGGCAGCGGACGCCTGAAGGGCGCCAGCGATCTATGCCCCGTCGACAGGGCCTGAGCTAGCCGGGCCTGCTGAAGCCGGACACCACCACCGAGCCGTTCGAGGAGCTGAACCGAAGCGATCTCGCTGGCGCGGACCTTTCTGGGCTGGCCGCGGACCGAACAGCGGTCATCCCGTCTCCGGGTGGTGGTTGTGCTGCTCGGCGCTAGTGCGCCCAGGCAAGCTGTCCCACTGGTGGGTGGTCAGGTGCGGGCGGTCCAACTGGCGCCGGGCGTGGCGGACGTCGCGATGCGCGTGGAATGACCCGGCGGGCTGGTAGCTGCGGTGTGCATGCGGTACAGGCGGCTGGAATGCGCGCGACGGCGGGGTGGTGGGGATGGACGCGGCGGTGGTCGGCGATGGTCCGGGCGAGGAGTTGCCGCGCGGGTTCTTGGCGGCCGTGTTCGTACAGAACGACGGCGAGGGTGGCTTGGGCGGCGAGGGTGGGTAGTGCGTAGGGTCCGTCGGCTTGGGTGTGGTGGCGGATGAGGTCGCTGTAGCAGTCGGCGGAGTCGGTGAGGTTCCCGGCGGCGCGATGGGTGGCGGCCAGGACGCGCAGGGCAGCGCGGACTTCCGGGTTGGTGGGGTCGCGGAGAAGGTGGCGCAGGCTGCGGTGCCCCCACCGGGCCCAGGGCAGCGCGGCGGCTGGTTCGCCGCTGGTGAGGGTGAGGGTGGCCAGGAGCGCGGCGGCGCGGGCGGTCGCGGTGTCCAGGGCGAGCCTGCCGCTGGTGGGGTCGATGTGCAGGAGCCCGCTGTGCAGGACGTCGATGGCACGCTCGGGCGTGTTGTCGGCGGCGTGGCGCTGGGCCAGGTGCAGACGCTGGGCCATGGCCATCATCGGGCCGGTGACCTGCCGGGAGACGGCCCTCCAGGTGATGTGCAGGTCTGTGCCGGTCGCGCCGACGGTGACGCGTTGGATCGGGCCGAGCGCGTAGGAGGCGGCCTGGGTCGTCTTGCCGGGTGGGACGAGGTGTGGGGTGCGGTGCAGGACCACGGCGGCGACGGCGCTGCGGATCTCGTCGGCCGACACCGGTGCACGCCCGCAGGACGGCGCGCACAGGTAGGCCCTGCCAGAGCCGGGCAGATGGATGAGGATCATGGAACGTGCGCAGGTGTGGCAGGCCAGGAGGTCGGGTGGCACGGGTGCGGCCTGCACGGCGCGGGCCCGCGAGACCCATTTCTCGACCGTCGCCGGCGACAGGCCATGGCCGCGGGCCACGTCCCGCAACGCTCGGCGCAGGCCATCAACTGCGGCGTGCTCGATGCTCGCGGCGACCACATCGGCGACAAAGGCGGGTGTCCACGCGGCGAGGACTGGCGTCCGCGTCGGCATCTGCGTTCCTTCCTGCTGTTCGTGTTCGTGTTCGGGCGGTCGGGCAGCAATGCTGGGTTTGTGCAGGCGGTCACGACCGAGGGCTGCTGCCGATCTGGGCGGAGGGTGTGGCCGGCGGCGGCAGCTGGGGGACTGCCGCCGCCGGCCACATCGGTCGCCGCTGCCGTCCCTCTACGGGCGGGCGACCGGCTTGCACGCCCCGACGTGGGCTCAGCGCAGCTGGCGGGCGCAGAGACGGGGGGACGGTCGGTGAGAGCTGTGACCTCGGCGTCTGCACCCTGCCTAGCGTTGCGCGTCGGACTGGGGGCACGTCGGCGCGGTGACGGTCGCCGGCCTGGCGGTGTTCACGGGCCAGGATCCGGGAGCCGGGTGAGGGTTGCGGCGCATCGGGGCGATGACCGGCCCGTCGGGCAGGGTGAGCGCGGGTCTCGGGAGGTAGCCGTGCCGGCGGTACACGTCCTGGCTGTCGGGCGTGGTTTCGGTCCAGGAGGGCATGTCGATGCGGTCGAGGCGGCTTTCGTGGTGGGTGAGCATCGCCGCGCCGATGCCGCGTCGCCGGGCGGCGGGAAGGACGGCGAGAACTGCCAGGTGGTAGTGAGGTTCGGTGGGTCGGACCTGGGTGAGTAGTTGGTCGAGGAGTTCGAACTGGCGCGCGTGCGGGCTGGCGGCGTCGGCCAGTCGGCTGCGGTAGTTCGACGGTGGCGGGATGCTGCGGTAGCGGTGGAACCCCATCGCGGCGGCGCTCAGGTCGTCGGTGATCTGGATGTCGCCGAAGAACATGGCGTGTTCCACCCAGATGACCGCCACGTCGGTGAGGATCCGCCGCCGGCAGGTCGGGTCGGGCACCAGCCACTGGGCGAGCGGGCCGGAGTGCAGGGCGTGGGCGACGAGCGCGGCGACCGGTTCTTTGTCCGCCCACCGGGCGGTACGGATACGCGGATTGACGTCCATGAGATGCCTCCAAGGGCAGCGGATCGGGTGGGATGGCGCGGGGCTCACCGGTAGGCGGCGGTGGCGAGGTCACCGACGGCGGCATCGACCGCGGCGGTGATGTCGCGTACCTGCCGGTGGTGCTGCGCGGCGATGGTGCGCAGTTGCACGGTGAGGGCGGCGATGTCGTCGGCGAGGTACAGGTGGTTGGTCAGGCCGAGGGTCGCGATCAGGCCGCCGAGGGCGGCGGTGTGGTTGTCGGGCTGGTCACGGCCGGTGGCGATGTAGTGCAGCCGGGCGCGGGCGACGACCGGCCACTTGAGGTCGGCGGGCAGGTAGCGGTCGGTGCGGGCGAGCCCGCCGAGGCGGCGACGTACGTCGTGGCGCAGGATCCCGCCGGCGTGCAGTCCTGCGCGGGTGCGGTCGTACAGGTCGTCGGCGAACCCGCGCAGCCACCCCCGCAGCGGTGGGGTCGGGTGGGCGTAGCGGATGGAGGCCAGGGCGGTGTCGGCGATCAGATCCCCGACCGGCCGGTCCAGGTGCAGCCACAGCCGCTGCTCCCCGCCCGGCCCGGTGTCGTCGGTAGTGTCGAGGGCGATCCGCCCGGCCAGGAACAGGTCGATCAGCACCGCACCAGCCAGGCCGAGGGCGAGGGCCTGGCGGTGGATGTGCGGCTGGCCGGTGTCGTCGTCGTGGCCCAACAGGAACAACTCGTCTCGCAACGGCAACTGCGGGATGGACGAGGTCATCTGGATCCCGTCCCCTACCGTGGCCCGCCGGCGTGGTGCCGCAGGCGGGCGTGCACCCCGCCGTAGGCGGCCTGCGGCCGCGGAAGCAGCAGCTTGCCGACGGCGGCGAGGACCGTGTAGTTCGGGTCGCAGACGTTGCCGATCGGCGCCCTTCCCGCCTGCGATACCAACTGGTACGCGTCGAGCTGCTCCAGGCCGGTGAGGTCACCCACCCAGCCGACCATGTCGCGGTGCGCGACCCGGTACGCGTCTTCCAGGGGACGGGCGCAGCCAACTGACATGATCGACGTGTCGGTCTCCAGGCGGGGCCACACCGTCGGGACGCCTTTGATGACCTCGATGATCAGGGTGGTGGTCGTGGCGATCTCCACCCCGACGCCGCAGGCCTCACCCTCGCCCTGGAGGGCGTGGCCGTCGCCGAGGGCGAGCAGCGCCCCGTGCACATTCACCCCCAGGTACAGGGTGGTACCGGCGCGCAGCTCTGGTGTGTCGAGGTTCCCGCCATGGCTGTCGGGCACGATGGTCGAACGCGACTCGAAACCGCCCGGGGCCACGCCGATGGTGCCGATCATCGGGGCCAGCGGCAGGTCAACCGTGTGGTCGCTGTCGGTGGCGTGAAAGCGGACCGAGCCGGCCTGCTGGTCGATGTCGTACACCCACACCCGCTCCTCGAGAGGCGGCTGCAGGGTCGCCGTATGTGAGGTGGAGGTCAGTGCCCCGAAGTGCGGGAACGTCGAGGAGACTCCCCAGTCGCGGGCCGGAACGATCGAGGCGAGGTGGACGGCGAGGGTGTCGCCTGGCTCTGCGTCCTCGACGAAGAACGGCCCGCACACGGGGTTCAGGTAGGGCATGCGGCACACCTGCGACGGCAGGTCCGCCGGGCCGCGGACGAGGCCGCCGAAGCAGTCCTCGGTGTGCACCTGCAGGATGTCACCGGAGCGGACGTGGGCTACGGGCATCCGGCCACCGAAGGTGTAGGCCAGCTCGTCGCGGGCGGGCCGGTAGCTGATCGCGTCCATGGTCGTCACACCCGCTCGACGTGGCGGGCCTGCGGCTGCGCGGGCGCCAGACCCGACAGGGCGGGCCGGCGACCGGTCAGGTACAGGCCGGCGAGTACGACCACGCCGAGAGCGAGCCAGGCCAGACCGAGGCGCTGCGCGGCGATGTTGGCGTTGACCACCACGTAGGCGAGGATCGCGAACCCGATCCCGGGCATGACCAGGTGCGCCCACCAGTTCCCGCTGCGCTGGCGGATGAGGTGGTGCACGACCACGGATACGTGCAGGACCAGAAAGGCGACCATCGCCCCGAAGTTGATCAGCGACGACAGCAGCGTGATCCCGTCCGCGCGGGTGGCCATGTACAGGCCGAGCACCAGGGACACGGCACCGGTGAGCAGGGTCGCGTCGATCGGCACGTTCCGGCGGATCGAAACCTTCGCCAAGAAGGCAGGCAGTTGCCGGTCCCGGGCCATCGCATACAGCAGGCGTGAGGTGGCGACCTGGGCGACCATCGAGTTCGGCAGGCCCCACGCGATCGCGGTTGCTACCGCGCACAGGGTCGCCAGCCACCCTCCGCCAGCCACCTGCGCGGCGTCGTAGAAGGCGGTGCCGTTCGGATCCCCGTCGCTGAGCAGCGAGGCCGGCTCGGGGACGAGCATCGCGGCCAGCCAGGTCTGGGCGATGAACAGCACCCCGGCCAGGATGAGGACGGCGGCCATGGCCCGGCCGATCTGCCGGGAACCGCCCTTGGTCTCCTCGGCCAGCATGGAGATGCCGTCGAAGCCGAGGAAGGACAGCACCGCGATCGACACCGCACCGGCGACAAGCGACCAGGTGAACGTGTCGGAGTTGTAGAACGCGTCCCAGCTGAACCTGCCCCTACCCGAGGCAAGAGCCCAACCGGCGACAGCGAGGAAGACCGCTAGGACGACCAACTCACCGACCAGCATCACCCGGGTCACCATCGCGGTCATCCGCATCCCGACAGAGTTGACGACCGTGTTGACCGCGACGAACCCGAGCAGCCACAACCAGACCGGCACCGCCGGCACGGTGGCGTGCATCGCTACCGACGCCACCAGGTACAGCAGACCCGGCACGAGGACGTAGTCGAGCAGGATCACCCAGCCGGCCAGGAACCCGACCGGCGCGCTGATGCCCCGGCCGGCGTAGTTGTAGACGCTTCCCGACATCGGGAACGCCCTGACCATCTGCGCGTAGGAGAACGCGGTGAACACCAACGCCACCACACCGACCGCGTACGCCAGGGCCACCATCCCGCCGGAGCCGGCGTACACGCTGCCGAAGATCGCCATCGGCGCGATCGGCACCATGTACACCAGGCCGTACGCGACCAGGTCCCGGAACCGTAGTTGACGGTTCAACTCCTGTCGATAACCATATTTGGAGAGGTCATTCTGGGAACTCATCAGACTCCTCAAGCTTTTTGGGTCCTGGCTAATCACGCTATTTCGCAGCTCATTCGTCAGCGAAGGAAAATGCTTCTTCGATCTTGAAACGCCACAAACGATTTCGTCGAGCATGCGAACGGGTATCTCGGCAACGAGAATTGCTCACCGGGCTAGGTGAGTCGATACCGTTGATGCGGACATACGGTGTTGTCCGCATGCAACTGTCCGCGTAGCGTTCGACCACGTACGGTCGGACCTGTCCGGATCCGGCAGCGACGGACAGACGGCAACCAGGAGTACCGGTGGCGCAAACTCCACGACAGCTGAGCCCGCATCGATCGGCGCTGCATGGATTCGGTGCCGCGCTTCGGCAGTGGCGCGAGCGTCGCGGGCTGTCCCAGCGTGCCTTAGGTAGGCTGGTGCACGTCAGTGGGGACCTCATCGGCAAGGTGGAGAAGGCCGAACGTTGGCCGTCCGCCCGCTTCGTCGAGTCGTGTGAGGGCGCATTGCAGACAGGTGGCGAGCTGGTCCGCTTCCTGGCAGACCTGGAGAGTGCGCGCCGCCTCACCAGTGTCGGCTACCGCTTGGCCGAGGGTGCGGAGGGCCAACTCCGGGCGCTCATCGATCACCCCGACAAGACCGACCTGCTCCGCTCGTGGCACGAGCAGCTCGCCAGTCTGGCCGTTGCCGGAAACCGCACCGGATATGTCGGGATGGCGTCCACTGCCCATGCGCAGATTGGCGTCGCAGCCGCCGTCGGGCGGCGAAGCCGTTCAGCCGACCGCCGAGACGTACTAATCGTGCAGGCGCTGTGGGCGGAGTTCCTCAGCTGGATCGACGAGCAGGGCGACGCCGCCGAGGCTGACGCATGGCTGCGACGCGCCCAGCGGCACGCCGTCGAAGCGAACGCGTCGACGCTTGCCAGCTATGTCCTAATGAGGCAGAGCCAACGAGCCCTTGAGCGCTTCGACCCGCGTAATGCTGCTGCCTTGGCGCAGCGGGCACTGGACGAAGTTCGGTTGCCAGGCCGCATCCGCGCTCTACTGCTGGTCCGCCAGGCCCAGGCCTACGCGATGGGAGGTGACCAGAACGCCTGCGCAGCCACCATCAACCAGGCGCACAGGATCGCCGGCCGCGCCGATTGGGGCTCGGCGTTGCCGGTCGATGTTGGTGCCCACTGCGACCTGGTGTATGTGGCTGCCCACGAAGCGCAGTGCCGTCTGCTCCTCGGTCAACCGGCGGCTGCCGCCGATCTCTACGAGCAACTCCTACGCCAATGGCCAGATCAGTGGCGCGTCGATGAGGCCCTGTGGCGATCGGCCTTGTCCACCGCCTACGTCAACAGTGGCGACGTTGAGCGCGCAGCGGTCGAGGCCACCAACGCATTGGCCTTGGCCACGGGTACCTCGTCCGCGCGGGCTCTGCGCTGGTTGAACCCGACAGCGGTGGCCCTGCGCCAGCAGACAGCCGTTCCGGAGGCGGCGGCCTTCGTGCGCGACTATCGGCAGGCCACTCTTGAAGCATGCAACCATTAGCCCGTGGATCTGATCACGACGGCGACGAGCACCGAGGAGTCCGAGCGAGCGGCGTCCGTCGCGGTCCTTCCGGTCGGGAGCTTTGAACAGCACGGTGCCCACCTGCCGCTGCTGACGGACACTATCGTGGCATGCGCGATCGCGAAGGCAGTCGCCGAGCGCTACGGGCTCTTTCTGCTGCCGCCCGTGACGATCTCCTGCTCCCACGAACACGCGGCGTGGCCTGGAACGGTCAGTATCAGCGCCACCACGCTCGCCGCCGTGGTCGGTGACATCGCCGGCTCCCTGCGTCAATCAGGCATCAATCAGCTCGCTGTGATCAACGGGCACGGCGGCAACTACGCGCTTGCCAACGTCGTTCAGGAAGCCAACGTCGCCGGACCGAGGATGACTTTGTTCCCCTCTCGGGCCGACTGGGACGACGCCCGAGCGGCCGCAGGCCTACACAGCACAGCTCACCAGGACATGCACGCGGGCGAGCTCGAGGTTTCGCTGCTCCTGCACGTCGCGCCAGAGGTGGTGCGTGACGGCTTCCAGCATGCCGACCATCTAGCGGACGATCGGCGTCACCTCCTCACGCAGGGCATGAGTGGCTACACCACCAGCGGCGTCATCGGCCTGCCGTCCCACGCCACCGCAGCCCAGGGCAAAGCCGTACTCGAAGATCTCGTTCGCTCCTTCGCCGACCATCACGGCCTCCTGTTGAGACACAAGGGATGATCAGGAGTGATGCTGAACGGGAGCTGTTGTCCGTATCGACTTTGCCCCCGGGGAGAGCGATCGGGCGGAGGCAGTTTGCGGGTTGCTCCGGGGACAGGGGAAGGGGCGCGGCGCTCGGACGTAGAGTCGGCCGTCTAGGCCCGCACACCGGTACGAAAGACCTGGCAGTCCCGGTGTCCCGGCGACCGATTGACTAGACCGCCGTCGTCCGCCCCGCGTGCAGTTGTTCGAGGAGGACCCGTGAGGCCGGCTGACAGGATCGCTGAAGTGTCGGTGGAAGACGCCGTCCGCGCCTCGGTGAGCTACGACCAACTGCGTATGGGTGATGACGCCCTGTACTGGCTGGAGACCCGTCCTGACGCCGGCGGGGGCACAGCGGTGACACGGTGGCGGTCCGGCGAGGGCATGCGTGATGTCAGTCCGAAGGGCTTTGATGTCGCCAGCGGCGTTCACGCGTACGGGGGTGGATCTTTCGCTGCTGCCGAGGAGACGCTGTGGTGCGTCGGTCGAGATGGCCTCTACCGGAGTCGTCGTTCCGACGATCAACTCGAATTGATCGCTCATGGATCCTTCGGTGACCTGACGGTCGGCGACGGCGAGTTGCTGGCTGTGCGGGAGTCGGGGCAGGGTGACGAACTCGTCGCGTTGTCGCTCACCGGTGCTCCGACGGTGCGAACTCTGGTCTCGTCGCCGGGGTTTCTTGGTGCGCCTCGGCCGGGTCCGGGTTGGTTGGCCTGGACCAGGTGGAGCGAGCGCGACATGCCCTGGGACGCGTGTGAGATATGGGTGGCGTCCTACTCGCCGCGTCATCAGGTCGACGGCGCAGTGAGACTGGCCGGCGGTCCGAATGAGTCTGCGGTGGAGCCGCAGTGGGGACCCGGCGGGGCGTTGTACTTCGTTTCGGACCGCAGCGGCTGGTGGAACCTCTACCGCTGGGACGGCCACGGGGTGGAGGCGGTGGCGCCGATCGCGGGTGAGTGCGCCGCGGAGCCGTGGGAGTTGGGTTACGCGTCGTATGGCTTCCTCGACGATGGTCGGATTGTCTTGATCGTGCAGGAGGGGCCGCGACACCGCCTTCTCGTCATCGAGACCGACGGCATTGTTCGCCCGGTCGACCTGCCGTACACGTCGATCAAGCCGTACCTGGCCGTTCGAGGGACGACGGTGGCGTTGATCGGATCATCGCCGACCGCAGCCCCGCAGATCGCGCTCGTAGACATGGCTGACGCTGACCCCCAGGTGAAGGTGCTTGCCAGGCCGGAGCACGCCGCACTCGACCGCACGCGCGTATCGACCCCAACGGAGCTGCGCGTCCGAGTGGCCAGTGGGCGGGAGGTCCTTGCCCTGGTGTATCCGCCGACGGGCTCGGCGGCGGACTGGCGGGCACCGTTGATCGTCCGGGCGCATCCCGGGCCGACTGCGTCCTGCCAGCTGCGCCTGGACTGGCAGGTCCAGTTCTTCACCAGCCGCGGGTTCGCCGTTGTTGATGTCGACTACCTGGGTAGCACCGGGTACGGCCGGGTGTTCCGGGAGTCGCTGTACGGCCGGTGGGGTCTGGACGATGTCGGCGACTGCGCGGCGGTGGTGGTTCACCTACTATCGACGGGACGGGCGGTGCCGGGTCAGGTGTTCATCCGTGGTGCCAGCGCCGGCGGATACACCGCGTTGCACGCGGTGGCCCAGGACGGCCCGTTCGCCGCTGCCACCGCCGTGTCGGCGATCGTGGATCCTGACCAGTGGGCGCAGACGGTGCCCCGGTTCCAGCGGGCGCACGCGATGCGGCTGCGGGGTGGTGCCGGCCGGGTCCGTGCCGCTGCTGTCCAACGGCCGGTGCTGCTCATTCATGGCACCGTCGACGAGGTGGCCGTGGTCGAGGATGTCCGCGAACTCGCCGACGAGTTGACGTCTCTCGGCATGGCACCTGAGGTGTTGCTTCTTGCCGATGTCGGACACTATGTGGCGTCGTCCCGTCGAGCGGGCGCGGCGCTGGAGGCGGAGCTGGGTCACTACCGCTCGGTGATGGCGGATGCGGTTAACGACTAACGGGGGCTACACGGCCGCCAGCGGTAGTCGGTGACGCACGTACTCGCCGAACTCGCGGACCTCCGGCTCGCACCGGTAGGGCTCGAGGTCGGCCTGCACCTCAACGATGCGCTGCAGGCAGCGGTGTGAGGTGGTTCGTGCGGCGTGGTCGACTGCCTCGCGTGCGGTGGCGCAGGCATCGTCGATGCGGCCGGCGGTGGCCAGCGACGAGGCCAGGAGCGCGGTGTCGATGGCGAGTCGTCGGACGTGGGTGGGGCTCAGGGCGGTGAGGGCGTCGCCCAGGTGCCGTTGGGTGTGCTGCGGTCGGCCAAGGTCGTGGAAGCAGTGGGCGATCTCGTCGGCGAGGTACGCCGCGTCGAAGTACCCGATCCACGCCGGCTCGTCCTTGGGCTTGGCACGGTCCAGTTGCCTTTCCGCGATGTCGAGGTGGGTCAGGCAGTCGTCTTCGCGTCCGAGGCGGGCCTGCGTGCGCGCCACCACTGCGTGCAGCGCGGCTGCCACGGCGGGCGTCGCCTGGGTCTCGCTTCCTCTCACGGCCGTCAGCGCCATCCGGCGTGCCGGCTCGGGTTGGCCGCAGTGCAGCGCGAGGTGGCCGATGTTCACGGCGAGCAGATAGCTGCCGTACAGGCGGTCGCCGGCGGCTTCCGTCAGACGTAGAGCGCGGAGGTAGCGGCGCTGGGCGAGGCCATGGGCGCCGGTGTCGACCGCCTGGTACCCGCAGAGCTCGAAGAATCCGGCCGCCAGCGTGTAGAGGTGCCGGCCGACAGTCTCGGAGGTGGGAGTGTTCGCCAACAGCCGGTTCAGTTCGCCTTCGACGTATCGCTGCACCTGCGCGTGGACTCGTCCGGCACCGTGGGTGTGGTCCAACTGCCGGAACATCGTCAGAGCAATCTCCGCCGCATGAAGATCCTCTTCGTCAACCTGGTCAGGCGAGCCGGGTCGTCCGACCACGGGCGGCCGGGGGTCCGCCGCAGCGTTCAGCCAGTCAAGGGCGGCGCGATCGAGGACACCGGGCTGGAAGGGAACACGGACGACCATGCCCGCCACCCCGGGCTTCTCCTTCAAATGGGTGGGCAGCAGGGTGTCTGCGTTGCCAGAACCGCTCGGGGAAGTTGCCCGCATGTTCTCGCTGTTGCGACTTTCCTCGAGAAGAGGCAGCAGGCGGGTCAAGGCCCCTCCGGCTTCCAACGCCCTATCGCAGGCCTCGACGAATTCCCGGGATGGGAAACGGTCCGCTGTCTCGATACGACGCACCAGGTCGGCGCTAAAGCGGATCATCGCGCCGAGTCGCGCCTGGGAGAGGTTGGCCCGCTCCCGCAGCCGACGCAGCTCGGCTCCGAAGAAGTGGCGCTCGGACAGGGACGGCTGGAGCATCCGCGGGGTCTGGCCCATAGCACCGCCTCCTCGTGACTGTTCGCACCACTATGGCGATGATCAGCGTGACTGTCGCGCACCTAGGGTCGCTCGGTGTTCAGTGCGGCGCAACCACGAACACCGAGATGCACAGGTACGAGAGACGCTCACCGGTGGCGCACATGCGGACAGCCGCTTCGTCCGCATGCTCGGCATTCACTCCACCGACTCGACGGGCGATTGTGGAGACGTCCCGTTGGCTGCTCGTCAGATACGCCACCGACTTAGCACGGGAGGCTGCAGTGCAGGAGGAGTCCGCTCCGCGCCGAGATCTTGATAAACGGCGGCACCCCGGCCTTCCCGCCGCACGAACGATCATGCCTATGGGCATCTGGGCGCTTACCCGGGCACCCATGAGCGCCAGTAGGAGGAACCTTCGACCGGCACCACATCGACGTGAGATACCCGTGTGACTTGGCGAGTCCAGCGGCTTGACGCTCTGTTGAGCCCGAGAAGAGCGGTACGGCGGACCACCCGATCGGGAGGTCCTGATGGAGAGGGAGAGCACCGGAATGAGTGTCGACACGGCGAGCGGCGAGGACCTCCATGCCGCGATGGTCGATCAGCTCGTCGCTGATCACATGGAGAAAGGGCTGGTCATGCGGCCCGAGGTGGAGGCGGCACTACGGTCCGTGCCACGTCATCTGTTCACTCCGGATGCCGCGCTAGCGGAGGCGTACCGGGCCGACCAGGCCGTGGTGACGAAGCGGATCGGCGACGAGGCGGTCAGTTCGGTGTCGGCGCCGTGGCTCATCGCGGAGATGCTCGGTCAGGCCGCCGACGCCGTCGACGGTGGGCTGGCCGGCCGGCACGTCTTGGAGATCGGTTCCGGCGGATACAACGCCGCGCTGCTGCGCGAGCTGGTCGGCCCGTCGGGCTCCGTCACGACCATAGACATTGATCCCGAGGTGACCGGCCGGGCCGCTGCCTGCCTCACCGCGGCGGGTTACGACGACGTGGCCGTGGTGTGCGCGGACGCCGAGCAACCGGTCAACCCGGGCCGTTCATACGACTTGATCATCGTCACGGTCGGCGCATGGGACATCTCACCGGCCTGGACCGCGCAGCTCGCCGAGAACGGAACGCTCGTCGTGCCGCTACGGACGTTCGGGATGACCCGCTCATGGGCGATGCGTCGGACCGGCGATCGGCTGGTCAGCCGCAGCCAGCGGTTGTGCGGGTTCGTGTCGATGCAGGGCGTCGGGGCACATCAGGTGCGGTACGTCGACATCGCCGATGGGGTTCACCTGCGGCTGGACGAAGATCAGCAGGTCAATCGCCTCGCGGTCGGTGAGCTGTTGGCGCAGCCGCAGCCGCAGACGCAGGCATGGGCCGGGGTGAGCCTGCCCCCTCGTACTGTCCTGGCTGACCTCGACCTGTGGCTGGCGTCCCGCATCACCGATGCGGGACAACTTTTCGTTGTTCTCACGGCTCAGCAGGAGGCCGTGGATTCCGGCGTCGTGGCCCCGGCGTGGCGCTTCGGCACACCGGCCGCCCTTAACAACGGCGCGTTCTGCTACCGCTCGACGCTGCGCTGGAACGACGACGACATGTTTGACCTCGGCGCCTGTGCACATGGGCCCGACGCCGCATCGGCGGCCGGTCGGATGGTCGGACAGATGCGCGCGTGGCTGGATTCGGGCAGCCCTTCACCGGTGTTGCACGTCCTGCCCACTGGTACTCCCGACGGCGACCTGCCGGCCGGGACGGTGTTGGACAAGCGGCACAGCCGCTTCGTCCTCACCTTCACCCCCGCATAGAAGGGAAAGCACGTGAACGACACCGACACCTCGGAGTTCGCCCTGGACGTCAGCCTGGTCGACGCCGGCCCTACCGCCGGCGGCTACGCCACCGCCACCGACGACGGGTGCGGCTCCGGCAACACCGGCTCCAACGCCTGCACCACCAGGTGCGACGGCGGCAACTGACCCATCCGTTCCTCTCATGATCGGGCCCGGCGTCGAGCACGCCGGGCCCGACGATTCGGTGGTGCCTCATGGTTCCCGCAAGCAGTGCGGCGCTGATCAGAATCGCCGCCTACCCCAAGGATCTCGTTCTGCCGCCCTGGCCCGACATGGCCCACGGTCATCCAGATCAGTGGCGTGAGTGGCTGGACAAGACGTGGACGCTGCCCGGATTCGCGGCAGCCGTTACCGGCGCGGCGCCGCAGCTGGCCGACCAGATCCAACGCGCGCTGAGCGGGGAGCCGGTGCCTCGGCAGCGGCTGCGGCGCCTGTTGCAGTCAGCGGTCCGGTACCTACTGCGCTGGACCACCCGTGCGACTCCGTTCGGCACGTTCGCCGGTGTCGCCCCGGTCCAGTTCGGCGCTCGCGCGGCGGTCCGTCTGGACGACGCCCATCGTGCGGTCTCCCGCTCCGACGGCCAGTTCATCACCGAGCACACCGCGCGGGCCGAGCAGGACCTGGCAACTCTGCGCACCGTCGCGGTGGTGACGAACTCGCTGGGATACCGGCGCGGCGACAGGTGGGTGCTGCCCTGTGCCCACGCCAGCGCCGATCGGCGGTGGGACGTCGAGGTCCGCCTGACCAGCCCGATTCGGGCCGCGATCCAGGCGGCGCGGTCCCCGGTTAGGTTCGCCGCACTCGCCGCGACGATCGCCGGGCCTGCCAGCATCGCCGACGCCGAGCGGCTGCTGGCCGACCTGGTCCACACCGGGGTGCTGCTATCGGCCCTACGCCCACCCACGACCGCCACCGACCCGGCCGCATACGTCGCCCGCCACTACGTCATTCCGGAGCCAGGCAGCCGGACCGCCGTCGATCTCCGCGCCGACATCGCGGTGACCCTGCCTCCGCCGGTACTGCAGGAGGCGGAGCGGGCCGCGTCCACGCTCGTGGCGGTAGCGCCACCACCTACCCCCGGATGGGTCGAGTACCACAACGCATTTATCGAGCGATGGGGCCCAGGAGCGGCCGTTCCCGTCCGTGAGGTGCTGAACGTGCTGGGTCTTCCGGCCGGCTACCGGGGATCCACTCGCCGCGCCCCAGCGCTGTTCACCGCCCGCGACCGGCTGCTCGGCCAGCTCGCGCAGCAGGCCGCACTCGACGGCTGCGCCGAGGTGGTGCTGGACGACGAGCTGATCGACCGGCTCCGCTGGAATGACGATCGGCCGCCGATCCCGCATACCGAACTGCGGTTCACCCTCACCGCCGACACCCCGCGCGACCTGGACCTCGGCGCGTTCACCCTGACGGTGCTCAGCGGGTCCCGCCACGCCGGGGTCGCCGCGGCCCGGTTTCTGCACCTGCTCACCCCCTCCGAACTCGCCGGATTCCAGCAGGTCTACCGGCATCTGCCGACTGCCCTGCCCGGCGCGGCCCCGCTGCAGCTGTCCGGACCACCCCTTGACGCCCGCCTCACCGCAGTAGCCCGGACGCCCGAGCTGCTGCCAGTCCTCCCTGTCGGCGACTTCCACCCGGCACCGCCGCACACGATCGAGGACTTGGCGGTGACCGGCGACGGCCGCCGGTTGTGGCTGGTATCGCTGACCACCGGTCAGCCCGTCGAGCCGCTGCTGTTCAACAGCGTCCTGCTGCCTACGCTGCAGCAGCCGCTGATGCGGTTCCTGGCTGAGATCTGGACCGCCTGGACGGCACCGTGCAGCCGGTTCGACTGGGGCCACGCCAGCGGCCTGCCGTTCCTACCCCGCCTGCGGCGGGGACGCACCATCGTGCACCCCGCGCGCTGGATCGTCGACCACACCGCGCTTCCCGCTCAGGGGACAGCATGGGCGCAGTGGTGTGACGCCTGGCGACGACACCGCCTCCAACGGCACATCCCGGAGCAGGTCCTGGTCGGCGATGACGACATCCGCCTACGCCTCGACCTGGACGACCCCGCCCACCTGGCGGTCCTACGCGACCACCTCGACCGGCATCCCCGCACCGTGATCACCGAGGCTCCGGGGCCAGCGGGCTGGATCGACGACCGCCCCGCCGAACTTCTGCTAACCCTCACCCACCCCGCGCCGGCAGCCCGACCAGCCCGACCAGCCCGACCAGCCCGACCAGCCCGACCAGCCACCACTCTGCAGTACTGGCCTGGGCGGTCGCAGTGGCTGGAGGCGCACCTACATGGTCGGCTTGATGACATCCTGGCCGACCTCGCCGGCCGCTCGGCCGACCACCTACCGGCCGGCTGGTGGTTCCTGCGGTATCACCACCCCGAGCCGCACCTGCGGCTACGCATCCCACTACCGGACACCGGCCGGTTCGCCGACATCGCCCGCCACCTCGGCGGCTGGGTGCAGAAGCTGCACGATGACGCGCTCGTCCACGACTACAGCCTGCACCCGTACCGCCCCGAAACCCGCCACGGCGCCGCAGCGACCCTCGCCGCCGCCGAGCGGGTGTTCGCCGCCGACTCCCGCGCCGCCCTGCACCGGCTCACCGGCGACCGACAGGCCGCCACCGCCGCCGGGATGATCGCTATCGCTGACGCCTTCACCGGCGACGGGCCGCGCTGGCTCGCCACCCACGTCGCCCACCGGACCGGCCCTCGCCTCGACCCCGCCCAGCTCGAACACGCCCGACGCCCAGTCCATGACGACCGGCTCGCCGCAGCGCTGGTCGCCTACCGCTCCTTGGTCGCCGATGACGGGCTCGACCCCGACGAGGTGCTCGGTGACCTGCTGCACCTGCACCACGCCCGCATGATCGGCGTCGACCCCACCTCCGAACAGCACTGCCTGCGGCTGGCCCGCACCATCGCCCGCACCACCCTCGCCAGGCTCAAGCCGTGACCGCAGGGCAGTCCCTCGCCGACGGCGCGGCCGGCATCGCCCTGCTGCACCTCGAAACCGGCAACCGGCCGGCAGCGTACGAGGCACTGCGCCATGCCACCGCCGGTGGCGTGAGTATCAGCGACGGAGCCAGCCTCTTCTACGGCGCTCCCGCGCTCGCCTTCGTCCTCGCCGGCACTGACCATCCGGGGCTCGCCCCGGCACGAGCGGTCACCGCCGACGGCACCGCCACAGTGACACGCCGACGACTCGACACTGCCCACCGACGCATCGACCGCCACGAGCAGCCGCACTACGCCGAGTACGACCTCATCCGCGGGCTGACCGGGCTCGGCGTCGTCCTGCGCAGGCTCGGCGATAACGAACTGCTCCGCCAGGTCCTGGACTACCTCGTCCGGCTCACCGAACCGCAAGGCGAGCTACCCGGCTGGTGGTGCTGGAACGGCCCCGAACGCCGCCAGCCACCGCCCCCCGGCGGTCACGCGAACCTCGGTATGGCCCACGGCATCACGGGTCCGCTGACCCTGCTCGCCCTCACCCTCCGCGACGGCATCATCGTCGCCGGACACACCACGGCGATCAACCGCATCAGCCGATGGCTGGACGCCTGGCAGCAGCACACCGACGGCACGATCTGGTGGCCGCAAACCATCACCCTCACCGACCTACACCGCGCAACACCGACCCAAGTAACCCCACTGCGGCCGTCCTGGTGCTACGGCACCCCCGGCATCGCCCGAGCCCAGCAACTCGCCGCACAAGCCCTGCACGACATCACACGGCAGCGCCTCGCCGAGGCCGCCTTCACCACCTGCGTCACCGACCCCGAACAACTCCGACGGCTCACCGACCGAAGCCTGTGCCACGGCACCGCTGGACTGGTGGCCACCGCCCGCCGGGTCGCTTCCGACGCCCTGACCTCGATACCCCTGGCGGCCGTAGAAGATCTCCACCGGCAGACCGCCCCCACCCCCAACGAGCCTGAAGGGCTTCTCATCGGCAAGGCAGGAGCCGACCTCGTCACCGCCGCCACCACCGCCTGGGACGCCTGTCTCCTCCTCACCTGACGAAAGAGCCGCCGTGAACCACACCCCCTGGCACCAGGTCAACATCACCTTTCCCGGCCACACCGCCCGAGAGCGAGAGCAACAGGCGGTCACCCACCTCAGCCGAGTGCTTCCCGCCGCCGAGACCACCGGCCTGATCACCTCCTGGTGGTTCATCCGCAAAGGCGCCTGGCGCATCCGCTACCTCCCCACAAACAGCCCAGACAGCGAAGACAGGGCCCGACGGCTACTCACCGAAGGGGCCACCTGGACCGGCGACATCTACGAACCCGAAACCCACGCCTTCGGCGGCCACGACGCCATGACCACCGCCCATACGCTGTTCCACCACGACAGCCGGCACCTCCTCACCTACCTCCACGAGCACCCCACCACCCGGCGCGAACACTCGCTGATCTTGTGCACCGCCCTGATGCGCGCAGCAGGGCTGGACCTCAACGAGCAAGGCGACGTCTGGTCCCAAGTCGTCGAGCACCGCGCAGCACACCTCAACCAGTCACGCACAACCGATGCCCCAAGGTGGGAGAGGTTCACCGGAGACGTTCGAAGCCTGCTGCTCGGCGCACCTCGCACCCCCGGCGACTGCCACACCGCATTCGCACACGCCGGCGCAGCTCTACACCGCCAACGGGAAAGGGGCACCCTCACCCGTGGTCTGCGGGCAGTAATCGCCTTGCACGTGATCTTCCACTGGAACAGGCTCGGACTACCCGCCACCACCCAGGCCACCCTCGCCCGAGCGGCCCAGGAAGCCATCTTCGGCCTGCCCGATAAAAACCTGCCAGACCCGGTCACGATGGCGACGACGACACCAGTACCGCGGCAAACAGCCCACTACCAGCGAAGACACCGACTCCACCAGGTGCGGCCGGGGGACTGTCAACTTAACGGTGTAACTGGATCTTGATGGGTTACTTGCGGCCTGCGGACAGGCGGCCTTCGAAGGTGATCTCGAAGGCGTTCAGGGCGGCTTTCCAGCGGGTGATCCAGCGGCGTTGA
>NZ_WBKR01000103.1 GCF_008868155.1 Micromonospora sp. ALFpr18c
GGGCCCGGGGGGTTACGGGGTTTTTAGCTCTTTGGCTAGTAGTTCGGCTATCTGGGCTGTGTTCAGGGCTGCGCCCTTGCGGAGGTTGTCGCCGGTGATGAAGAGGTCCAGGGCGCGGGGGTCGTCCAGGGCGCGGCGGATCCGGCCCACCCAGGACGGGTCGGTGCCGACGGCGTCGATCGGCATCGGGAACTCGCCCGCGGCCGGATCGTCGACCACGATCACCCCGGGGGCGTTGCGTAGTGCCTCGCGGGCACCCTCGGCGTCGACCTCGGTGGCGAAGTTGGCGTGCACGGCCACCGAGTGGCCGGTGACCACGGGCACCCGTACGCAGGTGGCGGACACCTTGAGGTCGGGCAGGCCGAGGATCTTGCGGGACTCGTTGCGGATCTTCATCTCTTCCGACGACCAGCCGCTGTCGGCGGGTGAGCCGGCCCAGGGCACCACGTTGAGCGCGAGCGGCGCCGGGAACGGGCCCAGGTCGTCGCCGACGGCCTGGCGTACGTCGCCGGTGCGTGAGCCGAGCAGTCGGTCTCCGGCGACCTTGGTGAGCTGGTCGTGCAGGATGTCGACGCCGGCCTGACCGGCACCGGAGACGGCCTGGTACGAGGCGATCACCAGCTCCCGTAGGCCGTACTCGCGGTGCAGCGGCGCCACCGCGATGATCATCGCGAGGGTGGTGCAGTTGGCGTTCGCGATGATGCCCCGGGTGCGGTTGCGAACCTGCTCGGGGTTGATCTCGGGAACCACCAACGGGACGTCCCGGTCCATCCGGAAGGCACCGGAGTTGTCCACGACGATCGCGCCACGGGCGACCGCGACCGGTGCCCACTCGGCGGAGACCTCGTCGGGCACGTCGAACATCGCCACGTCGACGCCGTCGAACGCTTCCGGGGTCAGCGCCTGGACGACGAGTTCCTCACCTCGGCAGCGGACCCGCCGCCCGACCGAGCGTTCGGAGGCAAGCAGACGGATCTCACCCCAGACGTTGCGGCGCCCGGTGAGCAGCTCACACATCACGGTGCCGACGGCACCGGTCGCTCCGACCACGGCGAGGGTGGGCAGCGCCGCCATCGGCGCTACCTACCCGTCCCCGCGTAGACCACGGCTTCGGTGTCCCCGCCCAGCTCGAACGCGTCGTGGATGGCGCGTACGGCGGCGTCGAGGTCGGTGTCCCGGCAGACCACGGAGACCCGGATCTCGGATGTGGAGATCATCTCGATGTTGACCCCGGCTGCACCGAGGGCGGCGAAGAACCCGGCGGCCACCCCCGGGTGCGAGCGCATACCGGCACCGATCAGCGAGACCTTGCCGACGTGGTCGTCGTACAACAGGCCCTTGAACTTGACCGGTTCCTGGATCTTGCTGAGCGCGGCCATCGCGGTCGGGCCGTCGGCCTTGGGCAGCGTGAACGAGATGTCCGTGCGGCCGGTGCCCTCGGTGGAGACGTTTTGCACGATCATGTCGATGTTGATCTCGGCGCCGGCGACGGTGTCGAAGATCCGCGCGGCGGCACCCGGCTCGTCGGGCACCCCGACGATTGTGATCTTGGCTTCGCTGCGGTCGTGCGCGACTCCGGTGATCAGTGCCTGCTCCACGGAAAGGTCCTCCATCGATCCGGTGACCATCGTGCCGGTGTTGGTCGAGTATGACGAACGGACGTGGATCGGCAACCCCGCCCGCCGGGCGTATTCCACGCTACGCAGGTGCAGCACCTTCGCGCCGCAGGCGGCCAGCTCCAGCATCTCCTCGTAGGTGATGTGCCGGATGTGTCGCGCGTTGGGCACGATCCGCGGGTCGGCGGTGAAGATGCCGTCCACGTCGGTGTAGATCTCGCAGACGTCGGCGTGCAACGCGGCGGCGAGCGCCACGGCGGTGGTGTCCGATCCGCCGCGGCCCAGCGTGGTGACGTCCTTGGTGTCCTGCGAGACGCCCTGGAATCCGGCCACGATGACCACCGAGCCCTCGTCGAGCGCGCCCTTGAGCCGCCCCGGGGTGACGTCGATGATGCGCGCCCGGCCGTGCACCGAGGTGGTGATCACGCCGGCCTGCGAACCGGTGAACGAGCGGGCTTCGTACCCCAGGTTGTGGATGGCCATGGCCAGCAGGGCCATGGAGATCCGCTCTCCGGCGGTGAGCAGCATGTCCAGTTCGCGGCCCGGCGGCAGCGGGCTGACCTGGTTGGCCAGGTCGAGCAGCTCGTCGGTGGTGTCCCCCATCGCGGAGACCACCACCACCACGTCGTCGCCGGCCTTGCGGGCGGCGACGATGCGCTCGGCCACCCGCTTGATCCGCTCGGCATTGGCGACGGAGGACCCGCCGTACTTCTGCACCACGAGTGCCACGACGGTGCACTCCCTCCCAGCGACCCTGAGCGTGCCGACGCCGCCGGAACCGGGGCCGGCGGCGCGTGTCAGACCCCTCCAGGGTATCCGGCGGGTAACGACGCCGGGTCAGGTGATCCCACCATCCGGCCCGCCCGGCACGGCCGGCCCCGGCTGACCAGGGCGGCGGTACGCCGGGGGCGGCGTTCCCGACACGCCGGAGCGGGCCGGGTACACGCCGGTCCCCACCAGCCTCCGCCACCCACCAGAATGAGCCGGTGCCCGTCCTCATCCGCTCGGCCGGCCGCCTGCTCGGGCCGCTCGTGTTCGTCCTGCCGGCAGCCCTGGTCGCCTGTACCGGTGAGCAGCCTCCCGCCCCGCCGCCCACCGACAGCCCGCCGGCGCAGGTGGACGCGGCCCGGGACGAGTTGGCCGCGCTCGCGGCGGCGGCCCAGGATCGCCGCCTGGTGGCGCAGTACGTCTACAGCCGGACCGGCCAACCGGACCGCACCGTCGTGTTCGCCAGCGCGAACGACGGCACCTGGCGGGTGGACGTGCCCGGTGGCGCGCTGGGTGGCACCGTCGACGTCTCGTTGGCCGCCACCGCCGACGGGCTGTTCCAGTGCGCCCTGCCGTCGGCCGTTCGGTCCGAGCCGGCGAGCTGCGTACGCGTCGGGGAGCGCGACGAGCCCATTGCCCGCCGGCTGGACCCTCGGGTCCAGCACCCGCTGACCGACTGGCTGGACGTGCTCACCGACCGGCGGGCCCCGCTCGCGGTCGCCCCGGCCGCCACGCCGGAGGGCCTGACCGGCACCTGCTACTCGGTGGACTCCACGTCGGCCTCGCTGAACGCCCCGCTGGATGTCGGCATCTACTGCTACGACCGGGACGGCACACCGACCGGTGTGCGGACGGAGGCCGGGACGCTGCGGCTGGCCGCGCCGCCCGGGCCGCCTCCGGCCACCGTGCAGTTGGCCGGCCCGGTGATCGACGGCGACCCGCTCGGCACCGCGGCTCCGCCGACGCCGACCGCCGATCCGTCGGGCAGCCCGAGCGCGGGAACGTCCTGATCGTCGTCCCGTTACGGGTGCTCTTGACCACATTCTGCCAACCCCCACCCAAAGGGAAAATCGCCCATACGGGACTATTCTCGTATGGCCCACCTGACCCCGCTGCTCGCCTACCGCTGGAGCCCACTGGCGTTCCACCCCTCCGACGAGCTGAGCGCGGCCGATGCCGCCTCGCTGCTGGAGGCGGCCCGCTGGGCACCGTCGCTGGGCAACCGGCAACCCTGGCGTTTCACCCTCGGCCACCGCGACGACGAGACCTGGAAGCGGATCCTGGTCAACCTGCCCGAGCGTGAGCAGCGCTGGGCGCACCGGGCTGCCGCGCTGCTGCTCGCCGCGCACGTCGACACCGACGCGGCACCGGCCGACGGGGTCGTCTACGACCTGGGCCAGGCGGTCGCCCACCTCACCGTGCAGGCCACCGCGCTCGGGCTGCACGTCCGCCAGGTCCTCACCGTGGACCGCGCCGGACTCGCCGCCGACCTGCACCTTCCCGCCGACGTGCGGCCGTACGCGGTGGTGGCCGTCGGGCAACTGGGCGACCCGCTCAGCCTCCCGGCCGACCTGGTTGCCGAGGAGACCGGCCTGCGTCGCCGCCGCCCCCTGGCCGACCTGCTGCTCGGCTGATCGGTCGGCAAAGCTAACCGCCGCGGCTGGCGCGCAGAAGGACCGCGGCGGCCTCGGTGTTGCGATAGAGGACGTGCCGACCCTGGCGGGACCGGGAGACCAGGCCGGCGGCGTGCAGCGCGCCGAGGTGCTGGGACACCCCTCCGGCGGACATCCCGGTGAGTCGGGCCAGGTCGGTGGTGGTCGTCGCCGCGTCGAGCAGGTGCAGCAGGGCGGCCCGGCCCGGGCCGACCACCCGCGCCAGGGGGTCTCCGGGTGGCGGCGCCGTTCCCTCCCAGAGCGTTCCGACGGCCCGGACCGGGTACGCGCCGGCCGGCAACGAATCCTCCAGCAGGTTCCACAGCACCCGCCGTTCGGTGAACACCGTCGGGTTCAGCGCCAGCCCACGACCTCGGAGGTCGAAGTCCCGCCCGAACGGGTCGTCGCTGATCACCCGGTCACCGTGCCAGCGCAGGCTCGGGTGGAGCTGCTCGAAGAACCGACCGGCACCACCCTCGGCGAGCTGGGCGGCCCGGTACGCCACGTCGGCGTCGAGCAGCGCCCGCATCCGGGGCCAGTCCGGGGCGATCGCCTCGTCGTACCAGACCCGCAGTGCGTCGACCAGCTGTGGCAGCAGCCCACGGGGGTCGGCAAGCAGTGCCTGCCCGAACGGACTCAGCGGCCGGCGCGCGGTGGTCGACAGCAGATCCTGGATTACCACTGCCGGCGACGTCGCGGCGATCTGGTCGAGCTGCTCGGCCATCTCCACGTTCGGTCGGGCCGCCGGGGTGAGGAAGTCGGGCAACGGGCAACCCCGCCAGGTCAGCTCGGTCAGCGGCCGGACCCGGGTGGCGACCTCGGGGCGGCGCAGGGTCACCCGGGCGCGGTCGATCCAGGGCAGGTGCACCGCGTAGCGGACCGGGCTCGCCAGCGCCCACATGCTCATGACCGTCTCGTTAACCGGCGACACGGCGAGCCGCACCCCCGCCACATCGGCCAGACTGAACCGCAACTCGGACACACGCCCCCCCGGAGCAGGATTCGGTTCAGCCTAAAAGACTCGACCGGCATCGTGGGGGCACGGTTCACTCACCGGCCATGGGGGCCAGAGACACCATCCGCACCGTTGTCCAACACGTCGTACCGCCGGCCGGGTTGACCCGCGCGCTGGCCGTGCAGGCCATGGTCTACGCCGTCGGCAGCGGACTGTTCCACGCCGGCAGTGCCGTCTTCTTCACCCGGGCGCTGGGACTCAGCGCCGCCCAGGTCGGGCTCGGCCTGTCCATCTCGGCGGGAGTGTCGCTGTTGGGTACGGTGCCGCTGGGCGGGCTCACCGACCGGTACGGGCCGCAGCGGGTCTGGTTGGTCGGGCTGGTGCTGGACGCGGCGCTCTTCGCGTCGTACCCGTTCGTTGGCGGCTTCGCGGGCTTCCTGGCCGTGGTGGTGGCGCTGGCGGCGGTGGACGCGTCGACGGGCGTGGCGCGGCAGGTCTACTCGATCAACGCGCTCCCACCGGCCGAACGGGTCACGGCGATGGCGTACCAGCGGTCGTCGTTGAACGTCGGCTTCGGGCTCGGCGCGGTGATCAGCGGCCTGGTGCTGGCCGTGGACACGATCGAGGCGTACCGCGCGATGGTGTGGTTCATCGCGGCGATGATCCTGGTGACGGCCCTGTTCGTACGGCGACTGCCCCGGCTGCCGCAGGTCGCCCGGCCGGAGGAGCCGATGAGCCGGCTCGCCGTGCTGCGCGACCGCCCGTTCATGGTGGTGTCCCTGCTCTCCGGGTTGCTCACCGCGCACGGGGTGCTCTACCTGACGGTGATGCCGCTCTGGATCCTCACCCACACCGACGCCCCGAAGACGGTGATCGCCGCCCTGGTGCTGCTCAACACGGTCCTGATCGTGCTGCTCCAGGTACGCGTCAGCCGGGGCGCCGACACCGCCTCGGGCGCGGCGAGGGCCTCCCGCCGCGGTGGCCTGCTGATCGCCCTGGCCTGCCTGGTCCTGCCGATCTCCGGGCTCACCCGGGGCCCGCTCACCGTCGTGTTGCTGGTGGCCGCCGCGACGCTGCTGATCCTGGCCGAGCTGATCCAGTCGGCGGGTGCCTGGGGGCTCACCGCCACCCTCCCGCCGGACGAGCAGCGCGGCGCGTACGTGGGCGCGTTCCGGCTCGGCTCCCAGGTGCAGTACCTGATCGCCCCGGCCGGGCTGACCGCGCTCGGCGTGACCACGGGTGGCTGGGGCTGGTTCCCGGCGGCAGCGATCTTCGTGCTGATGGGGCTGGCGATCGTACCGGCGGTGGCCTGGGCCACACGGACGCCGCGACTGGGTGCCGCGGCCCCGGAGCAGACCATGACGCCGGTCCCATAGTCCGGACCTATCTTTCAACCCTCCGTTTCATCACGTAGGGTGACTTGGTCATGTGGCGGGCGCTTCTTCTCCTTAGCGGCCGCGACGAGGCCTGACCGGCCGGCACCTCGTCGCGGAGTTGCATCGCGCCGTCCAGCACATCTGAGTTTCCTCTCGGCACCGCCGCGCACCGTCGCCCGGCAACTCGCCGACACCTTCCGATCTGCTGACGCCACCTGTTCCAGGGAGCAATCTGAGATGGCTCAACCTGTCACCGACGCTGACACCGATCCGATCGCCCGGCAGCGCCCGAGCCGGATGCCGTACCACCGCTACCAGCCCTACCGCGAGCAGTTCCGGGTCGACCTGCCGGACCGCACCTGGCCCACCCGGCACGTCGACGCCGCGCCACGCTGGTGCGCCGTGGATCTCCGCGACGGCAACCAGGCGCTGATCGACCCGATGTCGCCCGAGCGCAAGCGGCGGATGTTCCAGCTGCTGGTGCAGATGGGCTACAAGGAGATCGAGGTCGGCTTCCCGTCGGCCAGCCAGACCGACTTCGACTTCGTCCGGCAGCTCATCGAACAGGACATGATCCCGGACGACGTCACCATCCAGGTGCTCACCCAGTGCCGGGAGCACCTGATCGACCGGACGTTCGAGTCGCTGCGCGGGGCGAAGCGGGCGATCGTGCACTTCTACAACTCGACCTCCACCCTCCAGCGACGGGTGGTCTTCGGCCTGGACAAGGACGGCATCGCCGACATCGCCACCACCGGCGCCCGGCTCTGCCAGAAGTACGCCGAGATCCACACCCCGGACACCGACATCTACTACGAGTACTCGCCGGAGTCCTACACGGGCACCGAGCTGGAGTACGCGCTGGAGGTCTGCTCCCGGGTGATCGACGTGATCGACCCGACGCCCGACCGGCCGCTGATCATCAACCTGCCGGCCACGGTCGAGATGGCCACGCCGAACGTGTACGCCGACTCGATCGAGTGGATGCACCGGCACCTGCCGCGCCGCGACAGCGTGGTGCTGAGCCTGCACCCGCACAACGACCGGGGCACCGGGGTGGCCGCCGCCGAGCTGGGCCTGCTCGCCGGCGCGGACCGCATCGAGGGCTGCCTGTTCGGCAACGGTGAGCGCACCGGCAACGTCGACCTGGTGACGCTGGGGCTCAACATCTTCTCCCAGGGCATCGACCCGATGATCGACTTCTCGGACATCGACGAGGTCCGCCGGGCCGTCGAGTACTGCAACCAACTGCCGGTGCACGAGCGCCACCCGTACGCGGGTGACCTGGTCTACACGGCCTTCTCCGGCTCACACCAGGACGCCATCAAGAAGGGCTTCGACGCCCTCACCGCCGACGCGAAGGCCGCCGGCGTACCGGTTGACGAGCACACCTGGGCGGTGCCGTACCTGCCGATCGACCCGAAGGACCTGGGCCGCACCTACGAGGCCGTCATCCGGGTCAACTCGCAGTCCGGCAAGGGCGGCATCGCGTACATCATGAAGAGCGAGCACCAACTGGACCTGCCGCGCCGGCTCCAGATCGAGTTCTCCGGTGTGGTGCAGCAGGTCACCGACCACAACGGCGGCGAGGTCGACCCGGCCGCCATGTGGGAGATCTTCGCGACCCACTATCTGCTCGACCACCAGCGCGACCCGGCGGTCCGGCTGGCCGGCTACACGATCCGCACCACCGACGGCAAGGTCGAGATCGAGGCCGAGGTCGGTGTGGGCACCGAGCAGCGGTCGCTCACCGCGGTCGGCAACGGCCCGATCGACGCGTACGTCAACGCGCTCCAGTCGGTCGGGGTGGGCGTACGGGTGCTCGACTACCACGAGCACGCGCTGTCCTCC
Organism: Micromonospora sp. ALFpr18c; assembly: GCF_008868155.1. Classification (GTDB taxonomy): domain Bacteria; phylum Actinomycetota; class Actinomycetes; order Mycobacteriales; family Micromonosporaceae; genus Micromonospora. Next base: position 8,219 of record NZ_WBKR01000103.1, read on the forward strand.
GGCGGGGACGCGCAGGCCGCCGCGTACGTGGAGTGCGAGGTGGACGGTCGGACGGTCTGGGGTGTCGGCACCGACGCCAACATCGTCACCGCCTCGATCAAGGCGGTCACCAGCGCCGTCAACCGCGCTCGCAGCTGACGCGCTCGCCACACCCCCGAGGTGGGTTTCCTACTTCGGGGGTGTGGCGGCGGGCATCGAGTGGCAGGGCTGCGACGGTGGGGCCGCGCGGGGTGGCCGGTGGACCAGCACGAGGGCCAGCACCGCGCCGGCCAGCAGCAGCCCCGCGCACCAGGCCAACGAGCCGCGGTAGGCGTTCGCCAGCTCCGTCTTCTGCTCGTATCCGCCGCCGGAGAGGCCGACGAGCAGCGGCAGTGCGGCCACCGCGAGCAGACCGCCGGCCCGGGAGGCGGCGTTGTTGAAGCCGCTGGCCACTCCGGAGAACCGGTCCTGGACGGCGGCCAGCACCGACGCGGTCAGCGGTGCCACCACCAGGGTCAGCCCGACGCCGAACAGCAACACCCCGGGCAGCACGTCGGTCCAGTACGACGCACCGGGCCGCACGCCGCGCAGCAGCAGCAGACCGGCGGCGGCGATGATCGGCCCGACGGTCAGCGGCAGCCGGGGGCCGATCCGCGCCGCCAGCGCGCCGGCCCGCGCCGATCCGACCAACAGCAGCAGGGTCATCGGCAGCAGCGCGATGCCGGTACGCAGGGCCGACCACTCGACGACGTTCTGCAGGTAGACGGCGAAGAAGAAGGTGAACCCGCTGAGCGCCGCGTAGACCACCACGGTGAAGATGTTCAGCACCGAGAAGAGGCGGCTGCCGAACAGCCCGGTGGGCAGCATCGCCGTGTCACCGCGCCGCCGTTCCACCAGCACGAAGGCCACCGCCGCCAGCACGCCGACGAGCGCCGCGACCAACACCGGCGCCGACGCGAACCCGCGGACGGGCGCGTCGATCAGCGCGTACGTGACGCCGGCGAGCGCGAGCGCCCCGAGCAGTGCCCCGGCCACGTCGAACCGACGCCGGGTGCGGCCCGGCCCGTGCGTACGGGAGACGTTCTCGTCGCGGCTCTCCGGCACCCAGCGCAGCGCGGCCAGCAGGACCAGTACGGCGATCGGCAGGTTGAGGAAGAAGATCCACCGCCAGGACAGCGCGTCGATCAGCCAGCCGCCGATGAACGGCCCCAACGCCGTGGACACCCCGGACAGCCCCGCCCACGCGCCGATCGCCCGGCCCCGGTCGTCCGGGTGGAAGCTGGCCTGGAGCACCGACAGCGAGCCGGGGGTGAGCAGCGCGCCGCCCGCGCCCTGGAGGATCCGGGCCGCGATCAGCATGCCGGTGTCCTGGGACAGGCCGCACAGCACCGAGGCGACGGTGAACCAGAGCACCCCGATCAGGAAGATCCGCCGCCGGCCGAAGCGGTCCCCGAGGGATCCGCCGAGCAGGACGAACGCGGCCAGCATCAGCAGGTACCCGTTGACGGTCCACTGGAGATCGGCCACGTTCGCCCCGAGGTCCTGGCCGAGTTTCGGCAGTGCCACGTTGACGACCGTGCTGTCCAGGAAGACCATGCCGGAGGCGAGCACCGCGGCGAGCAGCGTTCCTCGGCCTGCGGCGGTGCCCATCCGCAGCGCGGGTGCCGGTACGGGTGCGGTCATCCCACCAATCTGCCTTGCAGGATGTGGGAGACGCCACGAAACGCCGAAACCATGCCCGGGTACTGTGCGCAATCGCCGGGAGCCCGCAAGCTGGAGAGGTGTCGTCTGTGCGTACCAGATCAGGACAGCGTGCGTCGGTGGCCGCGCTCGTCGCGGCGCTGGCGCTCGGCGTGGCCGGTTGCGTCCCGCCCGAGGAGCCCGAGTCGACGCCGCCACCGGGTGGCGGCGGCAACGCCGTCGAGCAGTTGGGCCAGCTGACCGTCGCCAGCGCCGGCTCGATGAAGGGCTACAGCCGGGAACGCTTCCCACACTGGCGGGACACCGGCAAGAACTGCGACGTGCGGGACAGCATCCTGCAACGCGACGGTAAGGACGTGAAGCTCTCCGGCTGCAACGTGGTCGGGGGTCGCTGGGAGAGCGTGTACGACGGCCGCAGCGCGACCGATCCCTCCGACGTGGACATCGACCACATGGTGCCGTTGGCCAACGCGTGGCGTTCGGGCGCCGACGAGTGGGACGACGCGAAGCGCGGCGACTTCGCCAACGACACGACACGTCCGCAGCTCATCGCGGTTTCCGCGTCCTCCAACCGGGCAAAGGGTGACCAGGACCCGTCCCAGTGGAAGCCGGCAAACCGGTCGTACTGGTGTCAATACGCCAAGAGCTGGGTGACGGTCAAGCACCACTGGCGGCTGACGGTGACCACTGCCGAGAAGGCCGCCCTGACCGACATGCTGGAGGGCTGTTGATGAGCGAGGAAGCGGCGACAGACGCGGACAACGCGCCGTCCACAGCCGGGATGACCGCCGACGGCACCGGCGACACGCCGGCCGCGGTGCCGGGGGCCGGCATGGTCGCCGACTCGACCGGCGCCAGTGCCCCGCAGAGCCGCAGCGCCGACATCGTGCCCGGTCCGGGTGGGGTGATGACCGACGAGGTCGGCGTCGTCACCGGCGAGTTGACGCTGCGCACCGAGTACGCGGACGGCAAGGTCACCCTGCGGGTGCAGTACAAGGACGCGGATGAGTGGTACGCGGTGACCGGCGGGACGGTCGCGCTGGCCGACCCGGCAGGGCTGGACGCGGTGCACGGCGTGGCCGTGGCACTGCTGCACCGCCCCGAGGGCTGAGCCGCCCGCCGTACGACCTGAGGGGCCGCCCGGTGACGGACGGCCCCTCAGGTGTCACGGGGTCGGGATCAGCTCGCCCGGCGGGTCGAGTGGGCCGGTGCCCTCCACCGGGCGGACCAGCTCCACCTCGACCTCGTGCGGCCGGATCCGGCCGGCGGCGATGTCCTCGGCGAAGTGGCAGGCCACCCGGTGCCCGCCGACCACGTCGCGCAGTTCCGGCCGCTCGTCGGCGCACCGGGTCGGCTGCGCCCACGGGCACCGGGTGTGGAACCGGCAGCCCGACGGCGGGTTGGTCGGCGACGGCAGGTCACCGGCGAGCAGGATCCGCTCCCGGCGGTCCTCCACCACCGGGTCCGGCACCGGCACCGCGGACATGAGCGCGCGCGTGTACGGGTGCATCGGCTCGCGGTAGAGGTCGTCGCTGGACGCCTCCTCCACCAGCCCACCCAGATACATCACGCCCACCGTGTCGGCGATGTGCCGCACCACCGCCAGGTCGTGCGCGATGATCAGGTAGGTCAGGCCGCGCTCGTTCTGCAGGTCCTCCAGCAGGTTGAGCACCTGGGCCTGGATCGACACGTCCAGCGCGGAGACCGGCTCGTCGGCGACGATCAGGTCCGGGTTGAGCACCAGCGCCCGGGCGATGCCGATGCGCTGGCGCTGGCCGCCGGAGAACTCGTGCGGGTACTTGCTGAGAGCCGACGCGGGAAGGCCGACCGCCTCCAGCGTCTCGCGCAGCCGACGGTTCGTCTCGGCCTTGTCGCCGGCCAACCCGTGCGCCTTGAGCCCCTCCACCAGCAGCGACTCCACCGACTGCCGGGGGTCGAGGCTGGACAGCGGGTCCTGGAAGATCATCTGCATGCGGCGGCGGGCGTGCCGCATCGCCTCGCCCTTGAGAGCGCGGACGTCGGTGCCGTCGAAGATGATCTCGCCGTCGGTGGGTTCGACGAGCCGCAGCAGGCCACGACCCAGCGTCGACTTGCCGCAGCCCGACTCGCCCACCAGGCCGTACGTCTCACCCTTGCGGATGCTCAGCGACACGCCGTCCACGGCGTAGACGTAGCCGACGGTCCGGTCGAAGAGCAGGCCACTCTTGATCGGAAAGTGGACCTTGACGTCACGCAGCTCGATCAGGGGACCGGTCTGGTCGGTCATCGGGCCGCCACCTCCTCGGAGACGGGGTTGTTGCAGCGGAGGTCGCCACCGGTGGCAGTGGGTTCGAGCGGCGGAGGCCCTTCCAGGCACGCGTCCACGACGTTGTCGCAGCGCGGCGCGAACGCGCACCCCTCGGCCCACGGGATGTTGTCGGAGACCGACCCGCGGATCGCGTGCAGCCGCTCACCGCGCGGCGAGTCCAGCCGGGGCACCGAGTTGAGCAGCCCGTGGGTGTACGGGTGCCGTGCGTGCGCGAACAGCTCGTGCCGTCGCGCCCGCTCGACCACCTTGCCGCCATAGAGCACGTTGACGGTGTCGCAGAGCCCGGCCACCACGCCCAGATCGTGCGTGATCATGACGAGCGCGGTGCCGGTCTCGTCGACCAACTGCTTGAGCAGGGTGAGGATCTGCGCCTGGATGGTCACGTCGAGCGCGGTCGTCGGCTCGTCGGCGATCAGCAGTCGCGGCTTGCAGGCCAGCGCGATGGCGATCAGCGCGCGCTGGCGCATCCCGCCGGAGATCTGGTGCGGGTATTCGCTGAGTCGCCGCTGCGGGTCGGGGATGCCGACCGCGTCGAGCAGGTCCCGCGCCTCCCGCAGCGCCTGCTTGCGGTCCCGGCCCTGGTGGCGTTCCAGCACCTCGGCCACCTGCACACCGATCGGGATGACCGGGTTCAACGACGACAGGGGGTCCTGGAAGATCATGCTGATCTCCCGGCCCCGCCGGTCACGCATGTCGTCCGGTCGCAGCTTCAGCAGGTCGGTGCCCTCGAAGAGCACCTCCCCGGTGACCTTGTTGCCCCGCTTGGGCAGCAGGCCCATGATGGCCAGGCTGGTCACGCTCTTGCCGCAGCCGGACTCGCCGACCAGGCCGACGGTCTGCCCCGGCTCCACGGTGAAGCTGACCTTGTCGACGGCGGTGAAGGGCCGCTCGCCTCGCCGCTGGAACACCACGCTCAGGTCACGGACGTCGAGCAGGCTCATCGGGTCACTTCCTCTCGCCGGCAGAGGCCGGCCGTGCTGGTTGCGCGCACCGCGATCACCGCCGGTTCTTCGGGTCGATCGCCTCACGCATCGCCTCACCCAGCAGGGTGAAGCCGAGCGCGACCACGATGATCGCGAGCGCCGGGTAGTACGCCAGTTCCGGTCGGACCTCGAAGTACCGCTGACCGTCCACGCCCAGCATCAGACCCCACTCGGCCCGGTTGATGTCCGGGTCGCCGAGGCCCAGGAAGGAGAGCGCCGCGGCGTCCAGGATGGACACCGCGAAGGTCAGGGTGGCCTGCACGATCACCGCGGTCAGCGAATTGGGCAGCATGTGCCGCAGCACGATGTTGCGCTCCTTGACGCCGAGCGCGCGGGCGGCGAGCACGTGGTCGCTCTCCCGCTGGGCCAGCATGGAGCCGCGCAGCAGTCGGGCGAAGATCGGCACGCTCACGATCGCCACCGCGAAGATCACCGTCCACTGACTCGACCGGCTCGCCATCGCGACAAGCGTGATCGCGAGCAGCAGGCTCGGCAGGGCCAGCATCACGTCGGTGAGTCGCATCAGAACCACGTCGATCCAGCCGCCGAAGGCACCGGCGATCGCGCCGATCAGCACACCGAGCACCAGGCCGATGAGGGTGGCGAGCACGCCGACGAAGAGCGTCTGACGGGCGCCGTAGATCATCCGGGACAGGAAGTCCCGACCGAGCGGGTCGGAACCGAACGGGAAGTCGCCGCTGGCACCCGGGATCGAGTCCACGGTGAGGTTCTTCGTCAGCTCGTCGAAGCGCTGTACCGGGTCGTGCGGCGCGATCAGCGGGGCGAAGATCGCCACCAGGATGAACAGGCCGACGATGCTGGCCCCGACGATGGCGACCGGGTTGCGCCGCAACCGACGCACGGCGTCCCGGACTAGGCTGACCCCGCCCCGGTCGGACGCACTCGCCCGGGCCAGTTCGTCCAGCCGGGCCTTCTTGCGGTCGCCGAGCACGCCGATGCTGCGCTCGCTCATGCCGGGGCGTGGTTTGTCGTCCCCACTACGGGGTGCCGGCGCTCCGGCCTGGATGATCGGATCACTCATCGCACACGCACCCTCGGGTCGATGAAGGCGTAGGAGAGGTCGACCAGCAGGTTGACCACCACGAAGACCAGCGCGGCGAGCAGGATGATCGCCTGGAGCACCGGGTAGTCCCGGCCGCCGCTGATCGAGTCCGTGATCAGCGTGCCGAGGCCGCCCCAGTTGTAGACCTTCTCGGTGAGCACCGCGCCGGAGAGAAGCGCGCCGGTCTGCAGACCGATGGTGGTGACGACCGGCAGCAGCGCGTTGCGCAGGATGTGCCGGCCCCGGATGGTGCGATGCCGCAGGCCCTTGGCCTCGGCGGTCCGCACGTAGTCCTCGTTGAGCACGTCGAGCACGCTGGCCCGGGTGATCCGCACGATCACGGCCAGCGGGATCGTGGCCAGCGTGATCGCCGGCAGGATCAGGTGCCACAACGCGTCGGCGCTGGCGTCGAACTCCCGGGTCAGCAGGCCATCGAGGACGAAGAACCCGGTGACGTTCGTGTTGTCCAGTCCGGTGGTGAGCCGTCCGGACGGCGGGAACCAGTGGATGTTCTGCGTGAAGACGTCCTTGAGCAGGTAGCCCAGGAAGAAGATCGGAATCGAGATGCCAAGCAGGGTGCCTGCGATGGTGAGGTTGTCCGGCCAGCGCCCCCGCCAGCGCGCGGCGAGATACCCCAACGGCACCCCGAGCCCGACGGCGATGATCATCGCGGCGATGGCCAGCTCGATGGTGGCCGGAAAGGCACGGCTGATGACCTCGGTGACCGGGTCACCGGTCCGGATCGAGTTGCCGAAGTCGCCGGTGAGGACTCGCTGCATGAACTTGCCGTACTGCACCAGGATCGGCTGGTCGTAGCCGAGCGCCTTGGTCAGCAGGGCGCGGCGCTCCGGCGTGGCCCGCTCGCCGAGGAGCGCCTCGACGGGACCGCCGGGCAGATTCCGCAGCCAGATAAAGATCAGCGCCGACAGGGCTATGAGGGTCACCACCAACTGCAGCAGGCGGCGGACTATGACTCGCAACATCTCTCACACCAGACTCTCGATGGTCGCGGAATCGGCCCGGGCAGGGGAGAAACCCCCAACCCGGGCCGATTCCGCCTACGGCGTCAGCCGATTGACGTCACTTCTTGACGCTGACGGTGTTGAACCGCTCGTCAGTCAGCGGGCTGGCCTTCAGGCCCTCGACGTCCTTGGTGACGACGATCGCCGGCGGTGCGTGCCAGACCGGCACGGCCGGCAGCCACTTGGCGGCGATGTCCCGGTTGACCTGCTCCCAGGCGGCCTTCTTGGCGGCGTCGTCGACGGTGCCGTCGGCCTTGGCGATGGCGTCGAACATCTCGTTCATCGACTGGTCGCCGAACTCGACCTTGCCCCGGCCGAAGAACGTGCCGACGAAGTTGCCCGGGTCGTTGTAGTCACCGGTCCAGCCGAGGATGTGCAGGTCCTGCTTGCCGAACTGCTGCACGTCGTCCTTGAAGCCACCGTTCCACGGACGAGGCACACCGTTGACCTTGATGCCCACGGCCTGGAGGTCGTTGGCGAGGACGGTGAAGATCTCCTGCGGGTTCGGCATGTACGGCCGGGAGACGTCCGGCGGGTAGTAGAAGTTGAGCGTCAGACCCTCGGCGCCGGCCTCCTTGAGGAGCTGCTTGGCCTTGTCCGGGTTGTACTCGTACTTCTGCACGTCCGGGGCGTAGCCGAGCACGGTGTCCGGCATGAACTCGTCGGCGACCTTCGCGCCTCCCGGGCCCTTGGTCTGCACCAGCTGCTGACGGTTGAGCGCGTAGGCGATCGCCTGCCGCACCCGCAGGTCCTTCAGCTTCGGGTTCTTCTGGTTGATGCCCAGGTACAGGATGTTGAAGGCCGGGCGGTTGATGACCTGGAAGCCCTCACCCTCGAGCGCCTTGCGGTCGGCCGGCGCCGGGAAGTCGATGCCCTGCACGGTGCCGGCACGGAGCTCCTGCTTGCGGGTGCTCTCGTCCTTGATGACCTTGATGATCACCTTGTCCACCTTGGCCTTGTCACCAAAGTAGTCCGGGTTCCGGTTGAGGGTGATCTCGTTCTTGGCCTTGTCCCAGCCACCGAAGGTGAACGGGCCGGTGCCGACCGGGTGCTCGTTGGCGAACGCGCTGTACGAGAACGAGTCACCGTTCTGCGTGACGGTGTCGGCGTCGTACTTCTTGAGCGCCTCGGGGCTCGCGATCGAGAGCGAGGTCAGCGCGAAGGCGCCCGGGAAGGCACCCTTGTACTTCTTGAGCGAGAGGACGGCGGTTCCGTCGTCCGTGGCCTCGCACTTGTCGTAGATCGACTCGCCGGCGCCCTCGGCCTCGTTCTTCGCGAACCCGCCGAAGGTGTCCATGTAGTAGATCATCTGGGACTGGGCGGCGGCGCCCTTCATGTTGTACCAGCGGTCGAAGTTGTAGCAGACCGCGGCGGCGTTGAAGGGGGTGCCGTCGTGGAACTTCACGCCCTGACGGAGCTTGAACGTCCAGACCTTGCCCTCGGGGTCGTGCTCCCAGCTCTCGGCCAGGCCGCCCTCCAGCTCGGCGGTGCCCGGCTTGTGGCTCACCAGGGTGTCGAACATCTGCCGGACCGGCCGGAACGACTCACCGTCATCGTTGAAGATTGGATCGAAGTTCTTCGGGTCACCGGCACCCGCGAAGATGAAGGTGCCGCCAGTCTTGGCCTCGCCACTGCCGCCGTCGCGCTCACTTTCCGCGCAGCCGGCCGCGCCGACCGCCAGAGCGGCAACGGCCGCGATGGCCACAGCCGATTTGAGCCTTCTCGCCTGCATCTCTCACCTCTGTCATGCGCATGACCACGCCGAGCTGCGGCTCGGTCCGTGAGCGGGAGGCTATGGCATGTCACACGAGAAGCGAAACGGGCGTCAGGCAATCGCTACCAAGCCGACACCTTGCCCGGGGGTCTGACAGTCGACGGTCCGGCGAACACATGGAGCGACACATCGATCCACTCGGCGCCGGGCACCACGAAGGGGTGGCACCGTCGGTAACGGCACCACCCCTCGGGGTACGACTCAAACCGCCCGACGGCCCTCGAAGGCCCTGCCGAGGGTGATTTCGTCGGCGTACTCCAGGTCGCCGCCGACCGGCAGCCCGCTGGCCAGCCGGGTCACCGAGATGCCCATCGGCTTCACCAACAGCGCCAGGTATGTGGCGGTCGCCTCACCCTCGGTGTTCGGGTCGGTGGCCAGGATCAGCTCCCGTACCGCCCCGCCGCTCAGCCGGGTCATCAACTCCCGGATGCGCAGGTTGTCCGGCCCGATCCCCTCCAGCGGATTGATCGCGCCGCCGAGCACGTGGTAGCGACCGCGGAACTCACCGGTCCGCTCGATGGCCACCACGTCCTTTGGTTCCTCCACCACGCACAGCACCTCGTCGGTGCGGCGCGGGTCGCGGCAGATCCGGCACTGCTCGGACTCGGCCACGTTGTAGCAGGTCGTGCAGAACCGCACCAGCTCCTTGACCTTGCGCAGCGCGCCGGCCAGCCGGGTGACGTCGGCCGGATCCGCCGACAGGACGTGGAACGCGATCCGCTGGGCGCTCTTCGGGCCCACGCCCGGCAGCCGACCCAGCTCGTCGATCAGGTCCTGGATGGCACCTTCGTACATCTGCCGGCTCAGAAACCGGGCAGGCCGAGGCCGCCCATGCCGCCGGCGACCGGGCCCATCTTGCGCTCGGTCAGCTCCCGGGCCGCCTCGGCGGCGTTGTGCACAGCCGCGACGACCAGGTCCTCCAGCGTCTCCACGTCGTCCGGGTCGACGGCCTTCGGGTCGATCTTGATGGTCTTGAGCTCGCCGGCGCCGGAGACCGTCGCGGTGACCAGCCCACCACCGGCGGTGCCGGTCAGCTCGGCCTCGGCCAGCTCGGCCTGGGCGACGGCGATCTGCTGCTGCATCTTCTGCGCCTGCTTCAGCATCTGCTGCATGTTCGGCTGTCCACCTGGGCGCACGGATGGCTCCTTCTCGCACTCGTCTGCTCGGCCGCCGATCAGCCTAACCGCTGGGACCGACGCCGCAGCGCCCCGGTGCGTCCGCCCACGCCGAGGCCCGGGCTCCTTCATCGCGGGCCGGGGACGCCGGGAATCAGAGCCGGTCGTACTGCTCCCGGACCAGGGACTCGACGACCGGCACGCTGCCCGGCGGGCCGCCGACCGCGCTGACGATCAGGACGACCTCGTGCCGGCCGGCGACGGCCCACACCCCGGTCCGCTCGGCATTCACGAAGACCGCTGAGCCCGGCACGTCGGCGAGCGGCGTCACCTCGCCGGGGGTCGCCTCCCGCAGGTCGCTGTAGGAACGCTGGAACTGGTCCGCCGACCCTGCCGATCCGAACTCGAGCAGGGTGATCGACACGAGGGTGGCGTCCGGGCGGGTCCAGGCCGAGGCGGCCGCATGAATCAGGTCGCCGCCCGCCTGTTCGGCGAGCAGGTGCGCTCGCGCCTCGGAGAGCGGCAGAACCCGGCCCAGGTCGAGGTCGGCCTGGTCGTGCGCCACGGCCGGCGTGGCAGGGGCCCAACCGGCGGGAGCCGCGACCACCAGCGCACCGAGGTCGGGGGTCTGGTCGTCGGCCGAGTCGATCGCCCGCCAGCTGACCGTGACGACGAGGACTGCCACACCGAGGACCGCCAGCACGCCGGCGATCGGCGCGGGGCGTCGCCACCAGGGCGCATCCGGCCGGGTGTTCGGGCGTGAACCCTGCCAGACGAAGGAGGTCGAATCTGCCGTGGCAGGCTCATCCACGAAGACGGCGGCAGCGGCCGCCGGTGCGGTCGGCTCCGAGGCGGTCGGCGTCGACGGCTTCAGGGCTGTGACGGCGCGTACCAGCAACAGCATCCCGAACAGCGCGGACCAGACGCCACCAAGGAGGTCGGCGTTGGGATGATCGTCCGACGGGTAGCCGCTGACGTCGATGGCGGCCGTGGCCGGCAGGAGGGTGCCGACTCCGAGCACCACGCCGAGCAGGATCGCGGCCAACCGCACACCGAACCGCCATTGCGGCCGTACCCACGCCGCGACCAGCAGCACCAGCAGCGCCGCCCACCCGACGTAGAGCGGTTGCCAGTAGCCCGCGAGGTCGGTCAGCCCGAACGTCCGTGCCTCGGTCGAGGGCACTCGGCCGAACAGCCGGTCCGCGGCGAACTCGTTGGGACGCACCGTCACCCACGGCATCCACCGCGCCGAGATCAACAGGATCAGGCCAGCGACCGCCAGCACCGCCGACTTCGCGTGGTCACGGCCGAACCGGCTGCCGTCGGCTACTTCCTCCGCAGTCGAGGTGATCTTCACGGCGCACATCCTGACAGCGCCCGGGAACGTCGTAACGACCGGATAGGCAGATCGCCGATCGCACGGACGAGTGCTGACGTACCGTGCGTAAGCGGGCATTTTTAGGGGTCCGCCTGTCCGCTATCCGGCGTTACGACAGCGACAGCATCGCTGAGATCAGGAGGTTGTCATGAAGATGCGGGCGGCTCGGATGTACGGCTACAACGAACCATGGCGGCTGGAGGAGATTCCGGTTCCCGAGCTCGGGCGGGACGAGGTCCTGATCAAAGTGGCGGCGACCGGCATGTGTCGCAGCGACTTCCAGCTCGTCGAGGGATATTTCCAGGCCGCCGCGCCGATCGAGTTCCCCATCACGCCGGGGCACGAGATCGCGGGTCACGTGGCCGGTCGGGGTGCCGAGGTGCCCGCCTCGGCGGGCCTCTCCGAGGGCGATCTGGTCGTGGTGAACCCCGGCTGGGGCGACGGGACCTGCCGGCAGTGTCATGAGGGCAACGAGCAGATGTGCACCGGCACCGGCGGATGGCCAGGTTTCGGGCCGCCCGGCGGATTCGCGGAGTACGTCGCGGTGCCGCATCGCCAGCTCATCCGGGTGCCGGCCGGCGACAGCCAGCAGCCCGAGAACTTCGCGCCGCTGACCGATGCAGGGCTGACCCCGTACCGCGGGGTGAAGAAGCTGAGCGCGGCCGGCAAGCTCGGCCCGGGACGTACGGTGGTGGTGGCCGGCATCGGCGGCCTGGGCAGCTACGCCGTGCAGTACGCGAAGCTGCTCGGCGCCGGCGCGACCGTGGTCGGATTCTCCCGTACCGACGACAAGCTCGAGGTCGCCAGGCGCAACGGCGCCGATCACACCGTCAACACTCGGGGCAAGAGTGCCGGCCAGGTGCAGGACGAGCTCGAGAGACTCACCGGCCGCCGGGCGGTCGACGCGGTCCTGGACTGCACGGGCGCCAAGGAGTCGATCGCGCTCGACTTCGCGATCCTGGGGTCCGAGGGGGCGGTCGTCGCAGTCGGCCTGATGGGCACCCAGGTCGAGGTCCCCCTGAACTTCATCGTCGGCGGCGAGCTGCAATTCCTCGGATCGTTCTGGGGCAACTACAACGATCTGACCGAGGTTCTCGCGCTGGCCGCCGCAGGGCGGATCGAGCACACCGTCACCGCGGTGCGGCTCGACGAGATCAACGAGAATCTCCAAGCGTTGGGCCGCGGTGACGTGGTGGGCCGTCGGGTCGTCGTCTTCGACTGAGGACCCCCCGGATCACGGGCTCGGGGTGTCAGCGGGCATCGACCTCGTTGATCTTTTCGGCACCGAAGGTTTCCCGGAGCAGCCGTACCGCCTGTTCCTCGCTGGACTCCCGCGCGGTCTTCTCGTCGATGACGTCGTCCAACGGCTCGTCGCCCGGGTCGAACCCCTCCAGGGCCGGGGCCGCCGCCGGGGCGGCGCCACCCGGCCGACCGCCGCGCAGCGGGCCGTCGAAGTCCGGGTCGTAGGGCGGCTCGCCCGCCCATTCGGCGTCCGCGACAGGCCGGGCTACCGCTGCGGTACGCGCACCGCGCCCCGCCGCCGCCGCGCGGGCGGCGGCGATGGCGCTGCTCACCGGTGCGCCACCGGCTGCCGCCGGCTGCCGGGCCGCCGGTGTCGGGTTGCCCGCCCGCACGTCCGGCTTACCGGTCGCCGAGCCGGAGCCACCCGAGCGGTCACCGTTCGCTCCCAGGCCGACACCGTTCGCCGTGCCGTGGCCACCGCCGTCCGACGCGCCACGGGCCGCGTCGGCGCCGTTCACGCCGGATGCCGAGGCGGGGACGCGGTCAGCCACGGCGGTGCCACCAGGTCGGGCAGCTTCCGGCCAGTCCTCCCCGTCCGTCGCCTGGACCGCGGGAGCGTAGCCGCCGGGGCGGGCAGCCTCCGGCCAGTCGTCCTCGTCGTCGGCCACCGAGCCAGCGGGCTGCGTGTTCGACGCGCCAGCAGCCGTGGCCGGGTTCGTCGAGCCAGCAGCCGTGGCCGCGTTCGTCGGAACCGCGGCCGGGGTCGTCGCCCCAGCAGCCGTGGCCGGGGTCGTCGGAGCGGTGGCCGGGGTCGTTGCGCTGGGCGATGCGTTCGCCGGGGCGGGTCGGGCAGCCGCCGGAGCAGGCGGCGCGGCAGCCGTCGCGGGTGGGGCGGACAGCGGCGTGCCACCTCGTTCGCCGGCCACCTCGCAACGGATCTGCCAGCGCCCGCCCAACTCCTCGTACAGCGCGTCGGTGAGCACCGCCGCGTGGTCGGCCATCATCTTGGCCAGCACGGTCGACTTGACCGTCAGCACCAGCATGTCGCCGTCGAGTTCACGGACGACCGCGTCACGCATCAGGGCGGCGATGCGCTTGTTGGTCCGGTTGACCTTGCCGACCACGTCGGGCCAGACCCGGCGGACCGCGACGGCGTCCAGCGCGGCAGCCGGCGCACCCGGTCGGGGCGGTACGGGTGTCGCCGGGTCGGGGAGCACCGCTGACGGCGGCACCACGCGGCGCGGGGCGGGCGAGCCACCAGCCGACACAGCGCCGGGCGACGCCGGGATCGGCGAGTCGGCGGTCGAGGCGGAAGCGCCCGACGGCTGAGCACCCGAGATCGGAGCACTCTGGGCTGCGGCGCTGCGGGTCGGGGACGATGCCGGGTCGACCTCCCACGGCGGGGCAGAGGTCGGGGC